>NZ_FNCS01000018.1 GCF_900100665.1 Pelagibacterium luteolum
CCCCCGGTTGCATTCACCATTCGGACCGCGGCTGCCAATACGCAAGTGAGCGTTATCGCAATGAGCTTGAAGCCGCCGGACTGCGGGGCTCGATGAGCGCCATCGGCAATCCTTACCATAACGCTCAGGCCGAGAGCTTCATGAAAACGCTCAAGGTCGAGGAGGTCTATCTCTGCGAATACGAAACCTTTGCCGATGTCGTCGACAGCTTGCCAAGGTTCATCGAGGAAATCTACAATACCCGAAGGCTCCACTCTGCCCTCGGCTATCGCTCACCAGAGGAATTTGAAACCCAACTCGCCCAACAGGCGGCTTAGTTTGGAACGCTGCGCTGGTCCAGTCCCAGGGGTTCACTCCAATACCGGGTCAGATCTCAACGGCAATCAACACAGGCTGCCCCGGACGTGCTGATCGATGCCAACGACGGTCGGGGTCAGGCGGCGGGCGCGAGGGCGCCTGCGATGGTATTACAGTGCAAACTTTTGCCGATGATATCGCAGATATTCAGCAGTGCGATCATTCGGACGGGACCTAAGACCGCGCTCGAGCTGAACATTTTCTTCGGCAAGAACATCCGCATGTTTTAGCATGTTTCCTGAATCGTCAAACGAGATAAGGCCAGCATCGAACAGCGCGTCCAACGTAGCGACAAGCGGCAAGCCGTTGTCGGCGTCTAGGCGCTCTGCATGCGAAGCTTCGCGCCAGGGCTTGATGTGGGACGCTCTTATTACGCGAGTCAGCCTCACACCTGTCACAGCGCAAGCTCCCTGCCATTTGGCAAGCACCTGATCTCTAAACCGGCCCTGTCCCAGCCTAGCCTCTACAAGCCTAAGGCGTTCAGTTTCAGTAATGCCCTCAAGCGCTAAAAGCTGGGTTACGTCAGTTGGCTCAGTAGAAGTGTTAGCGTAGGCCGCGAATAATTCTGGCTTTATAGTCACGCCGACGATGAAGCCATCAACCTCAACAAAGTCGACAACACCCTGACCATCAGGGCCGACAAATTTTAAACAGCCACCATCCATAGATCTGCGCTGCCCGCGACCGTCGGTAAAACGGTATGGCACGCTGGGCTGATTAATCTGCTCCGCAATTCGAACGAGTTGTTGCTTGAAATAGTTGGTGCGAGGACCGTCGCCATTGCCGGGGCTACTTAGAGAAACTCGTGTGAAAAGGTCATGGGTGGACTTGCTAAATGGAGCAGATGCCTTCGTCCCGTCTAATTTCTGGTACTCCGGGAGGTCAATCGCTATCGGAACAAAAGTTGGGTTGACCATCGGCTCTCTCCAAGAGGTGTGGCATTCAAGACTTGAAGTACCATAGTCTTGGGTCCAGTCGAACTAGTTCGCTACATCACTTGGCCTTATGGGTCGCTATACCCTAGCTAGCGATAAGTTTGTACGAGAGGCAACTTGAGCCCCTCGCCAAATATTCGCACCACGTCGCGTCGGAGGTTTTGCAAGCGCGACCTCCCACGCGAACTCAAATGCTCGGCGGAATGTTATCCAGCGAGGCTGGGTAGAAACAGCGTTAGCGGAGGGAATAGAGTTATGAGAGCAAGCACCACCAGAGGTGGGATGAGCCAAGGAAGAATTGCGTAAGCAAGCTTTTGAAACGGGATATTTCCGACTTTCGCCACTACGAACAGCGCCATCCCCATCGGCGGTGTCAGGGTGCTGATCATTATATTAAAGCAGACGATGATGCCGAATTGAACAGGGTCGATACCGAAGGCGAGCGCTGAGGGCACCAGTATGGGAACCAGGATCAAAAGGATCGCCATCGATTCAATGAATGCGCCCAAAAAGAAGATCAGTATGTTGACCATCAGCAGGAACATCAGCGGGTCTTCAACGAAATTTAAGAACAATGCCGCAATCTGTTGCGGTGCTTGTTCTCGCGCAAATATGATGCCCAACATCCCGACGTTGGCAACAATGAACGCAATGCTCGCCGACAGGGTCGCTGACTCGTAAAGCGAATCCCAGATTTTGCGCCAAGTGAGCTGCTTGTAGATGAAGAGGTCGATCAAGATCGCGTAAACTACTGTTGCGGCCGCGGCTTCCGTTGGCGAGAATATTCCTCCGAAAATTCCTAAGATGATAATCAGTGGGGTAAGGAGGGCCCAAAAGGCGCTACGGAAGCTCGACAAAATCTCGCTGAGGCGAGCTCGGGGCAGGGCCGGGTAGTTACGTTTTACCGAGACAATATAGACCATAACCATGAGGGCGAGCGCGCAAGCCAGCCCAGGTATGATACCTGCCAAGAACAGGGCGCCCACCGACACGTTGGCGCTGACGCCGTAGAGTACGAGGGTGATAGATGGCGGAATGATCGGCCCTATCATCGACGATGCTGCAGTGACCGCGCCAGAAAAGTCGTCGTCGTAGCCCGCTTTGCGCATCGCGTCGATTTCCATCTTTCCCAACCCAGAGGTGTCGGCAACTGCCGACCCAGACATGCCTGAGAAAAAGACACTCGCGAGCACATTGACGTGTCCAAGACCGCCACGTACGTGGCCTACAAGCCGAGTTGCGAAGCCGAAAATATGATTGGTGATCCCGCCATTTGTGAGCAGCGAAGCAGCGAGGATAAAAAGTGGTATAGCCAGGAGAGGGAAGCTGTTGAGGCTGTCTACAAGGCGCTGGGTGGCGAACGATAGACCAGTGCCCGTGATGTAAAAATAGCCCATTGAGGTGAAGAGCATCGCGACCGCGATGGGCACGCCGATGAAAATCATGCCGAGCATTGCGCCCGCGATAATGAGCAAAGTCATGACTTGTCGCTCCCCGACGCGCCGCTAAATAGGCTCTTTCCATCGCTGAAAATACGAAGGACCAAACGGATTAGGATCAACATGCCGCCGATGGGAAAGGCCGCGTAAAGGAAGGCGGTAGGGACGGGCAGGGCGACTGATGAGTAGGTCGCTGTGCGCTCAACCATGGCCCATCCAATTTGGATGAGATGAATGAGAATGGCCACGAACGCAATGTCGATGACAATATCCAGAGCTGTGCTAGCCTTCCGAGGCAACGCCCCCGAAACGATCTCCATCCGGAGACTTCCCCGCTGACGCTCTACCTCTGCGGCACCGATGAAGGCCATCCATACCCAAACCCAGCGTGAAAGTTCTTCTGTCCAAACTGGTCCAATGCCCCCTGCTAAGCGGCCGACAACTTGAACCGCCACGGTCAAAAGCAGGCAGCCCATAAGTGCTGCAGCAATCGATCCTTCGATAGAGTAGGGCTTCAAGCGCCTCTCAGACCCTAAATCGCTGGCTTGATCATTTTCTGAATTCGACAAGGACGGCCTCCCAATTTGTCCCTCCTGCCACACCGGGCAAGAGGGTGGTCGCTGACAAGATGCGAGATTTCACCTGTCCCAATCGAGGAACCGAGAAATCGGCGTCCAGTGAGTTAAGGTTGGGTAATAGCGATCAGGTTTGACACGCTGCCTTCTCCAAACCGGGATTCGAGCGTGTCGTAATAAGGCTGCATAGCTTCACGGAAACCCGTCAGTTCAGGCTCGGTCACTTCAAGACCTTGTTCCTCAAAGAACGCCAGCAGCTCCGCCTCGTCGGTGTAAGTCAGTTCATCCGAGACCTCACCACCATGTTTCACGGCTTCGAGGAGCCAGCCTTGCTGCTCTTCAGTCAGGTTCTGCCATGTTGCGTCGCCCACCGTGACCTGCATCGCGGCCATGAAATGTGATGTGAGTGCGATATAATCCTGCACTTCAAAGAACTTCATGTTTTCGATGGTTGGAAGGGGATTTTCCTGCGCATCGACCTGGTTTGTCTGGAGGGCTAGATAAACCTCCTGGAAGGCGACAGGGGATGCTTGAGCGCCGACACCTTCTGCGAACGCAATCAGAAAGTCGGTGTTGGGGACGCGGAGCTTGAGCCCCCGCATGTCATCGATTGAGTTGATGGGGCGATTGGACGTCATCTGACGCATGCCAAGATACCAGGAGTCCAGGGGGCGCAATCCCTGCGCTTCATACAGCGCAAGCGTCTCGTCACCCCATTCACTTTCGAAGAGATCTTCGTAGGCCTCAAAGCTCGGCAGCACATAGGCGGCGCCGATCAGCGTCAGCTCAGGGATCATATAGTTGAGGTCGGTGTGGCCGTGAATAAACAGATCCAGTTCGCCGGCTTGTACCTGCCCCGCCATGGCTCGGAAATCGCCTAGCTGCGCGCCCGGAAAGATGTCGAGGCTCATTGTCCCACCGGACAGTTCCTGCAGTTTTTCATCGAGAGCCTGAGCGCCAACGTAAAGATTGTGGCCCTGCGACTCCTGAAGACCCAGTGTGAGCGTTTGCGCTTGAATAGGTGCTGACACCGCGCAGAGGGCGGTTCCTAGAAGTAGGGCTAGGCGAGAATTGGACATGGTTTCCTCCAGTTGTGTTTAGTCGTTAGGTTTCGTTGATACGGTGGATGTGTAGGCGTCCATCAAGTGATCCTCGAGGACGCGTGCGGCGGTCGTTTCGTCGCGATTGCGAATGGCTTCGACAATCTGTCGGTGTTGATCGAGAACCCGTGGCCAACGCGATCGATCGACAGCTAGTGCCGTACGCCGCTCAAAGAGTTCGTCGATGAAACTTCCGTAGAGATTGGTAATGACTGGATTTTCGATGCTGGAAATCAGGGTCTTGTGAAACCCTGCATCTGCCGCAACAAATTCCTCGGGAGACTGCGCGGTTTCGCCCGCGCGAAGATGCACTATGAGCTTACCGATGTGATGGAGCGCTCCGCCCCGGGCTATGAAGCGAACAGCACCTAGCTCTATGATTTGGCGGAACTGTTCTAGGCTGGCATGGCCCTCTGGCTGACGCAAAATCGCAGTAACAGCTTGAGACTGAAATCCTTCAAGTGCCTCGGCCCGCGGCATGGCGACCCTCGGACGATGACCCTCACGTAGGGTCAAATATCCTTGGCGAGAGAGGGTCAGTACGGCTTGGTGCACTGTCGGCCGGGACACCCCAAATCGTTCCGAGATTATGCGCTCAGACGGCAAAGGCGACCCCACCTCAATTCGGGACATTTTAATGTCCTGGGCGAGTTCCTCAGCGATGTCCTCGGCAGAGATGCGCTGTGATTTGGTAGTGGTCGTCATGACGCCTCCTGAAGCGGGTTGTTGCATCGCCCAGCTGTTTTGTAAAGCCAAAATAATTAATTGACTTACCAAACGAGATCAAACACAAGCCAGATGATAAGAATTTTTGGAGTTTGATGATGCGAGAACTATATTCGGCTTTGGTCACGCCCTACAACGCGGGCGGCGAGTTCGATCCCACCCTTCTTGAGGGACTCCTAAAATTCCAAAAGAAACAGGGACTAGACGGGGTCTACGTCGGCGGCAGTAGCGGAGAGGCAGTGCTTCAGTCGGTTGCGGAGCGGCAAGCCGTTCTAAAAGCAGTTGCTGAGCACAACCCAGGGCTAAAGCTGATTGCTCACGTAGGCACAGTGGCTACGCGGGATGCTCAATCATTGGCAGAAGTGGCTGAGAGGGCGGGATATTCCGCTATTTCCGCAATCTCTCCGTTTTACTACGGATTTTCGGAAGATGAGTTGTTTGCCCATTATACTGCGATCTCGGAAGCATCAGCGCTCCCGCTCATCGTGTATTCCTTTCCCCAGAAGGGACTAGGACTTTCGCGGGAGCTCTGTGATCGCCTTCTCGCAAATCCGAAGATTTCCGGCGTAAAATACACGTCGGCCGATCTCTACATGCTCGATCAGCTCAAACGCGCCTATCCCAACAAAATCTTCTTCAACGGTTTTGATGAGATTTTGCTCGCGGGGCTGACCATGGGCGCCGACGGGGGCATCGGTACGACGTACAACTTTATGGGCGATGTGTTCGTTACCATTCGTTCGGAATGGGAGGCAGGCAATCAGTCCAAAGCACTGCGTTTGCAGGGCATAGCCAATGATATGATCGAGCGGGTCTACCCGTCCATCATCGATGGCACAAAGTACGTGTTGGCGCGAATGGGTTACCAAACCGGACGGGCGCGAGCGCCCTTTCAGCCGCACGACTGGACTGCGGTTCCAGGGTTGGATGCGGCCATCGATAACCTGATCGCTTGGCGAGAAAGCCGGAAATAGGCAAATCGACCGCTACCCGACGGCTGTATTTTTATGAAGCTGGATACGTCATATTCTGATCTGCGGATAGCGGTCTCTCGGTAAGTTCGCCAAGTCAAGCATCGGTCCGTTCCGCTCAGATCGCACGCCAGAGCGTGTCCTCGAGCGATTTTCGGTCCGCTTTTACCCCTAAACCTGGTCCGGTGGGGTACGCGAGTTTTCCGTCGACAATTTTGGCCTCGAACGGTTCTTCGATCACGGGCCGATAGCCGGGTTCTTTTTCGAAGTCAGGGAAAATTTCAAGTATTAGTGGGTTCGAGATCGCGGCGCAGGCATGGAGGGATATCGCTGTGGCGAGTGGACTGCCATAATTATGGGGGGCGACGCGCAAATTATATGCCTCAGCCATAGCCGCGATCTTTTTTGTTTCCATTAGTCCACCCGTATTGCACACATCCGGTTGAGCTATAGTAATCGCCCCGGCGGAGAAAAGCGCATGAAAGCCGTATCGGGTATAAGTGCGCTCACCAGCTGCGATCGGGATCGAGGTGCGTGCTGCCACGCGCGCCATGGCTTCGGGCAGGGCAGGGTCCACCGGCTCCTCGACAAAACCGATATCTAGAGGCTCGATCGCTTCAAGAATTGTCATGAGCTGGTGATGGCTCAGCCCGCCCCCGAAATCGAGCAGGATCGCGACGTCCGAACCCACCGCCTCGCGAATGGCCTTACATCTTTCTACGACTAACCGTTGGGCTGAAGCGTCGAGAGCACGGCGCACCGGATGCTTGACCACTGTGATCGGATCCGCCATCCCAAGCGGATACAGCTTAAGCGCATTAAAGCCACGGGCTGCAGTTTGCGCTGCCGCACGCGCGTAGCTTTTGGCATCGTCGCACCCAATCCACCAGCCATTGGCATAAACTGCCACATGATCGTCGACAGGTCCGCCCATCAGCGAATGAACCGGCGCGCCCAGATCCTTGCCCTTTATGTCCCAAAGCGCGTGCTCGATAGCACTCAAAGCGGAGAAGGTTATCGCGCCTCCGCCCTTCGTCCAGAAGGCGGTGTCGTAAATCGTGTTCCAGATGCGTTCGATCCGACTTGCGTCCTCCCCAATGACGAACCGCTCGATCATTTCTCCAGCAAGCTCGGCCGCTGCGGTCGTGCCAGCACCATATGCCATCCCGGCCTCTCCGAGGCCAGTGAGCCCTGTATCGGTCTCCAGTTCGATGATGACGGCACGGCGATTGCCGCAGGGAACGACGTGGACGCGGGCGGATTTGACTTTCATAGGAGACCTTCCGGAAGGTTGGTTATCCGGCCATTGTCGGACCGGTGCTCTCTTCGGCCAACCGAATTCTCTTCCGACCCGTAGGACTTCGGGGAATAGCTAGCGCGGCATCATGCGAGCAGCTCTTCCAGTTCCGCTTCGTCTTTGTGCATCTCCTTGATCAGCCATTCGCGGACCGCCTGAACGATCGGCCGTGTTGCCCTCTGGCTCGAGGTCACAAAGTGATAGCTGCGCCCGGTGACCACCACGGTATCGCTTGCCGTTACCAGGAGACCGTCAGCTAGAAGTCGAGAAGTAACAGAAGTCCACCCCAGTGCCACTCCTTGCCCACTCAGCGCCGCCTGTACACAGACCGAATAGTCGGAAAACGACAGCCGATCGCCGTCAGAAGTCAGCCTGTATTGTGCTGCATGGGAGAACTCGGGCCAACCAAACCAGTGGTCGGGCAGGGCGATCAATGTCTGAGGACGCCGTGGAGATTCAAACTTGCCGAACTCGGCTAGGTAGGCTGGTGAACAGACTGCGAGGATGCGTTCGGGTGCGAACCGTCCGTCAAGCTCTGCCGAGTCCTCCCCCGAAGCTACCCGCAAACCCAGATCGCAATTGTACAGCGGCCCCCCGACGCTGCCAGGGATAAGCTGGAACTGCAAGTCCACTTGGGGAAAATGGTCCCGGAAGCGATCGTATCGGGGCATGAGCCAATGGGTCGCCATGCCTGAGGAGATCGAAAGCATGACTGTTTCCCGAGTAGGGTCGCGGCCTTCGATGTCCTCGAAGACCTCTTGAATCGCGCTGAATGATCGGGTCGTCACACGGCCAAGTTTTTCTCCGTTTTCCGTCAATATGAGGCGCGGGCCGGAACGTATGAACAGCTTCTGGCCCAGATGTCTCTCCATGGCTGCAATGGCATGGCTGACCGCAGGCTGAGTGATATTGAGTTCCTCTGCCGCCCGCGAAAAAGATCCTAGCCGCGCGGCGGCCTCAAAGGCCAAAAGCGCGCTAGCAGAGGGTATGTGACGACGTAGTGACATGAGCCAAATTCATACTCACAATGAATCTTATCACTCTTTCGTGGCGCAAAATTTGGTGCCAGTCTACCCATGTCATGCGGTGATACAGGGCGTACAGCGCTCTCTTCACCAGAAGAAAACTATACGCTGCTCACGGAAAGCGTAACAGAATCAACAAGCAGGCTTATGGAACTTGATATTCAGGCCATGCGGGCCACCACTCCGGGTTGCTTGAATGATGTCATGCATCTCAACAATGCCGGTGCTTCGCTGATGCCGTCCCCGGTGCTTGAGGCGATAAAGGGACACTTAGATCTTGAGAGTCGCATTGGCGGCTATGAGGCAGCAGTCGAGGCAGCAGACGCGATCGAGGGCTTCTATCTCCACGTAGCAGCGATGATCGGTGGGCACCCAGATGAGATCGCCTTTCTAGACAGCGCAACTCGCGCTTGGCTCGCGGTTTTCCATGCAATGGACTGGAAGCCCGGCGATGTCGTCCTGACGGCACGGTCAGAATACAATGCTAACATGGTCAGTTTTTTGCATGCCCAACGACGCCAGGGCATTGAGCTGCAGCTGGTACCAGACGCTGAAGATGGAACCATCGACCTGGTGGCGCTCGCGGCGATGATTGGCCCGCGCACTCGGCTCATCTGCCTCTCGCACATGCCGACCAATGACGGTTTGATCAATCCCGCGGTAATGGTTGGCCAAATCGCCGCCGCCCATGGCGTTCCCTTTCTGCTTGACGCTTGCCAGTCGGCAGGCCAGATGCCGCTGGATGTAGCGACCCTAGGCTGCACGATGCTGTCTGCGACGGGCCGAAAGTATATGCGTGGCCCGCGCGGCACGGGTTTTTTGTGGGTGCGCCGTGACTGGCTCGATCGCCTGGTGCCTCACGCGCTTGATATTCGCTCGGCAAGTTGGTCTGGAGTAAACGAGTACGAGATCGCAGCCGATGCGCGCCGGTTCGAGCTGTGGGAGGCGAGTATTGCTGGTCAGATCGGTCTCGGCTGCGCCGCTCGGTATGCGCTCGACGTCGGCATTGAACCGATGTGGAACCGCATCCGCATGCTTTCGGAACATCTTCGTTCTTCGCTCTCGGACTTGAGTGGCATCACCGTCCATGACCGCGGCACCGAAAAAAGTGGTATTGTCACTTTCTCGCACGCGGTGCTGAGTTCGCCCGAGATTGTGGCTCGCCTGCGCTCGGTCCATTCGATCAACACGTCCGTATCGGCCTGCCAACTCACACGCTTCGCGCTCATTTCCGGGGGCACGACCCACATGGTTCGGGCGTCGATCCACGCTTACAACACTGTTGAAGAACTCGATGCGCTCATTGAGGCGCTCGATGCGATGACAGGCGCCAAGGGTGCGAGCCTGTCCCACGCCAATAAGAACGATAACAAAAGCCCCCTGCAACCTTCACTCGGAGTGGAACAATGAAAAGCAAACTGACCCGGCGCACACTACTGCGCGGTGCTGGCGCCACGGGGCTCGCGGCCCTTGCAGCTCCTGCGATCATACGTCCCGCCTTTGCCCAGGCTGGGGAACTCAACGTCTGGTCCTATTCGGGATTTATCACCGATGACTTCCGCCGACGTTTTGAGGAGGAAAGCGGCATTCGCCTTAACATCCGGCAGGTATCGGACCAGGGTGAGCAGTTTAATCTGATGGCGGCTGAAGAGGGCAACTACAGTGCTGACATCGTGTGCTGCGCTGGACACCGGTTCTACCAATTCGTAGATGCTGGTTTTCTTGAACCCATCGACATGGGTAAGATGACCGCTTGGGACAGAATTGAGCCAGAATACGCTGAGGCAACCTGGGTGTCTCGGAATGGTGAACGTTGGGGCGTTCCACTCGTTGTGGTCACAACCGGCCTTCTTTATGATTCTCAGCAGTTCGATAAACCAACGAGCTGGGACGTAATGTTTGATCCCGCCAATGCTGGGCGCACGACCTACCAAATCCAGGATTTCTTCCAGATCGCCATGAACTATCTTGGCTATGATGGTTCGGCAGCATCGTACATGGATGATCCCGAGCAGGCTCAGCAAGCGGTTAACGCCACCCGGGATTTCCTTATCGAGCACAAGGGGCAGGTGCGTCGCTACTATGAGGCTGCGACTGAGATCCAGCAGATGTTCGTAAATGGCGACGTTGCGCTGGCTGAGGCCGGTTCGGGCCCGTCCGCCCAGTTGATTATCGAAGGTTTCCCTGCTGGCTATACCATCCCCGAGGAAGGGGGCCTTGCCTACGCTTACGGGTTCAACATCACCCGCAACGCCACCAACCTGGACAACGCCTACACCTTCCTTAATGCGCTTCTATCCTCGTCCGAGAACGGGGCTGAGATTGTTCGCTCCACCGGATATGAATCGGTGATCGCCGGCACCGGCGAGCACCTCACTCCCGAGGAGCGGGCCGTGCTGGCCCTCGGAGCCGAGGAGCGTTCACGGCTCTCGTGGGTCGATGTCGAAACAGCTCCATTCATCTTCGATCTTATCGACACCGCGGCAGAAGAAATCCGCGCCGCCTAGTCGTATCGTCGCGTCCCGGGCGGTAAGCGTCCGGGACATACAATTATTGAAAGATCGGGTCGTCCATGACCGCATTTTTTATCTGGGCTCGACGCTTTGCTGCTTATCGGTCGCTGACCGAATTGCTAGCGCGCTCCTCGCTGGCGCGGCTAGCGATAATCTCGGCCCTACCGCTAGCCTGGATCGTGCTTGCTAACATCGCACCCCTCGTACAGATGTTTGTAATCAGCTTTTACCAATCTTACCCGTTGGCCGCGGGGACAGCCCCGGAATTTACGATCCGGCACTATTTCGCCTTCTTCGAGCGCCCCCTCTATCTGTCGGCCTTTGCCCGATCCTTTATCTTCGCCACCCTGGTAACTGCCCTGACCCTTTTGGTGATGTTTCCAGTCGCCTATTACATCGCCAAAGTTGCGCCTCGTATCCGGCGGGTGAGGCTATTATTACTGGTGATTGCCCCTTTTTGGATCAGTGAAATCATTCGCTCGTTCGCTTGGATGCTGATGCTATCCAATCGTGGAGCGGTCAATTCCTTTCTGTCCTCTGTAGGCTATTCGGGCCCGCCGTTTGAGCTGCTCTACAACAACATTTCGCTGACGATCGGCGTGCTCTACCTAACCTCACTTTATATGCTCCTCCCCTTATATTCTGCGCTAGAAAAGATCGACGATCGGCTACTTGAAGCGGCCGCCGACCTCGGGGCGACTAGCTTTCGACGGTTTACGCGTATTATTCTACCGCTGGCACGCGATGGAATTGTCACCGGTTGCACGCTCGTTTTCCTGCTGGTCGTTGGCCTCTATGCCATGCCGGTGTTGCTTGGAGGCCCATCCAACACGCTGTTTGCCTCCACCATCGGCCAGATCTTTGGGCGAGCGGGAGATTCCTGGCCATTGGGAAGCGCTTTTTCAATGATCTTGATCTTTGCCGCGCTTGCTTATGTCGGTGTGTTCATGGCCGTGCTGCAGAAACAGCCAGGGAGACGGTCATGATGCACCACTTGGGCAAAGTAGCCCTGCCAGTCTACTTTTGGCTCTTCGTCACTTGGCTCTTTTTGCCCCTGTTTGTGATGGCTGCGATGGGCTTTAGGGATTCTAACTTCGTCGCCTTTCCCATTCAGTCATGGACGACCGATTGGTATCAGTCGGTTCTCGATGACCGCGAGATACTTGCTTCCCTCTGGGTGTCTCTCCAGGTCGCTGTCTTATCGACTATCCTCGGTCTGGGGATTGGAACACCGATGGCCTTTATGGTCGCGCGTTTCCACGGAGTGTGGCGCGCGATACTGATCACGATCATCGTCATGCCCGCCTTTATTCCCATCGTCGTCAGCGCCATCGCGCTTCGCATGTTTATCGGCAATTTCGGCATCCAAACTGGTCTGGTCGCGATCGCCTTTGGCCATGCAGTGTCGTCGGTACCTTTTGTTGTCGTCATGCTGCTCACGCGCCTCAACTCTATGAGCCCTAATCTTGCCGATGCCGCTCGAGATCTAGGAGCAGATGAGTTCATTATCTTTTTCCGCGTGGTGCTACCGTATCTAAGTCCAGCACTATTCGGCGCCTTTATGTTCTGCATGCTGCTCTCATTCGAGGATTTCACTCGGTCCTTTTTTCTCGGCAGTTTCGATCCGACCTTCCCGGTGTTGCTCTTTGCCCGGCTGCGCTTCGGTTTCGATCCTGGCCTTGCGGCGATCTCGACACTAGTCCTCGTCGCGACCATTGCGCTGGGAATCTATGCTGAACGATTCACCCGCAAGCGTACCGCCCCTGCAAAACAAGGCCGACTTGCGGCGTCAGGAGACGACAAGAATGTCTAAATCTGTACCAGCCATAGAGGTACGTAACGTCGCCAAGTCGTTCGCCGAGTTCCGTGCGATTGACAACGTCTCACTCACCGTCGAGAGCGGCATATTCATTACACTTCTCGGGCCATCAGGCTGCGGAAAGTCCACTCTACTGCGGTCCATTGCAGGATTTCTCACACCCGACTCCGGTTCAATTATGGTGGGAGGCAGAGATGTGACGGCGCTTCCTCCTCATATCCGGCCTGTCAATATGGTTTTCCAGGACTATGCCCTGTTTCCGCACATGAGCGTGCGACGCAATGTGGGATTCGGCTGCGAGATGAAAGGAATGACGCGTCTCGAGATTGAGGCGCGCGTCGATGCCATGCTTGAACTCATCCGGCTTCCCGATGTCGGCAGTCGCGAGCCTAGCGCGCTTTCAGGCGGACAGCGTCAACGTGTTGCGCTGGCTCGTGCGCTGGCGCCCGATCCGGTTTCACTGCTCCTGGACGAGCCACTGGGAGCGCTCGACCTTAAGCTCCGGCTTGAGCTTCAACATGAACTAAAGTCCATCCAGCGCACCACTGGTAAGACATTCGTCTTCGTCACCCACGATCAGGACGAGGCCATGTCCATGTCTGATCTGGTGGCGGTGATGAAGGATGGAAGAATTGAGCAACTCGATACACCCCGTGCCGTTTATGCGCGCCCAGCAACTGCGTTCGTCGCCGGCTTCGTGGGCGCGGCCAACATGCTGCCGGCCCGAGTCTCTGGCAACGACGGCGCTGTGCTTAACCTTGAGGTCGAAGGTCAGAATTGGGCGGTTCCGGCAGACTGCGTTACCGGTGGAAGAACCGTTGCAACAGGTGACGTCGTCACATTGGTTATCCGGCCTGAGGACGTAATTGTGGGGTCTGGCCCAGGTTTCGGGGAGCTCGCGCTGCCTGCTCGAGCCCACGAGCAGACCTTTCTCGGAGGTCGGATCCACCTTCGTTGCCAGACCGCAAACGGCACGGCACTCACCCTGGAAGTTAGGCCCGGCAGCGTGCCTGAGGGCGACGGTACACTTGATCTTTACATTGCGCGAGAAGCCGTTGCCGTCCTCGTCGAACGAAAAGAGACAGTAAAATGATTAGCGACCGCCTTGAGGAGCTCGGCCTCCAACTTCCCGTAATCGTCGCCCCCAAAGGCAGCTACGTACCATTCTTGGTCTCGCGCGGTCATTGCTTTATCTCGGGTCAGTTGCCGCCGACCACGGGGGTGGCTGAGTCTCCCGGGCCCTATTGCGGCATTGTTGGAGCAAACGTCTCGGTGGAAACCGCTCGGGACGCTGCACGCCATTGTGCGCTCATGATCCTCGCCCAGCTCGGCGTCGCAGTCGATGGCGATTTCGACCGTGTGGCCCAGATTGTCCGGCTCGGCGGCTTCGTTTGCGCGACGCCAGATTTCAACGCTCACCCGCAGGTAGTCAACGGTGCGTCTGACCTCATGCTCGAATTGTTCGGCGAAGCCGGGCGCCATACTCGCGCCGCTGTCGGCGTTTCGAGTCTTCCCTTGGGCGTCTGCGTCGAAATTGACGCGGTCGTCGAACTGAAAAACTGAAAGGACCTTATTCCATGCTGATGGTAGATGCTGAACGCGTCCATGAACTCCTCGATTTCCCTGGGCTGATCGATGCTCTTGAGAAGGCACATATGGGCGGAATGCCTAAACAGTCCGATCGGCTCATTTACCAAGAGCCGAACCCAACTGGCCAACCCGACATCTTCATCATTCTACCCGCATGGGAGCCTGGCGAGGGCATCCTCGCCAAGATGGTCACTTCCTTTCCAAACAATAAGGAACGTCATGGTTTGCCCACGGTCAATTCCATCTATGCCTTTATCAATGGCGAGACGGGGGTCATCGAGTCGCTCATAGACGGAGAAGCGGTGATATTTCGCAAGACTTCCTCGGACTCGGCTCTGGGATCTAAGATGCTGTCGCGACCCGATGCCAAGTCCTTCCTGATGGTCGGGGCAGGTGGGTTGGCACCTTATCTTATAGAAGCTCACCTAAGTGCTCGGCCAGGAATCGAGACTGTCCGAATATGGAACCGAACCACGGCCAATGCGGAGGCGCTCGTCGACAAGTTGGCGACCAAAGGCATCCAGGCCGAAATCGTTGACGATCTTGATGATGCTATATCGGAGGCGGACATAGTCTCGTCGGCGACAATGGCTTCGGAGCCTCACATCAAGGGCAAACTCTTAAAGCCTGGCGCTCACCTTGATCTTGTCGGCTCATTTACCCCTCAGATGCGCGAAGCTGATGACGACGTGCTGACGCGGGCCAAGGTTTTTGTAGATCACCGGCAGACGACGACACGATCAGGCGAGTTTTTAGGGCCTTTTGAGCGCGGTGTGATCACCATTGACGATGTGCGCGGCGATCTTTTTGAGCTTTGCCAGAACAAGGCGGAAGGCAGAACGTCAGACAGCGATATCACCATGATGAAAAACGGGGGCGGGAGCCACATCGACTATTACGTCGCCAAATACCTCATGGACAGGCATCACGGCCGCCCCTTTTCAACCACATCGAGTACCTGAGGAGGCCGGCCGTCGGCCCGGAGGTGACACATGGATTTTCCCCGTCGTTCGATACCTTCAGTCGCTGGACTCGTGGCCTTTGAGGCAACGGCCCGCCATCTTAGCTTCTCGCGCGCAGCCGAAGACCTCTGCCTTTCCCAGGGCGCGGTCAGCAAAAGAGTGCGCCAGCTCGAGCAGGTTGTGGGCGTTTCCTTGCTCGCCCGCACCCGCCATCAGATCTGCCTCACCGATATGGGGCGGGCCTATCTCGCCCAGATTCGCCAATTGCTAGAAGACCTTGAGGTTAACACCGAGGCGCTGCGGACCCGCGCCCGCGGTCGTGATCGCATTGTCCTGGCCTCTCCGCTTTCATTTGCCTCGCGTTGGCTTGTCCCACGCTTACAACGATATCGCGACGCCCATCCTGACATCGCGCTCGAAATAGCAACCGGTTCGGAGGCCGACGGGATCGCCGACTGCCACATCCATCTCGGACGCCCCAACGAACAGGACGTTGTTGTTTCCCCGCTTTTCGATCTCGACTGGACCCCGGTTGCCTCGCCGGCCCTGCGAGACCACCTCGCAATTCAAGCACCATCTGACCTTTCGCGAGCCCGACGTCTTTCACAGTCGGACATGACGGGCCTGTGGCCAGCATGGTTTGCCATGACAGACTCTGAGCCCGTGCAAACCGCAACCCTCACGTTTGGCGGATTTGAGTTGGCCATCGCAGCGGCCATTGCCGGACATGGGGTGGCGATCCTGCCGCGAGCTCTTATTGCGCGCGAACTAAAGGCTCATGATTTGGTCGCCCTGTTCCAGGGCACTGACCTAAACGAACGCGGATATCAACTCGCTGTGCCGGCGCGACTGGTGGGCGACCCGGCAATCGCCGGTTTTGCTCAGTGGTTGACATCCGAAACGAGGACCCCCGTCCGGCAGATCCGGGCGGCGTGAACATAGCGGATTGGCAGCTTTGTCGATTTGGCCTGACGAGCTCTCGTCAGGTAACTTTGCGTTGCGCGCATTTTAAACCGCTCCAAGGGTGGGCTAGTCATTCCAAAAAGGAGTTTGAGCAAGGACAATCCTAGATCGGATACTCGGTCTCAAGGTTCGGGAAACAGGGCGCAAGCCGCGGCCCATCCCGCCCGGAGAAGAAGGGGAACGTCAATGAAATTTCGCATCAAAGCACCACTAGCCATTCTGGCGGCGCTGGCAATCGCGCCGCTTTCGCTCGTCTCCAACGCTCAGGAAATCGACTTTATGGTTGTCGATTACGACGCGCCAGGCATGGGGGATTGGTGGAAACTGTTAGTCGAAAAATATAATACCGAGGCAGAAGGCACGTTGGTTCCGCGCAGCGTGTCAGCGGGTCATTATTATGAGCAGCTTCTAATCCAGGCCGCAAGCGGAGCAGGTCCTGACGTGCTCACCGTCAATCCCAATAATCTGGGCGAACTTCTCGCCGCAGGATACGTGTTGCCGCTGGACTCGTTCATAGAGCAGTCTGACTTGCGTGATGCGATCGTTCCTGGCGGCTGGGACAGCCTTACGGTTGATGGCACAACCTATGCTCTGCCGATCACCGGCCGCACCCTCCAGCTAATCTACAATTCATGCCACTTTGAAGAGGCCGGGCTCGACGGTCCTCCGACGAGTCTTGATGAGATAATGGAATATGCAGAGGCACTGACCCAAACTGACGAATCCGGCCGCGTTACCCGTTACGGGATGAACCTGGTCAACGCCAACGAAGACCCTACCTACGAAACCCTGCTTATGCTGACACTGGCTCATGGTGGGTCCTTTTCCGATGAAGACGGAAATTTTACTCTCGACACTCAGCCTGCGATTGACGCACTGACGTATTTTAAGGCGATCTACGATTCCGGCGTCGTGCCTCAAGGTATGAGCGAGACGGACCTTCGGGCTCTCTTTGCCACAGGCGGTTCGTCCATGACGATCGATGGCCAGTGGCAGTTCCCTTTCATCGAACAAAATAATCCGGAAAACTTTGACTGCTACCAGACCGCTGGCCATCCTTGGGACGGCCCGGCTACCGGCGGGGTCAACATGGCACTGGCAATAAGCGCCGACAGCGACAATCCAGAGGCAGCATGGGAGTTCATTTCCATGGCGGCAAGCGACGACCTTCAGTCTCAGTTCAGTGACTACAGCCCTTACATTCCCTACGGGGTCAATGCGCTCAGCGATGAACAACTCGCAGCGCGGCCCTACCTTATTCCCTACGTTGAAAGTAGCGGGTCGGCCCATCCCATCGCCATTCCTGGCCATGCCGACCAGTTCAACGAGATCTGGCCCATCGTCGTCGATGCGGTCCTGCTTACTCTGCGCGACAATGTTCCGCCCGAAGAAGCGCTCGCTATAGCTCAGCAACAGCTTGAGGACTGCTGTTCGTAGGCGGCATCTTCCCATGGCAGGGCGTCGGGCAACTGCCCTTCGCCCTGCCTTTCTTAAGCGAGCTCCCTCATGACATCAGTCAAACATGCTTTTAGGCGATCGTCTGCGATAAGCGTCCTGTTCGACGGTCCGGCGTTCCCGTTTATTATGATCCTACCTGCGCTTTTGATGCTGGGTTTTGTCATAGGGCTGCCCATGCTGGAGGCCGTTAGACTGAGCTTTGATAGCATCGCTTTGCGCCGACCCGCCGCCGCTGGAACGTACGGCGTTCACAACTATCTGCGCCTCGTTGCAGACCCCAAAGCTTACGCGGCGCTGGGGTTCTCGGCTCTCTATATGGTCGGAACCGTGATCGGGTCTGTGGGAATGGCGCTGACCGCAGCGCTGCTTACCCGACGTGTTATATGGTTCTCTGGCCTGGCACGGGTCGCGTTCCTTTTGCCCTGGACGGTGCCTGCCGTGGTCACTGCCCTGATCTGGGGCGTCATGTACGATGGCAATTTTGGGGTAATCAACAGGCTCCTCGACTTCGTGCCGTTCATTGACGGTCAGAATTGGCTGATCGAACGCCAGACCGCGCTTCCCGCGCTCATCGTAGCCCAAGTATGGAACGAGTTTCCGGTCGCCTATATCTTTTTTCTCGCCGGCCTCAAAGCCATACCTGATGAACTATATGAAGCGGCACGGATCGATCGGGCCAACGCATTCCAGCAGTTTCGACATATCACTTTACCCCATCTCCGCTTCATTATCGCGGTCATTGTCATTCTCCTCATGATCATGGGGTTTAAGTCTTTTCCCATCATATTCATCCTGACCGGTGGTGGGCCAGCAGGGGCGACCGAAACCCTCACAGTCCTGACCTACAATGCCGCTTTCCGTAGCCTTGATTTTAGCTATGCCGCGACGTTGGGCATTTTAGCCGTCCTGGCCTCGGCAATGCTTGTGCTGGGTTATCTGCGGCTTTTGCCGCGCACCGGCCATGGAGACGTGATGTGATCCTGGGTCGCGCTGCACCGTTTACTCCCCTGCTGATTATCACTTTGCGCACAATCGCTATCGTTGCACTCGCCATGGTTGCGCTGTTCCCACTCTATTGGATGTTGGTGATAGCACTGACACCCACCGGGCTCGGTCGACAAGTGATGACCTTTTTTCCAACCACGCCCACGCTTGAGAACTTCGTTACCCTCTTTGCAGATCGTCCGATGGCCCGTTGGATTTGGAACTCGATTCTTGTGGCGACGCTCGCTTCGGCGATCTCTCTCGCCTTCGGCACCACGTGCGGCTATGCGCTTAGCCGTCTGCGGTTCCGTGGAGCAAACCTATTGCTCATTGCCGTCCTGACCACCCAAATGATGCCAGCGACCAGCATTATTGTACCCCTTTACATGCTGTTTCGCGCATGGGGGCTGCTCGATACCATGCAAGGGATGGTCGTTGGCCATATTTCTCTCGTCGTTCCGCTCGCAATCTGGATGAGTAAAGGCTTCTTTGATTCCATTCCCACCGATCTTGAGAGTGCGGCGCGCATAGATGGCTGTACCCATGCGGGCGCCTTTTTCCATGTTGCATTGCCGCTCGCAGTTCCTGGCTTGGCAGCGATTTTCATCTACGGCTTCGTGACCAGTTGGCACGATTTCCTGTTCTCTCGAACTTTAGTCACATCTCAGGAGCTCTGGACTGCCGCCAACGGCATCGCTTCTTTCCGGGGTGAGTATTTTACGCTGCAGGAATTGCAAATGGCGGCCTCGCTCGTCTTTGCGATACCGGTTGTGGTTGTCTTTTTCGTCATGCAACGCTGGATCGTGTCCGGTGCGTTGTCTGGCTCAATCCGATAGGCTGATTATGGCAAGTGTAGAGTTCAAATCCATCACGAAGCGTTATGATGCACTCGACGTTCTCAACGACGTGGACATCTCTATTTCCGACGGAGAGTTCGTGGTCTTTGTCGGGCCTTCGGGGTGCGGCAAGTCAACGCTTCTGCGCATGCTAGCGGGTCTTGAACCCATCACCGCTGGCTCAATCTCAATCAGCTCAGAAGTGGTCAACGCTCTTCCTCCACGCGACCGCGACATCGCCATGGTCTTCCAGAACTACGCGCTCTATCCTCATATGAGCGTCGGCCACAATATCGGTTTCCCGCTTCGCATGGTTGGGACCCCGAAACCGGAAATTGAGCGCCGCGTGTCGGAGGCTGCAGAGATGCTGGGGCTTACCCCGTACCTCGCCCGGCTGCCGCGCGAGCTTTCGGGCGGTCAGCGCCAACGTGTAGCCATGGGGCGCGCCGTGGTGCGCGAGCCGTCAGTTTTTCTTTTTGATGAGCCGCTGTCGAACCTTGATGCTTCACTTCGCGTCCGCATGCGAGGTGAGATTAAGCGACTGCACCAAAGGCTCGGAACGACGATGATCTACGTCACACACGATCAAATTGAGGCGATGACGTTGGCAGACCGGATCGTGGTTTTGCGCGGCGGCAAGGTCGAGCAAATTGGCACGCCGCTCGAGCTCTACAACTCTCCGGCCAGTCCCTTTGTTGCCCAGTTCATCGGCTCACCGGCCATGAACATTTTCGAGGGGACAATGGACGACGAGTGTTTTGTCAGAATCACTGAGACTCGCATTGCGTTGGGCACTCGACCCTCAGGAATATCTTCGGGCGCACCATTGCTTGTCGGAATTCGTCCCCACGATGTAGCGCTTGGTGATCCGGGCAGGGGAACGCTTTCGGGCGAACTTCAGCTAGTTGAGGAAATGGGCAATGCTCGGCTACTGACAATACAGGTAGGTGGAACCTCAGTCCAAATCGAAACCCAACACCAGATAGCTTTACTGCCCGGAGCGACCGTGCACCTCACCATGCCACCTGAAAAGTTGCATATTTTTCCCAAGTGAGCCGTCGGCACCCTCAGCGTCGCACCAACCTGCACAACGTCATACTCTTTCGGCGTTTGCGCGAGACGCGACGATCGTTCAATTTGGGTGTCTTGATAGGGTGCTAAAATGCTGCAGGATACCAATCACAGCAATCTCTGGCAGGCTAGTGCGCCAACGCCGCCAACAACAACTCCGCTGAGCGAATCTTGCGATGCTGACGTCGCGATCATTGGCGCGGGTTATACGGGGCTTTCTGCCGCGCTCCACCTCGCAGAATCTGGTCTGCGCCCGATCGTGCTTGAAGCACGGGGGATCGGCAATGGCGGGTCGGGACGCAATGTCGGCTTGGTCAACGCCGGCATGTGGGTGATGCCCGAGGACCTCGTTGCCACGCTTGGCGAACGCTGGGGCATGACGCTCATAACCGCTTTGGGAAACGGCCCCGCTGCCGTCTTCGATCTCATTGAGCGCCATGGCATTGAGTGCGAAGCTGAGCGAAATGGCACGCTGCATCTGGCGGTCGGTGCCTCGGGCTATGCTGAACTTGGCGAGCGCGAGCGCCAGTGGCAGGCCCTGGGAGCACCAGTCACTCGCCTTGCCCCCCACGCTGCCGCGCGCCTGATAGGTTCGGGCGCGTTCGCCGGAGCTCTGCTCGACCGGCGCGCTGGCACCATCCAGCCGCTGGCCTATGCACGAGGGCTTGCTCGTGCAGCCCAATCTCTAGGTGCTGCGATCCACACCGATTCTCCGGTCACCAAAGCAGCACAGGCGAATGGCAAATGGACGCTCTCGACGCCGTCAGCCACCGTCACAGCGCCTTGGGTCATCGTGGCCACCAATGCCTATAGTAGTCTCGAGCGCGACTTTCCCTTCGCC
The DNA here is from genome assembly GCF_900100665.1 of Pelagibacterium luteolum. GTDB lineage: Bacteria > Pseudomonadota > Alphaproteobacteria > Rhizobiales > Devosiaceae > Pelagibacterium > Pelagibacterium luteolum. Next base: position 21,463 of record NZ_FNCS01000018.1, read on the forward strand.
TCACAGGACGAAGAGTTGACCATGCTGCCCTTTTTCCAGATCGCGACCCAACCACTTTCAGACAATATTGCTGGCACCATTTTGCCCGAAAGACAGGGGTGTTGGGACACTCGAACCGTTATGACTTCGCTGCGTAAAGACAGGGCCGGCCGGCTGATCTTTGGTAGCGTCGGCGCGATCGACGCCTTCTCGCGCCGAACTCAGGTGGCCTTTGCCAGACGAAGTCTGGAAAGCATTTTCCCTGGGATCGATATTCCGCCTTTTGCCCACGTTTGGCACGGCCAAATCGGAATGACGGGCGACGCTTTGCCCAAATTCCATTCCTACGGACCCAAGGCGATAGGAGTAAACGGCTTCAATGGTCGTGGCATCGCGCCCGGCACCGTCTTTGGGCGCGCTATGGCTCAGATGATAGCCCATGGCGAGGAGATGATACTCCCGAACTCTCCAATTGGAAGGGCGCCTTTCGCCCGCGTTCGGACTGCGTTTTACCGAGCCGGTAGCCAGGCACTGCATTTGCTCTCTGGTCGGGTCTAACGCCCTAAAGCTTGCGCCTCATCAACGATCCATTCGCGGAAATGGGCAAGAGGGCCATGCTGACCGCGGCCAGCGGGCCAGACAAGGAAATAGCGTTCAGGACTTTCCATTGGAGCATTCAGCGCCGGAACCAAGTCGCCCCTATCAAGGTCGGCGGCGATTAAGAAAGTTGGCAGGAGTGCCAGCCCCAGTCCCGATCCCGCGGCCTGGGCAGCGGTTGCAAATTGATCAAAGAGCATGCCGCGCAGGCGTCCGACCGTGGTGCCGTGCCGACTAAACCAGCGCTCCCAATGATCGGGCCGGCTCGCGAGGTGCAAAAGGGGCAACTCGACCAGGTCGGCTGCCGATTTCACTGGATGGGTGTTGAAAAAGCTGGGAGCTCCGACGGGCAGTACCATCTCACCCATCAACTCGACGCCCTCACTACCGGCCCAAGGCCTATCGCCGAAGTGGATGGCCGCGTCAAACGGGTCGGACTCGAAGTCAAAGGCCGTCAGACGTGTCGACAGGTTGACGGTGATTCCCTGGTGCAGTTCAAAAAAGCGAGGTAGGCGGGGTGCGAGCCAACGCGTACCAAAGGTGGGCAGAATGGCGAGATTGAGTGTTCCGCCATGGGGATTTGCGTGCAAGTTCAGCGACGCGGTGCCAATGCGCCGTAGCGCCTCCCCAATCTCACGCGCATAGGCGGCCCCAGCTTCGGACAGTCGTACCGTCTGTTTATCGCGGACGAACAGCTGGCACCCAATCTGCTCCTCGAGCAGCCGAATCTGGCGCGAGACCGCGCTTTGTGTGATGGCGAGTTCTTGGGCAGCTATTGTAAAGCTCTGGTGGCGCGCCGCCGCTTCAAACGCAGTTAGCAAGGACATGGAAGGCAGGAAGCGACGGGGAATAGCCATGGGCTGTCGTACCGATTTGGACATTTGACGCCCTTCTATCAACATGGGGCTATCTTCGTCATCCATTGCTATCTCCCTCGGGCGCGATCGCTCTGGCTAGCACCTCGATAGGGTGGGGCACGGAGCGGCTAGCAAGGCGCTTAGTCTGGCACCGGCAGGAAAATCCGGTTGCGGCGACGTTTCCTAGTGCAAGTGCCTTGGTCCAGGACAGATCGAATATGGCCTTAGACATCTCAGCATGTTCGGCCTCATGACCGAAAAGCCCACTCATGCCGCAACAGCCCACATCGCGTGGAGCCATTGTGACGCCGAACCGGTCCATTATACGGGCCCATCGCAGGCCCGAGGCCGGATCGGCAGTCCGCTCTGTACAGTGGACCAATAAGGTATGCCTCACACTGTTTAATGTTTTCGCTGTAACGCGCGTGTCAATCGCCTCGAGAAACCGGTCTATCGAAATGAGAAAATGGGCGCCCTCATTGCGGACCTGTATCGTCGTTGCTGGCTCGATTCCCACGATAGGAATGCCTCTTTCCGCGTATGATGCCAGCCCGGCATGGTGGCGGTTTTTGACTCGCTCATAGGCTTTGGAAAAGCCACGCACCTCAAGCCCTTTACCATTGGCCATGATATCGGCGACCAGGGGCTTAAATCCCAACACCGCCAGTACGCGCGCTGCCGCTACGATTGGTCCGGGATCAAAGCTCGCGAGAAAGCTATCTGGTACTAAGATGACACTCGCGGCGTCCGTCTGGGACCGCCGGGTCAGCCGTCCGATGCGCGCAGCCCTAAGTTGGGTATCCAACGACCGTTCTGCCAATAACGGGATATCTAAAAGGCCAATCGCCCTTGTTGCGGCTTTGCCCAACGATGACCCCAAGAGTTTATTGGCTAGCTTGGGCGCGCGCCGCGCCAATACCAGCATAGGCTCCATGAAACGCACGCCGTAGTCGCGCAGGGGACGTCTGTGGCTTGCATAGTAGGCATCAAGAAATCGAGACTTCATAGTCGGAATGTCGACCTTGACAGGGCACGCTGAGGCGCAAGCCCTGCAGGACAGGCATGTCTCTAGGCTTTCCTTGAGCGCAGCTTCTGTCTGCTGATTGGACTTTTGTGCCCATGCACGAAAAAGCGCCGCTCGTCCGTTGGGAGATTGGGTCTTGTCGCGGGTTGCTTTGTAAGAGGGACACATGGGCGCATCGGGATCCCAATCGTGGCACGCGCCATTGCCATTGCAGGCAATGGCGCTGGCAAACTGCTTTTGCTGAGGCAGCGATACCGTCTCGTCAAGGGCTCCCCGAAATGGAACCTCATCGATTCTTTCGACTCGCTCGGGACTTCCTTCTGGTGTCGCTAGCTTGCCAGGATTGAGCCTGTTGCCAGGATCAAATACAGCCTTGATCCCTCTGACAACGGGATAGAGCTCGGGACCGAATATTTCCTCGAGATATTCCCCGCGCACTCCACGTCCATGCTCGCCCCAGAGCAGCCCACCATATGCCCGGGTCAGCGCGACGACCTCATCGGAGATCGTTCGGATCATCAAGCGATCTGCTGCGTCTGTCATGTCCAGCGTCGGGCGCACATGCAGGCACCCCACATCCGCGTGGCCAAACATGCCGTAATCGATGCCGTGTCGATCGAGCAGGGCGCGGAACTCAGCAACATATCCGGCCAGCGCCTCCGGCGGCACAGCGGTGTCCTCGACGAAAGGCACTGCTTTGCGCCGGCCCTCGAGTCCTCCCAAAAGCCCTACCGCCTTCGAGCGCAACGACCAGGCAGCCCGGATCGCCCCTGGCTCGGTCACCGCTCGGATCAAGGTGGGTGCGTCGTCGCCCTCAATGTGTCGGGTCATCCAGTGCAGCTTGTTTTCAATTTCCCCGAAGGTTTCCCCGGTTACCTCCACGAAATTAACAGCGCCCACCGTGCTCGGAAGTACTCCGAATAACGCACCTAGTTCTAACCACACCGGATCGGTCTGGGCTAGCGCTAGCACCTTATCATCGAGGATTTCGATCGCTAGGGGATCGGCTTCCACCAGCCGGGGTACATGATGCAGCGCAGCGGTGAAATCCGAATAAAAAACCGCTAGTATGCCGCTGACCGCTGGCTTGCGGGCCAAACGCAGGGTGATTTTCGAGATAAGTGCTAACGTGCCTTCCGACCCAGCAATGATTTTGCACAGATTGAGCCCACCATCTGCGCGCAGCGCCTGTTCGAGATTATAACCGGTCAGGCCCCGGTTCATCTTTGGAAACACGGCCGGGAAGTAATCTTTGGAGCCTTCCAGTGCCGCTCGTACTTTCCGGACGATCTCCCCTAGCCGATCGTCTTGCCGGCACGTTGCTTCGGTCTGAGCACGATCCATGTTGTCGATCGTGATGGCGCTGCCGTCCGCTAGCACGAGGTCGAGTGCTTCGATATAGTCCGAGGTGCGCCCGTATTGACGCGATCCCTTACCCGAGGCGTCGGTTGAGACCATGCCGCCGATGGTCGCACGCGAGGACGTGGAGACCATCGGAGGGAAGAACCAGCCATAGGGCGCGAGGAACGCGTTTAGCTGGTCGAGCACGACGCCCGGCTCCACGCTCACGACTCCTTTTTCGGCATCGAAGTCTAGGATCGTGCGCATGTGCCGCGAGGTGTCGAGCACCACCCCGGTGGTAAGCGACTGCCCGTTGGTACCCGTGCCTCCTCCCCGTACGACTAGCGCTGGGGTATCATTGCCGGACTGGGCTAGCGCCCGGCCAACTGCCTCGATGTCAGCCGTTGAAGTTGGAAAGAGCACCGCGCTTGGCCGGACCCGATAGATCGAATTGTCGGTCGCGAGCACTTCGCGGGCCGAAAAACTTGTCTCGATGCTGCCAGTAAAACCCTCGTCTTCTACCGCTTGGAGATATCGAGCGAGGCTGGCCTGCGTCCGCGACAAATGCGGAGTCACGGCGCCCTAGCTCGCCCGCGCGCGCGCCGACGCGACACGGGCCATCACCGCGTCGATCGAAGCGTCCTGCAGCGACTGGTAGAGCGAGAACTCGTCGCGCACGGCGACGCCCAGTGCCTCCTCAAAGACGGCTCGGTTTGAACCGGCTAGGGAGTCGCTCGCCAAATTGTCCCCAAGGTTGGACTGGAAGATGCCTGCCGCCGACACCGGCAGAAAGTCCTCGTAAACTAGCGGGTCGAAGCCTACATATCCTCTTGCCACAAGCATATCGATGTCATTCGATAGTCCATCCGGCGCCGCCTTGCCCTCTTCAGTGAGGAAGTAGTGGAAATAGGCAAATCCCTCTGCGCGCAATGCCTCGTAGTCATCAGGCAAGGGGGCAAAAACTTCCGAAAGCGCTGCCATGTAATCGGCCGCGTTTGATCCGTCAGCCTTGGGTTGGGCGAGCCCACGTGCCTTGTCCAGTAATTCGTCATATAGCTTGCGCCCTTTAGGGGTCAGCGCTACCCCACGTTGCTCAATCTCGCCAAACCGCGCCGTGTGGTGCCCTGTCACCCGCTCACCGTTTTTCCCGAGAAAAGCGATCTGCTCCTCGAGCGCTTTGAAGCTCGTCTGACGCAGAAGGATAGGACAGGCACGCGGCGGAGGACCTTCAATCACAGCCTTAGGAGTGATCCCCCGCTCAGGCATCATGCTCTGCACCTCGTCAATGTCGAGCGTGCGCGGGGTCAGGTGGTTGATGTGGGGGCCCTTAAAGCTTACTACATCCGCGATGAGACGATGCGCGTCGTGCAACTTCTTATAAGTCGCCTCCGATACCGTAGCATCTGAATGCCAGCGGAACGTCTCAAGGGCCTCGATGATGAACGCTTCAGCATCGGTCTCATTAAGCCCGCCTTCATCCTCGTGTTTGTCGATCAGGGCGCGCACGCCAGGAGTAAAGATGTCCCGCCTTGCAAGAATGGCTTCCGCCTCAGCCCGCAGGGCCTCGTCTTCGATCAAATCAATTCGCAAGAGGGACGTGAACACCCTAAATGGACTCTGCTTGAGCGCTTCGCCGTCGGTGGGCCGGAACGCTGTGGAATGAACCGGGATGCCTGCGACCGAAAGGTCGTAATATCCAACAGGCTCCATTCCCATCACCGCGAAGAGCTGTCGAATAGTTGCCAGCTCACCAGGCTTGCCCAGCCGGATCGCCCCGTGACGCTCCTCCGATATCCGCTCAAGATTGCCAAGCGCCTTGAGCCGGGTCTTCAGATCCGGGTCACGTGCCAATACGCTATCGTTCACGTCGCGGACTAACTCCATTAGGTTCCCATAAAGTGGAACTTCCAGGCGGTACATTTCTGACATGGCGCGGCAGAAGCGTCCCCGGATTTCATGGGAAGACAGATGATTAGCCATTCGATCTCTCCTTGAGAGGCTCGCTCAATAACCGGAATAAATCACCGCGGCGCACCGAAGTGACAGTCGTTCTAGATCTCGAACTTGATCCCTTGAGCTAGCGGCAGTTCGCGGGAATAGTTCACCGTATTGGTTTGGCGACGCATGTATGCCTTCCAAGCATCAGAACCGCTCTCACGCCCGCCGCCGGTTTCTTTCTCGCCACCGAATGCTCCCCCGATCTCCGCCCCCGAAGGCCCAATGTTGACGTTGGCGATGCCGCAATCGGAGCCTGCCGCCGAGAGGAAGATTTCGGTCTCCCGCACATCAGTCGAAAAGATGCAGCTCGAAAGCCCCTGCGGCACGTCGTTCTGAAGTATGATGGCTTCCTCCAGTGTCCTATAGGTCATCACATAGAGGATTGGCGCGAAGGTCTCGTGCCTTACGATGTCGGTTTGCCGTGGTATCTCGACGATAGCCGGGTGAACGTAGTAGCCACCCGTGACCCCTTCGGCCTTACCGCCGCCGGTTACCGTTCCGCCCTCGGCTTTAGCCTGCTCGAGCGCTTTCTTCATGCTCGTATTGGCATCCGCGTCGATCAGTGGGCCGACCAACGTGCCATGGGCCAGAGGGTCGCCGATCGGTAGCTTAGCGTAGACGCCCTTGAGCCGTTCGACCAGTTCCTCTCGAACATCCGCGTGTACGATAAGCCGGCGCAGACTGGTGCAGCGCTGTCCGCAAGTGCCGACCGCGGAAAAGACGATGGCCCGCACCGCGTTCTCGAGATCGGCCGACGGGGCCACGATCATCGCGTTGTTTCCTCCCAGCTCCAGTACGGTTTTTCCGAACCGCTCGGCGACCTTCGGGCCCACGATCTTTCCCATGCGGGTGGAACCCGTCGCTGAGATCAGGGCAACGTCTCGAGATGTGGTCAACACTTCGCCGATCTCGCCTCCACCAATTGCGACTTGCAGCAGGCCCTCTGGCGCCTCCCCGAAGCGCTTAACAGCCTTCTCGAAGATTCTGGCGGTCGCAATTGCACTCAGCGGGGTCTTCTCGGAGGGCTTCCAGATCACCGGGTCGCCGCAAACAATCGCCAGCGCAAAGTTCCAGGCGAAGGGCGCAACGGGAAAGTTGAAGGCGGTGATTACGCCGGCTACGCCCAAGGGATGCCACGTTTCGCGCATGGTATGCCCAGGGCGCTCAGACGCGATAGTTAGTCCAAATAGCTGCCGTGACTGGCCCACAGCCAAATCGCATATGTCGATCATCTCCTGGACCTCGCCGAGGCCTTCCTGGAGGATTTTGCCACACTCGAGGGTAACCAGCGCTCCGAGTTCCTCCTTTGCTGTGCGCAGTTCCTCGCCGAACAGTCGGATCAACTCGCCCCGGCGGGGGGCAGGCACCAGTTTCCAGGCGTTGAATGCGGATTTCGCTTGGGCGATCATTGCTTGGACATCGCTCACCGAATGAGTCGCCAATGACCCCAAAAGAGCGCCGTCGATAGGTGAATTGACTTCTAGCGCCCCGCCGGTCAGGTCGGCATCTGTCAGAAGTGCGGCTGCGAGAATCTCTTTGTGGGCCATTGAGCGGGTATCCTTGTTGAGAGTCATGTTAGCGCGGCGGTGGCCGCAGCGATCCTGTCCAGCGCGGCCTCGAGGGCCGTCTGTGCATAGGCGTAGGAAATTCTGAAATGTCCCGGCGCGCCGAATGCAGTTCCCGGAACCACGGCGACGCCTGCTTCACTGAGATAATAGTCGCAAAGATCGGTATCGGTTTCCAGTACCGTTCCCTCCGGTGTCCTTCGGCCCAGAAGGGCCGTGCAATCTGGAAAGACGTAAAACGCACCGCGCGGGGTGGGGCAGTCGAGCCCGGAAATCGCGTTGAGACCGGCCACCACGATATCGCGTCGGCGCCAGAAGTTCTGCCGCCGGCTCTCGAGAATTTCGGTGGGCCCATCGAGTGCCGCAACTGCCGCAGCCTGAGAGATAGAGGAGGGGGCGGACGTCGCTTGACCCTGCACTGTAGACATCGCGGCGATAAGAGACACGGGTCCAACTCCGAAGCCCAGTCGCCAGCCTGTCATCGCATGGGATTTGGAGACTCCGTTCACTACCAGCGTGCGCTCGGCAAGTTCGGGCAGGGCTTTAAGCACCGAAATGAAGGAGAAATCGTCGTAAACAAGGTGCTCGTAAATCTCATCCGACGTTAGCCCTAGATGAGGATGTCGCTCGAACACTGGCAGGAGGGCGCGGAGTTGCTCCCGGTTATATGCGCCTCCGGATGGATTGGAGGGCGAATTGAGCAGCAACCATCGAGTGCGGCTGGTCACCGCCGCTTCCATCGCCTCGGGGTTCATTACGAATCCATCCTCACCGCGCGTTCGCACCTCAACCGGCACCCCGCCGCATATAGCAATGATGTCCACATAGCTCGTCCAGTAGGGCGTAGGTACAATTACCTCGTCGCCCGGCTCGAGCGTCGCCATCATGGCATTGAATAAGACCTGCTTGGCCCCTGTCGAAGCGATAATTTGATTGGGCTCCACGGCAATGCCTTGCCGGCGGTACCGCGCGACAATTGCGGCCTTGAGTGCCGGAGTGCCCGTGTTGGCGGTATATTTAGTTTCGCCACTATCGATTGCCGCTTGTGCCGCGTGCTTGACGAAATCTGGAGTATCGAAATCGGGCTCGCCGGTCCCCAACGAGATAATGTCTTCTCCCGCCCGCTTGCGCGCCGCTGCCATTTCGCTAATTTTAACGATCAGAGAGACGTCCAGTGCCCTGACTCGGCTGGCGATCTGTCCAGCATACCCATTCGATATAGTCATGTTCTGTGCTTTCGGCGACGTGCGCTTTCCGCTTCAGTTGCAACGACTTTTGCCCACCCGGCAAATGATGTCTTCGAATGAGATCATGACTTGCTGGCATAAGTGATAACTCGAAAAGGAGCTCCAGGCGTCACATGGCGCCTCACCTGCTAGCAGCGTGGAGGCTACCCCAGATTGATACATTGCACCAACGACGAAGCGGGGCCCATGGGTTTTGACTCGCTCGGATGCGTCCAAGCTCCGTTGTCCCTCCACATTCGCCAAATGTTAGACAATTCCCGCAACACTTGCATCAGGCCGAGTAGTCTGCGGCTATGAAAAGAAATAGAAGGTTCGACGACAGGTCCGTTCCCCCCGCCATTTTCCCGATAATTTCCAAACGGCCTTAAAAGTCTCGGTAGTCCGGGTCTTGCTGACATCGTCAGTAAAACGACCGATCAACCGAAATGTCAGCTTTTTAATGGCTCGACGACCCGCGAGCATATCCAAAGCACCTCGGCATCCTCTTCGGAAGCCTTGATGAGGGCGTGTTCCATCGTGCTGTCGAAATAGCAACTGTCACCCGCCGAGAGCCGGGTAGGTGCATAAAACTGGGTGTGAAGCTCGATCGTGCCTGAAAGCACATACACGAATTCTTCTCCAGGGTGGGAAAGCATACCGTCAAAGCTCTGGACAGTGTTCGCCTTGATCGTCGCGCGCAGCGGCACGAACTGCTTGTTGGCCAGGTCCGTGCAGAGAAGCTGATAGTCATACTGGCGCGTATTGTGTTGAACGCCATCTCCCGCGCGCGTAACCGTGCGCCGGCCACTCACTGCCGCGGTCTGACGCTCTGAGAAAAGATCTGCCACATCGACGGCGAGACCCTCCGCAAGACTCAAAATGGTGTCGTATGTCGGGGACATCTGACCATTCTCGATCTTTGAAAGCGTGGACGGCGCCAGCGCACAGAGGCGGGCCAATTCGTTGAGCGTCAGTCCGCGGCTTTGCCGTAAATGGCGCAGCGTCTCTGCAATCGAATGCTGAGAACGGCGCTGGGTGCGGTTGGTCTGCGCCGGAGCAAGGGGCTGGTTCATGGCTGTCGCCGTTCTATTCGGTTTCTTGAGCGGTCACGCTATTGCTAATGCCTTAAGACCTGCAAGGTCTTCAGCGTTAATGGGTATGCCATTCTGAGCGGCCAAAGCGCGAGTTTCCGCGCGGCGCTGTCCAGGAAGGCGGGAAACCCCAGCAGCCTGCATAGTCGCAATTAGGGTCTGCGCGCGCAACCCAAAGGGGTTTCCGGCAGCGTAAGAGGGATCGATGAGGAGAATAAGCTGGCCCGTGTGAGGGGTCTGCGCGCCCTTGTGCCCAGACCAATCAAACTCAAACGAGAAGTGCCCACCGGTGAGAGCCGCGCCGAGGAGTTCCACCATCATCGATATCGATGAGCCCTTGTATCCGCCGAATGTAAGCAATGCACCCCCATCCAATACGGCTCTCGCATCTATGGTGGGCTGCCCCTCGCTATCAACCCCTGAGTGAGGCGGAAGCGCCTTTCCCGCGCGCGCAGCGATCTGCACGTCACCATTCGCCATGGCCGAAGTGGCAAGATCGAAAACGATCGGATCGGCATCTTCGACAGGAGCGGCAAATGCTATCGGATTGGTACCAAATACCGCGCTCGTCCCGTCGAACGGCACAGTGCAGGCGAAACTGTTGACCACGCTGAGGGCAATCAAACCGTCCTGAGCAAACGGCTCCACGTCAGGCCACAGCGCGCTGAGATGATGTGAATTGCGAATCGCGAGGACCGCAACGCCTGTCGTGCGGGCCTTTTGCATCGCAAGTTCGCGCGCCATCGCTAGTGCCGGCTGAGCGAAGCCATTGCGCGCATCCACGCGACAAAAGGAAGGCGCCGCGTCCTCGATAACAGGCACAGCCGATCCATCGACCCAACCTGTTGCGAGCGAATCCACATAGCCGCGCATGCGGAAGATGCCATGGCTCAGCGCACCGTCGCGCTCACACGTAGCGCAGTTTGCCGCGAGAAGCTCCGCAACACCCGCTCGCGTGCCGTGACGCAAGAAGATTGTCTCGAGAAGCGCCTCTAGCTCTTCATAGGAAATGGTGACAGACACAGAGGGCTCCGACGCAAGGACAAGTTGTTTCCTATAAGAAATATAATTTGATTTTGCGCTAGGCTGCAAGCGCAGTTTCACGCAGCCTTTGCGTCCCGCTCACATCCTAAAAATCCGCAATGCGCCACATACTAGGCAGAATGCCTAGGATTTCAGCACTGCGCACCAATGCCAAAAGAATGTCAAATGCGCGATTGACAGCGCATTGTTGGCATGTACTATCGGAAATATAGTTTCCTTTAGGCGCACTTTTCAGGGGCGTTGAAAGTGCGCAGCGTAGAAATACGCCGGTCAACGAATGACGCCCGTGTGTCGAAAGGACATTCGAGAATGCGCATCCGAAACACCTATCGCTTACCGTTCGCAGCGGCACTTCTGTCGTCACTCGTTGCATTCGCTGGCCCTGCCTTCGCGCAGGACTCAGATCTCATCGTCAACAGCGCCGTGGCGCCGAGCACACTAGATCCTGCCTGGGCATGTGGGCTGCAGGAAATCAGCTTCATTCAGAACTTCTACGTCCGGCTGGTCCAGTATGGGACGGCCGAAGGCCCCGACGGCACTCGGGTCGTCGATTTCGCCACAACTGAACCTTATCTCGCCGAGTCCTGGGACATAAGTGACGACGGGCTGGTCTACACCTTCCACCTCAAGGACGGATATACGTTTGCGAGCGGCAATCCGGTCGACGCAGAGGCAGTGCGCTATTCGTTTCAGCGCGTGCTCGATATGGCAGGTTGTGGGCGTTTCTTCCTGACTGATGGTCACATCGATCCCGTGATCATTGAGGCGATCGAGGTCATTGACCCGCTCACCGTCGCCATCACGCTCAACAAGCCCAATGGCAACATGCTGGGCGATCTGGCAACGCATGCGGCGTCGATCGTCGATCCGTCGGTTGTTGAAGCCAATGGCGGGGTAGTGGCCGGCCAGCCAAACGAATTTATGGCTGCCAACGTGACTGAGTCCGGTCCATTTCTCCTTGAATCCTACACTGCCAACCAGAGTGCCCGCATGGTCGCAAATCCCGAGTTTGCGGGAGATGCGCCAGCTTCCGAGGCCATCAACGTCAACTGGATCACGGCTGCGCCTACACTTTTGCTTCAGGCTCGCACCGGGCAGGCGGACATTACTTTCGGTCTTGCAAAGCAGGCGGTGACGACGCTCGCAGACAACTCTGGCACGCGCGCTATCGCCTATACCAACCCTTTCGTGCAGCAGATGATGCTCCCCAACACCAAGGCGCCGTGGGATAACCCCGTGTTCCGCGAGGCGGTAGCCCATGCTGTGCCCTACGAGGACATCGTCGAGCGCGTGGCCTACGGTTACGGCACGCTCTATTACGGGCCAATTCCTCCGAGCTTGCCTGGGTTCAACGCTGAGTTGAGCCAGCCCATCCCGTTTGATCTGGATCGGGCCAGGGAATTGATCGCCGAGAGCGGGGTCGCCACTCCGGTCGATGTCGAGGTGATGATCCAGGAAGGCGACGCGACCCAACAACAGCTCGCAACGATCCTGCAGAGCACATGGGCCGATCTGGGCATCAATCTCAACATTCGCGTCGCCCCTGCGGCTGAATTCCAGGACCTCTCGCAAAGTCACGCAGTGCAATCGCTCATGCGGCTCGATGGTCCCGGTGTTTTCGAGGTCGGTTACTATTGGGGTTACGACGTGATCTGCGACAACTCCAACAACCTCACCGAGTACTGCAATCCCGAGGTCGATGAACTCGTCGACCAGTTGCGCGCGTCGTCCGACGAGGCGGAGCGCCAGGGCATTATGGATCAGGTGACCGAAATCTGGCGGGCTGAATATCCCAAGATTCTCTTCTTTGAGGATCAGCCCGTCGTGGTTCTGAGCGACGCCGTGACTGAGTTCACGTTCTCGCCGCTGCCCGACTACCGGTACTGGGCAAAATAGACTCTTCCAGGAGAAAGAACGAATGGCAACGCGTATTGGTGTCGATATTGGCGGCACGTTTACCGATCTCGTCTATTTCGACGAGCGGACGGGCGAGACGGTCGAAGGAAAGGTACCAACAGTACCTTCGGCGCCCGAAGAAGGGGTGGTCGATGCGATCACTCAGCACGTACCCCAAAATATCATCGAGGAAGCCGAGTTCTTTCTCCATGGCACCACCGTCGGCCTCAACGCTCTTTTGGAGCGTCGAGGTGCGAGAGTAGGGCTCATCACAACCACAGGTTTCCGCGACGTCCTTGAGATTCGTCGCGGCGACCGGGCTGAGATGTACAATCTGTTCTGGAAACAGACCGAACCTCTCGTGCCACGTAGGCTCCGGCTCGAAGTTGACGGACGTATGCTCGGCAACGGCTCGGAATATCGTCCGCTGGACGTGGAAACCGTCAAGGCCGCGGCACAGAAACTCATCGCCGAAGGCGTCGATGCAATCGCTGTAAGCCTCATCAACTCCTACGCAAATCCGGAACACGAACTGGCTGTCGAAAGCCTCCTGCGGGGTGAAGGGTTCGAAGGCGGCATTTCACTCTCGCACAAGATTTCCGGCGAATACCGCGAGTATGAGCGCACATCGACAACCTGCATTGACGCCTTCGTACGCGGTCGGATGTCGAACTACCTGCGCCGCCTTGACGGTCGCCTGCGTGAACTCGGTTTTACGGGAACATCCCTGATCACCCGTTCGGGCTCGGGATCGATGACATTTGCTGAAGCGGAAGACCGTCCATTTGAAACCATTATGTCCGGCCCGGTCGGCGGAGCGCAGGGTGCCAGCGAACTCGCCAAGATGCTTGGCATCAAGGCTCTCGTCACTGCCGACGTCGGCGGCACCAGCTTTGACACCGCATTGGTCATCGACGGAAAGCCGCAGGTCCTTTTTGAGGGCATGATCGACAATATGCCCATCCAGAGCCCTTGGGTCGATGTACGTTCGATCGGCTCGGGTGGTGGGTCGATTGCCCATATCGATCCGGGCGGGCTGATGCGGGTCGGACCGCGCTCTGCTGGCGCGGTTCCCGGTCCGGCCTGCTACGGCAAGGGCGGCACGGAGCCTGCAATGACCGATGCGGCTGCCTGGTTGGGCATGCTCGGGCCGGGTGATCTCGCGTCTGGTATCCACCTCGACATCGAAAAGGCGCGCGTCGCTCTTGAAGCGGTCGGCACCCATATCGAGCAGGATGTAGAGGCCACCGCTGCCGGTGTAATGCGTATTTCGTCCGCAGCCATGGCCAATGCCATGCGCGAAATTTCGCTCGATCAGGGCCTCGATCCACGGACGATCACGCTTGTGCCATTCGGCGGCGCAGGGCCGCTTATGGGCACGCTTTTGGCCGACGAGCTTGAGATGAACCATGTAGTCATTCCGCCGCTGGCCGGGAATTTCTCGGCATGGGGCCTCTTGGGCGCCGACATGGTGCAATCGACCGCACGTACTCGCGTTATCGATTTTGTCCCGGGCGCGCTAGATGTCGTAAACGGCGTCCTCAGCGAACTCTTTGCCACCCTCACCGAACGCAGTGCGGCGCACGCTGGCGACGCCGTCAAATCCGCGCGCCTCGACCTTCGCTACAAGGGTCAGGAGCACACGCTTTCGATCGAGGTCGACATCAGCGAGGGCGAGGTCACCGAGACCGAAGAGGTCATTCTCGACCGGTTCGTCAGCGAATATGCGCGTACCTTCGGCGGTACGATGAACCAGGACGTGGAACTGGTCTCGGTCCGCGCGAGCACGACCGTTCTGCTGCCCCGCCGCGAGTTGAGCTACACGCCCAAGCGCTCGGACGGCCAGGACGACCGCGTAATGGATGTCTATTCATTCGAGACCGGCGCGCGTGTCCCGTTCAGGGTCATCCCCCGCGGACGGATTTCGGGCAAGGTCAGAGGCCCTGCAATCATCACCGAAGAGACGACGACGACTTACGTCGACGTCCAATGGACCATCTCGAACGGTCAAGCGGGCGAGATCATTCTGGAACGGACACACTGAAATGGCAAAGAGACACGAACCCGTCGTCCATAATGCGGGCATGTTTGGTCGCAAGACTGAAAACAAGGCCGACCCGATCACCACCGAAGTGATCCGTCACGCGCTGAATTCGGCGGCCAACCAGATGAAGCGGGCGCTGATCCGGACGTCGTTTTCACCTATCATTTATGAGGTACTCGATTTCGCCGTGGCCATCTACGACAAGGACGTCCGGCTTTTGTCCCAGGCGCCCTCACTCCCGATGTTCATGGGCACTCTGTCCTTCTGCATCATCGAGGCTGTCAAGGCCAACGGCGGCACCGAGACCCTCAAGCCCGGCGATGCGCTGATCTACAACTGGCCGTTCGGAACCGGATCTCATCCCCAGGACATGGTCATCATCATGCCCGTGTTCTTCAACGACGAAGAACTGATCGGTTACACTGCTATCAAGGGCCATTGGCTCGATATCGGAGCCAAGGATCCATACTGCACCGATACGACCGACGTGTTCCAGGAAGGCGTCATCTTCCCCGGGGTCAAGATTTACAAGGAAGGGGTCCTCAACGAGGATATCTTCCGCATGATCATGGCCAATACGCGCGTGCCCCATATGGTGCGCGGCGATCTCGACGCTCAGGTTACGGGATGCCGGGTAGGGGTCAA
The DNA here is from genome assembly GCF_900100665.1 of Pelagibacterium luteolum. Lineage (GTDB taxonomy): Bacteria > Pseudomonadota > Alphaproteobacteria > Rhizobiales > Devosiaceae > Pelagibacterium > Pelagibacterium luteolum. The sequence goes on from NZ_FNCS01000018.1 coordinate 36,770, forward strand.
ATCCCTCCTCGAAGTGGTCGAGCGCTTCGGGCTCGAAACCTTTGCGTCCGCGGTCGATGACATGTTCGATCATGGCGAGCGGATCGTGAGGTCCTATTTCGAAAAAATCCCCGACGGCCGATACGTCGGCAGGGGCGAAATGGACAATAACGGCGTCACCAAGGACCGCATACCGTTCGAGATCGTGCTCGAAGTCAAAGGCTCCGACGTTGTACTTGATTTTTCGGGCGTCCCAGACGAGCAGGTTGGTCCCACCAATTCGCCTCTCCCGACCACCATCTCGGCGAGCCGCGTCGCCATCACAATGCTCGCGGGCTATGGCGAAGCCCCCCATGAGGGCCATTTCCGAGCCCTGAAGGTCATCACCCGGCCCGGATCGATGTTTGATCCGCTGCCGCCTGCGCCATCGTTCATTTACGGCTGGCCCGGCCTTCAGGCCATCGAAGTCATCTACAATGCCGTCGCAAGTGCAATGCCGAAGGCCGTTCCCGCTCAATCGGGTGGGTGTATCTGTTCGCTCGTCGCGTGGGGCCAGCGGGAAGAAACCCGCGAACCCTGGGCCGACGGCACGCCGTTGCCCACGGGGCAGGGCGCCTGGGATGGCGGCGATGGTGGCACCATGCTCCATATCGCCGAGTCGGCCACCCGGTTCACGCCGGCCGAAGTCTGGGAACACCGCAACCCCTGGATCATCGAACAGCTCGCCTTGGCCAAGGATTCCGTCGGCCCAGGCAAATGGCGAGGTGGACCTGGCCTCAATCTCGATATCCGCATGACCGAGGATACGCTGATTACCACGGTGTTTGAGCGCTCGCTCAACGCGCCCTGGGGTCTGCTCGGCGGCAAGGAAGCACGGCCCAACAACTGCTATGCCGAAATGCCGGATGGCGAAGTGCACTCGATCGCCAAATCGACCCATTTCCACATGCCCAAAGGTGCCGTGCTTCAAATGAAGACCGGCGGTGGCGGCGGCTATGGCGAGCCAAGCGAGCGGCCAGTCGAGATGGTCCAGCGCGATCTCGAAGACGGATACATTTCCGAGGATTACGCCCGCGAGCATTACCCTCACGCATTTGCCTGAGACGATTTGGGGTGGCGCCGGACGGTTTGGCGCCACCCTTCAGCCTAAGCGATGACAGGAAGAATTTGGTGCAACGTCTTCTAGCACATTTGAAACATGATCGAGAGCTGATGGTGGGCGTTGTAATGTTCGCCATCATCATATTCATCGCGGTCTTTGGGAGATTGCTGTGGCCGGTCGATCCGTTGCGGGTCGATATCCTCGGCTCGCTCTTGCCACCCAGCCTCGAACACCCGATGGGGACCGACGATGTCGGTCGCGACGTGTTCGCCCGCTTTATCCAGGGTGCGCAGGTTTCCATCGGGGTTGCGATCGGCGTCACGATAGCCGGAACGCTTATCGGAGGAACACTTGGTCTATTGGCCGGTCTCGTTGGCGGCTGGTTCGATACGATCGTCTCACGGACAATGGACGCCATCCTCGCCTTTCCGCCCCTCATTTTGGCTATGGCCGTCGCCATCGGCCTGGGGCCGGGAATTGTCTCTGCAGCTCTTGGCGTGATCCTCGCCGCCATCCCTTGGTATTTCCGCTTGCTGCGTAGCGAGGTGCTGCGACTGCGCACACTTATGTACGTGGAATCCGCCCAGGCGCTCGGAGCCTCGAGCTTCCGTCTCATAAGGCTCCACATCCTTCCCCAGACCACCTCGACGATCTTCATCCAGGCGTCGTCCGTCTTCAGCTTCTCCATCCTGACGCTTGCTGCACTGGGCTTCGTGGGCCTCGGCATCCAGCCACCGACCCCTGAATGGGGCACGATGATTACCGAGGGGCTGGCCTATGCGCTGACGGGCCAATGGTGGCTCGGCTTTTTCCCCGGCCTCGGCATCTTCATGCTGGCGGTCTCGGCCAATCTCATCGCCGACCGTCTGCGCGATATCTACGACCCCAAATCCGGCGCCCGTCTGTCGCTCTAGGAGAAAGACCATGATCAACTTTCTGCTGGCGCGCATCGGATCGGCAATCATCACGATTTTCGGCGCATCGATACTCGCCTTTGTTATCCTTCGTGCAGTGCCCACCAATCCGGCCCGCCTGATCGCAGGACCTTTCGCGAATGACGAAGTCATCGCGCAGGTCACCTCCCAGCTGGGACTGGATAAACCTCTCTTCGTTCAATACTTCGATTACATCGTCTCGTTTTTCGCCGGCGATTGGGGTTTTTCTTACAGCGCCGGGCAGCCGGTGCTCTCTCAAATCGTCCAGCGCCTGCCTGCGAGCGCCGAACTCGCGCTCTATGCCTTTCTGTTCGCCTTTATCGGCGCAGTCTTCGTGACTGTTCTCGTCAGTTTCCTCGCGTCCAAATGGCTCGACAGGCTCCTGCGTCTTTTGAGTTTCATCAGCGTCGGCGTTCCACCATTCTGGCTGGCACTGTTGTTCTTGATGGTATTCTTCGAACAGCTCGGCTGGTTTCCAGGTCCCGTAGGCCGTGGACCTGCTCCAGGGTCGGTCCATACCGGCCTTTTCACCATCGATTATCTCATCGCAGGCAATTTTTCCGGCTTCGCCACAGCCTTACACCACTTGGCGCTTCCGGCGCTGGCCCTTGCGCTCGGCCCATTCGGTTATCTGGTACGCCTCTTGCGCGCCAATCTGCTCGACATCGTCAACGAGCCTTTCGTCACCGTCCTCCATGCAAAAGGCGTTGCGCCGGTCTCTACCCATTTCCAGCACATCCTGCCCAATGCATTCCTGCCTACGCTGACAGCGGGCGGACTTATCCTCGCCCAATTGCTCGGCGGCAGCGTGCTGGTTGAGCGCATTTTCGTCTGGCCGGGCATCGGCACACTCGTGATCGACGGCATTCTGCGCCAGGACTACGCGGTCGTGCAGGCTTTCATCATGCTCAGCGCCATAATCTATATCGGCGTCAATCTGCTGGTCGACATCCTCTATGGCTACGTCGATCCACGCGTTCGCAGGAGTTGAGGCCATGACGACGACCTCCGCTACACCGCTGCTTGAAGTCGAGGGCCTCAAGACGTCCTTCAAAACCTCCCGCGGCATCGTAAAGAGCGTTGATGACGTATCGTTTGTCATCCCGGCCGGAACCACCCTCGGCGTCGTCGGAGAATCCGGGTCAGGCAAAAGCGTCACCTCACTATCGATAATGCGACTCGTCGCTCGAGGTGGAGGAAGCATCGATGACGGTGTGATCCGCCTCAACAAGCCGGGTCAGCCCGCCATTGATATTCGCAACCTCGATGAAAAATCCATGCGCCGGGTACGTGGCAACGATATCGCCATGATCTTTCAGGAGCCAATGACCAGCCTTGATCCCGTGTGGTCCATCGGCGATCAGATCATTGAAGCGGTGCGCCTTCACCAAAAGGTTTCCCGCGCTGAAGCTCGGGAAAAAGCCATCGAGATGCTACGGCTGGTGGGCATTCCGGCCCCTGAAAGCCGCGTTGACGACTTCCCCCACCAGCTCTCCGGCGGCATGCGCCAGCGCGTGATGATCGCAATCGCGCTATCGTGCCGGCCGGCGCTCTTGATCGCCGACGAACCCACCACTGCCCTCGATGTGACTATCCAGGCCCAAATTCTCAATCTCATTCGCCGTCTGCAAAAAGAGATCGGCATGTCGGTCCTGTTCATTACGCACAATCTCGGGGTCGTCGCCGAAATCGCCGACCGCGTAGCGGTGATGTACGCAGGTCAGGTGGTGGAGGAGGGGCCGGTCCGGGCGATTTTCTCCGCGCCGCGCCATCCCTATACCGTCGGTTTGCTCAAATCCATTCCAACGCCGGGCAGTTCAAGCAACCCGATGGCATCGCGAAAACTCGACACCATAGGTGGAGCGCCCCCCGATCCCGTTGCGTTGCCGCATGGTTGCCGTTTTGCGCCGCGCTGCCCGCTCGCGATCGACGAATGCCAAAAAGCGCCCCCACCACTCTTTCCCGTAGGCGAAAATCATGGCGCGCGATGTATACGCTGGCCGGAGGTGAGCAAATGAGCGCGCCGATCCCATTGCTTGACGTTCGTGGCCTCACCAAGCGGTTCCCGGTTAAGGCCAAGCCATTTTCACGGCAGAAAAAATTCGTGCACGCCGTCGAGGATGTGAGCTTTTCGGTCGGGCGCGGCGAAGTGGTAGGGTTGGTTGGCGAATCCGGGTCCGGTAAAACCACGATCGGGCGCACCATTATGCGCCTCACCGATCCTACAGCAGGACAGATCGTTTACGACGGAACCGATATCGCCCATCTCCCGCGTCGCCAGATGATGGCGTTCAGGCGCAAGATCCAGATGGTTTTTCAGGATCCTTTTGCCAGCCTCAACCCGCGTAGCAAAGTCGGAGAACTAATCGCCGAAGGCATGGAAATCCACGGCATTGGCACGCCGGCAGAGCGGCGGGCCGAAGTTTCCCGGCTATTGGGCCTTGTTGGCCTTTCTGCCGAAGCCGCTCAGCGCTTCCCGCACGAATTTTCCGGCGGGCAGCGCCAGCGGATCGGTATCGCGCGGGCCCTGGCCGTTTCTCCTGGCTTTATCGTAGCGGACGAACCGGTATCCGCGCTCGATGTCTCGGTGCAGGCGCAAGTGCTCAATCTGCTTCAGGATCTCAAAGAGCAGCTGGGGCTGACGATCCTGTTCATCGCCCATGACCTGTCCGTGGTCGAGCACTTCTGTGATCGTGTGATCGTGATGTATCTCGGCCGCATCATGGAAATCGCACCGCGCGAGCGGCTCTATGCAGCGCCCAAGCATCCTTACACCGAGGCACTGCTGTCTGCGGCACCGGTGCCTGATCCGGACCGCGAGGGCAAACGCATCGTGCTCGAAGGCGACATCCCCAGCCCCATCAATCCGCCATCGGGCTGCGTATTGCGCACGCGCTGTCGCTACGCTTTGCCGGAGTGCGCCCAGATCGTTCCCCCATTGCGCGAAATTGCCCCCGGGCATCTCAAAGCCTGTATCCGCGACGATATCCTCTGAGGTCAACATGCCAATCATCAATTCGATCGTCGACATGCACGGGGACATCACCGCCTGGCGCCGCGATTTCCATGCGAACCCCGAGCTTCTCTATGACGTCCATAGCACGGCGGAAAAAATTACGCGCCTGCTCGAAAGCTTCGGCGTCGATGAGGTTGTGACCGGCATCGGCCGTACGGGAGTGGTCGGCATAATTTCTGGGAGACCGGGCGGCCGCACCATAGGACTGCGCGCCGATATGGATGCCTTGCCCATCCACGAAGCCACCAACTTAGATCATGCAAGCCGTACACCGGGGCTGATGCATGCCTGCGGCCATGACGGGCACAGCGCCATGCTGTTGGGAGCGGCCAAATATCTGGCTGAAACCCGCAATTTCGATGGCAGAATCGTCGTCATCTTCCAGCCCGCCGAAGAGGGCGGGGCAGGTGGGCTGGCGATGGCCGAGGATGGACTGTTCGAACGCTTCGGGATCGAAACCGTGTTCGGCATGCACAATCTCCCGGGCTTGCCCGAGGGCCACTTCGCGACATGCCCCGGCGCCATCATGGCCTCGGCCGACGAATTCGACATCGCAATATCCGCCAAGGGCGGTCATGCAGCGTGGCCGCACGAGGCGATCGACCCTATTCTTGTTGCTGGCCATATGATCACAGCTCTGCAGTCGATCGTCGCTCGGAACACTGATCCCTTGGCGTCCGCAGTGATATCGGTCACGCGTATGGAGGCGGGCAGCGCCTACAACGTCATCGCACCAGCGGCCCATCTATCGGGCACGGTGCGCACCTTGGACCCGAAGGTGCGCGACCTGGTCGAAGGCAAAATGAACGCGATCGTGACCAACATCGCCTTGGCGTTTGGCGCAAGCGCAGAGCTGGACTTTCGTCGCATGTATCCGGTTACAGTCAATGACGCTGAAAGCACCGCATTCGCATGCGGCATCGCAGCCGAGATCGTAGGGCCGGAAAAGGTAAATCCGCAGATGGTGCCGATGATGGGCGGCGAGGACTTCGCCTTCATGCTTGAACGCAGGCCGGGCGCGTATGTCTTTATCGGCAATGGCGAAACGTCGGGGCTGCACACCGACACATACGATTTCAACGATGCTATCATCCCAGCTGGAGTGAGCTATCTCGTAAAGCTTGCGGAAACAGCGACCAGATCCCGATAAGAAGTTCGCCGGTTCCTCGTCTATCGAGATCGAGGTTGTGGCTTGCGAACAAAACGGGAATGCGGTTCTGTTGGCCCATGCTTTCCACTGATCGATTCGCCGCCACCGACACGACCTATCTCGATGCGCTGAACATCAATCAGCGAAAGGCGGTCGAGCATGGAGTAGGGGCCTCTGCACCCGGACCGCTTCTGGTGATAGCTGGCGCTGGATCCGGCAAGACCAACACTTTGGCGCATCGCGTAGCCCATCTGATGGTCAATGGCGCCGATCCCCGGCGCATGCTTTTGTTGACCTTTTCACGCCGTGCCGCGACCGAGATGAGCCGACGCGTAGAACGCATCGCCGCGCGTGTTCTGGGCGTTGGGTCTGGCGCCGTGACCGATGCGCTGACCTGGGCGGGGACGTTCCATGGGATCGGCGCGCGGCTGTTGCGCGAACATGCACACCAGATCGGGCTCGATCCCGCGTTCACCATCCATGACCGCGAAGATGCCGCCGATCTGATGAACCTCGTGCGTCACGAACTCAAGCTCAGCGAAACCGCCTCGCGGTTTCCCACCAAGGGCACGTGCCTGGCCATATATTCGCGCGTCGTCAATGCCCAGGCCGATCTCGACGAGGTGCTTGAAAAGACATTCCCGTGGTGCGCGATGTGGGGTGCTGAACTCAGGACCTTGTTCGGTGCCTATGTCGCAGCCAAGCAAGCCCAGAACGTTCTCGACTACGATGATCTGCTACTCTACTGGGCCGCCATGATGGATGAGTCGGCAATCGCCCAGGCAGTGTCCAACCAGTTCGATCATATCCTTGTGGATGAATATCAGGACACCAACAGACTCCAGTCCGCGATCCTTTTGGCCTTGCGTCCGAACGGGCAGGGGATGACGGTGGTCGGCGACGATGCCCAGTCGATCTATTCGTTTCGGGCCGCGACCGTCCGCAATATTCTCGATTTCCCCGCTGCGTTCTCACCACCGGCCGAAATCGTCACCCTGGATCGCAACTACCGCTCGACCCAGCCGATCCTCGCCGCGGCCAACGCCGTCATCGAACAGGCATCCGAGCGCTTCACCAAGAATTTGTGGTCGGAACGCCAGTCTGCAGCCAAACCCCAATTGGTCACCGTCAGAGATGGCGCCGATCAGGTCGGCTACATCGCCACCTCGATCCTTGAAGCGCGCGAGGCCGGAACGCCACTCAAAGAGCAAGCCGTGTTGTTCCGCACCTCGAGCCATTCGGGTCCGCTCGAGATCGAGCTGACGCGCCGCGACATTCCCTTCGTGAAGTTTGGTGGACTGAAGTTTCTCGATGCAGCCCACATTAAGGACATGCTGTCGGTGTTGCGCTGGGTGGAAAACCCGCGCGATCGCGTGGCCGGGTTTCGGGTACTGCAGCTGATGCCGGGCATCGGCCCGGGCACGGCAGGCAGGGTCCTTGATGCTCTGGACACCAGCTCGGACCCGGCTTGGGCTCTCTCCGAAGTGCCGCCGCCTGCAAAAGCGGGCCAGCACTGGACCGATCTCGTCACGCTGTTTGGTCGGTTGTCGGTGCGGGAAATCTCCTGGCCGCTCGAACTCTCTTATGTCCGCCAATGGTACGAGCCCCTGCTTGAGGCGGGGTATGAAGACGCCCATATCCGCACTGCCGACATCATCCAGCTCGAACAAATCGCGAGCGGTTATTCGAGCCGGGATCGCTTCCTGACTGAGCTCACCCTCGATCCCCCCGATGCCACCAGCGACCAGCCCGGCGTTCCACTGCGGGACGAGGACTATCTCATTTTGTCCACCATCCACTCCGCCAAGGGCCAGGAGTGGAAATCGGTGCATGTCCTCAACGTGGTCGATGGATGCATTCCCTCCGACCTCGGTGCAGGAACCACCGAGGAACTCGAAGAAGAGCGAAGGCTGCTCTACGTCGCTATGACCCGTGCCAAAGACGAACTGCATCTGCTCGTGCCGCAAAAATTCTACGTCACCCAGCAATCTCGTCATGGAGACAGGCATCTCTACGCCCAGCGCACCCGCTTCATTCCGCGGTCAATGACGCATTTGTTCGAAGATCTGCTCTGGCCACCCGTCACGCCGGTGCGTGCGGATCTTGTGCCATCGCAGCCGACGCGTGTGGACGTCGCCGCCAAGATGCGCAGCATGTGGTAGCGACAGGCGTACGACCACGGCCCAAATCTAAAAGAATGAAACTCTGTGGCCGCCCAACGCGTATTGTACTTGGGTTCGATGGTTCGACCATCGATGATCGACTGTGTCGGTTGGGCAGCGCTTTCGCCGCAACGTGTGCTGCCCCCCTCAAAATTTAGGGTAAATGCAGCCTCTGCCGCTTTGTCGCCCAACTGCCGCCACGTTAACGATTTATTAAGGCTTTGGGCGAAGGAGGGCCACCCTTCGTGAAAGTGGGTCGTCGGTAGTTGCGGATCGGCGACCCCGCCCACTCTTTCCAATCAATATGTTTCTGGTGCCGGCGCTTGCGCACGCAGGTCTTCGACTGATGGCATTGGTCGATTGTCTGGCGTCAGGGTCGTGACGAGCGCGATCTCATGCTCCGTCTTGCAGCCACTGAGCAGGACGTTACTTGCGGTGCATTCGACGGTGAGCTTTTGCCGGACATCCGAATCTGCGGAATAGCGGGGCGCTGAGCCACAGGCCGCCAAAACGGTCACAATCCCAATCGCTACAACAATTTTCATGGCAAAAACCCTGAACCGATTTTCGCCAAGCTATAGCTACGCTGCAAGATCCTGTCACCGCAAAACCGCGCGAGCGGTCATCGGACATCTTGACCATCGGGCCTGGAAATCGAAAGCGCGATGACATTGCCCTCGCGCCGCTCGGCTTGGCGGCGATATGCGATCTCCCACGCACGCTCGAGAATTTCCTCGATCGAGAGACTCAACGTGTTGGGCAGGTCCTGCGTGCGCGAAAGGTTGTCGAGCACCGCGTGGGCCTGACCGCAAACCGATTGTCCGCTTTGGGGGCGCGAGTAAAGTCCGTTATCCATCCCGCCATTGTGCGCTGAAAATCAGTATCAGCGGCAAATGCGCGTGAACCGAGTTTAATCAAAATCGCACGATCGTCAGAGGGTAGGGGGCTCCCGATCCTGCTTTTCGCTCTCGCTCATGCGCTGATACCGCCGACGGGTGATAAAGAACATCACTACGGCCACTGCCAGCGCGCCGCCCAGCATAACTATGCCGAACTCTGTAACGGAAGGTCCCAGCGCGACCAGCAGCAGCACCGCAACGACAAGACCTGCGGTGATGAAAAAAATGCGATTATTCTGCATGCCGTGACCCTCCGCTTGCCATGGTGTCGTGTTTCGATTGCCTTTGCAAGACAAGCCCAATACCGCCATGGTCAGATGGATCGCACGAAAGCTTCGGGGATGACGTGAGCGCCGCACCAGAACCAAGACCGATGCTCATGCCATTGGGCGATCGCGCGCTCCTCGTGCGCTATGGCACGGTTCTGGATGCTGCGACCAATCGAGCCGCCACCGAGCTGGCCGCGCGCCTCCTCGACGCGCCCCCGACAGGCGTTTTGGAAATCGCACCAAACCTCATTTCTGTTCTCGTCCGCTACGATCCGTCGGAAACGACCTATGCCAGACTGGCCGCCGAAATCGGCCTTCTCGCCAATGCTCAAATTCCAGCACCCTCGACCGCAAGGCACCATTCCGTGCCGATCTTCTACGGTGGCACCGGCGGCCCGGATTTCGAACCCGTCGCAGACCAGTTGGGCATGACACCCGAAGCCTTCGTGTCTGCCCATCAGGCCGACCGCCTGACCGTACTCGCCGTCGGCTTCGCCCCCGGGTTTGTCTATTGCGGCCTCCACGCCCCGGCGCTCATCATTCCGCGTCGGTCGACGGTGCGGGCGCAGGTCCCAGCCGGCAGTGTCCTATTCGCCGCCGGTCAAACCGCGATCGCCGCAACTCCGATCCCGACCGGCTGGTCGGTGATCGGTCGAACGCACATGCTCAATTTCGACCCAGATGAAAATCCGCCCACCTTCATGCGTGCCGGTGATACGGTCTCTCTGGTGAGCGCATGATGAGTTCCATCGCCATCACCCGCGCCAGCCCGCTCACCACAATCCAGGATATCGGCCGCTTTGGCATGCTCGCGCACGGTATCGGCCCCTCCGGGCCAATGGACAGAACGAGCTTTCGCGAGGCCGAGGCGGTAACCGGTCGCCATTGCGGCGCCGCCATCGAATTTGGGCCCCTCGGGCTCGACATAGTCTATTCCGGCGCGCCGCGAATGATAGGGCTGGCCGGTGGTTCGTTTGCCGCCCGCCTGAACGGACGCACGCTCGAATGGCCGACCGACGCGGAAGTCTCTGACGGCGACGTCCTCTCGATAAAACCCGGATCCTCGGGAAATTTTGGCTATCTCCGTCTTGACGCAGAGATAGATGTCCCGCCGGTCCTGGGCAGCCGGTCCACCAATGCCGTGGTTGGCCTGGGCGGCCTCAGCGGCCGCGCTTTGACGGCGGGAGATGAGTTGCGCCTGAAAGACCTCCCCGCAGGCACCATACCCAGCGACGCGACGGGATCATCACACGAGAACGGCCCCATCCGTTTCATCTGGGGCATTCACGCAGATCAGTTCCCGCTTGATCTTCGGATGACGTTTTGCGAAACGCGCTTTGTCATTTCGCCAAGCATCGACCGCATGGGCTTCCGCCTCACCGATCCGGAAGGCATCTTCACCGATGCGACGATCCTGGGTCTGGTATCGGACGCTGTGGTCGCCGGGGATATCCAGATTCTGGGCGATGGAACGCCGATCGTCCTGATGGCAGACCACCAGCCGACGGGCGGTTACCCCCGCATAGCGACGATAATTGATGCGGACCGTGATGCGTTTTCCCAGATCAGACCGGGACGACCGGTACGCTTTACGCCGGTCTCTGTCGACCATGCACACGGCATCGCGAGAGCTCTATCATGATCGATCTCAATGCTGACCTTGGCGAAGGCGTCGCCGATGATCATGCCATGCTCGATATCGTCACCAGCGCGTCCATTGCATGTGGCGGCCATGCCGGCGATGCGACAACGATGCGCGCGGCCATCCGTGCCGCCGTCGCCCGCGACGTGCGCATCGGGGCCCACCCGGCATTTGTCGACAGGGAAAATTTCGGACGCAAAAGGCTCGCTCTGCCAGTTCATGCGATTGTCAGCCAGGTGGTCCAGCAAGTCGCAGCTCTCGACGCCATGACGCGCGACGAAGGCGGTGCCGTCGCCTATCTCAAGCTCCACGGCGCGCTGGCCAACATGGCTGCCGAAGACGAGGAGCTCGCCTTTGCCATCTTCGCCGCAACCGCCGAGCACTGGCCGCACATGGCCATCATGGTGCTTGCAGGCTCGGCACAGGAGCGTGCCGCCGAAGCGCTCGACCTCTCGATAATCCCTGAAGCTTATGCCGACAGAGCCTACACTGAAGATGGCCTCCTCGCCGCCCGAAGCCTGCCTGGCAGTGTAATAGACGATCCTGAAATCGTCGTCGCGCGCTGCCTGCGGCTGGCAGAACGCGGCGAAATCGAAACGCTCGATGGCACAGTGATCACCACCTCGGCCCGCTCGATTTGCGTCCATGGCGACACGCCCGGCGTCGTCGACCTCGCCCGCGCCATAAAGAATGCGCTTGTCGGGGCAGGGCATATGAAGGGCTGATCGCGCTGAGCCGATTGCATCAGCTTTAACAGAACCTAAACCTCGCTATGGTTTTTGAAGGGTTCGACGCGCAAGCGCTTCGACAATCTCTGTATGTATTGGGTCAGATTGTATGAGCTTGAACACCGTACCGGCGCGCCGCCGCTCCCTTGTTGCTGCCATCGGCGCAGCTTCGACGTCCGCAGTTCTTCTCGCCGGATGCGGCGCGGCAGACCTGTTCGCAGGCAATGAATTTTTCTCTGAATCTTCAATGGGCGTAAAAGCCTCACCGCGTGTCACCACATCGCGCAACGTGCCGAAGGGCGGCGGGCGCTACCAGCTCGGCCAGCCCTATACGGTTGCTGGCATCCGTTTCGTCCCGCGCGAACAGCCTGACCTCAACCAGACGGGGCGGGCGTCCTGGTATGGTCCCGCATTCCACGGTCGCCTTACCGCAAATGGCGAGATTTTCGACCAATACCATCTCTCTGGCGCGCACCCCACACTGCCGCTGCCCTCCTATGTCCGCGTTACCAATCTCGATAATGGCGCGACGACAATCGTCCGCGTCAACGACCGCGGTCCGTTCTCGAACTCACGTGTGATCGATCTTTCCCGTCGCACCGCCGAAGTCCTGGGATATCAGCAGGCCGGCACCGCCAATGTGCGCGTGCAATATATCGGTCCGGCGCCGCTTGAAGGCGATGACACCCGATTCCTCGTCTCGTCGATCAACCAGTTGACGCAATGGGAAATCAATAATCCCGGTACGCGCATGGCCTATCAGCCAACGCAGATCGCCGATGCGACCCCAGCCCCCGTGGCTACCCCTTCAGCTCCGACGCGCCCTACGGCGCTTGATGCCGCCAACTCCGCGTCATCGGTCCCTCAAAATATACCGTTCCAAGTCCTGTCCTACGCCGATCCTGCATCGCTCACGATTGAAACGGAGCTCAATGGCACGCCGGTCGACATGCAGATCGGAAGTTTTTCAGATGGAGACCGCGCGCAGGACATCGGTTCTGCTTTCGCACTCCTCGGGGCCGTCGAGACGTCTACGATCACCCAGGGCGATCAGGTCCTGACCCATCTTATGCTTCGCCATCTTCGCGAAGGTGTGACCGACACAGACGTCTCCAATCTCGCGACTTCCCTTGGCTTGGAAGCACCGATTTCGTATGAATAGGAAGCATGCGGCGAAGTGAAATCCACTTCTGCCGCGAGCTTGAAATTCCACGCACACGCTAGGAGGCTGATGTGGCGCGAGACGGGATGATCGGCGTTGTCGGGCATGCCCTGCGTTGCGCGGCCATAATTGTCGCCACCACTCTGGCGCTACCCGGATCGGCCCTGGCCCAAGTCAGTTTCGAAACCCGCGCGCCGTTTGCGCTGCTGATGGATCACGAGTCAGGCACGGTCCTGTTCCAGAAAGAAGCCGATACGGCCATGGAGCCGGCCAGCATGGCCAAGCTCATGACGGTCGCCGTCGTCCTCGACATGGTCAAGCGCGGGGCGCTCGACCTCGACGACCAGTTCTTCATCTCGGAAAACGCATGGCGCACAGGTGGAGCCCCTTCGGGCGGGTCGACCATGTTCGCTGAACTCGGCTCCCAGATCAGTGTCGATGATCTGCTTCACTCGGTGATCATTCAATCAGGCAACGACGCAGCGATCGCCCTGGCTGAGGGCATTGCTGGCAGCGAAGGCGCATTCGCCGCGATTATGAACGAGATGGCCCGCGACATCGGGCTCGAAGACTCATATTTCACCAATGCCAGTGGCCTTCCTGACCCGGATATGTATACGACAGCCCGCGATCTTGCCGATCTTGGTCGCTATATTATCCGTGAGTTCCCAGACTATTACCCGGTTTTCTCAATTCAGGAGTTCACCTGGAACAACATCCGCCAAGCCAATCGCAATGGCTTGCTCGAACTGGGTATGAATGTTGATGGCCTCAAGACGGGCCACACCAATTCAGCCGGCTATGGCATCGTGGTCTCCACCACCGATGGTGGTCGGCGGCTGGTCGCCGTTGTCCACGGTCTTCAAAGCGTCAACGAGCGCAATGAGGCGGCGCGCAGTCTTATCACGTGGGGCGCGCGGGCCTTCGAACGCATTCCCGCGTTCGCGGATCAAGCGATCGTGGGCTACGCCAGCGTCTACGGTGGAGAAGAGGGCAGGGTTGGTCTGGTCGGCGAAGGCTCGATCGACATCTACCTGCCGCGCGGAAATCGCCAGTGCCTATCGGCCAACATTACCTACAACGCCCCCATCCTGCCGCCAGTAGAGGCCGGAGACAGGCTTGCACAACTCAATGTACTCTGCGATGACCAGCTTATTCAGTCAGCGCCGCTCTATGCGGCGGAATCGGTTGGCGAAGGCGACATCGTGCGCAAGGCCACCGATGCGATTTTCGAACTGGCATTCGGTTGGATTGGCGTTTGAGCTTACAAAGGTTCTCTGGCAAAGCAACGATTGCCCCCCGCTTCATCACCTTTGAGGGCGGAGAAGGCGTCGGAAAGTCGACCCAGGTCAGACGGCTCGCCGCGCGACTGGGCGAACTCGGCATCGAGACCGTGCGCACCCGCGAGCCCGGTGGCACGCCAAAAGCCGAGGCGATCCGCTCATTCATCCTCCAAGGCAAGCCCGAGAGCTGGGGCGTCGGCGCTGAAGCGGTATTGTTCGCCGCTGCCCGCCTCGACCATGTCGATGAACTCATTGCACCCTCGCTCGCTGCGGGCAAATGGGTGATCTGCGACCGCTTTGCCGATTCCACGCGCGCCTATCAGGGCCTGACAGGCGGCGTGGCGGACGGGTTTATCGACGCCCTCGAATATCTCGCCCTGAACGGGCACGCACCTGAGATGACCGTCATCCTGGACATGGATCCCGATCTCGCTTTCGCACGCGTACGCCAGCGCGCCATCGACGATGGCCTTGCCGGCACAGTCGACCGCTTCGAAAAGGAAGATCTGAGTTTCCATCGCCGGCTCCGCGACAATTTCCTCGCCATCGCCATAGCGAATCCCGGTCGCTGCACGGTGATTTCCGCCGATCAGGACGAAGATACGGTGACCGAGGAAATCTGGCGGGCCGTCCTCGACCAGTTCCCCGATCTGCGCCGCCTGGAGCGCGCTTCGTGACCATCGAGCGCCGCGAAGCCGATCAGATCGAAGGCGTGCCGGCACCAGAGTTCGGCACCCTCATGGGCCACGCCGAAACGCTCGAGAGCCTGACCAACGCTATGGCCAACGGACGTGCGCCCAGTGCCGTCATGCTCCACGGTCCCCGAGGCATCGGCAAGGCAACCCTTGCATTCGCCCTCGCGCGCAAAATCCTCGACCTCACGTCCGATGAACCCGCCGAACGTATCGCCGCACAAGTCAGGGCGCTCTCGCACCCCAACCTCTACGTCCTGCGCCGCACTACCGATCCGTCCAACGCAGAAAAATACTATTCCGCCATCCGCATCGATGACGTCCGCGCCATGCGCGACGCACTGCACCAGACCAGGGGCAGGGCCGGCTACCGCGTTGCCATCGTCGATAGCGTCGACGACTGCAACGCCAATTCCGCCAACGCTTTGCTCAAGACCCTCGAAGAGCCCCCCGCGGAGACGCTCTTTATCGTCATCGCCCATCGCCCCGGCGGCATGCTGGCCACAATCCGTTCGCGCTGCCAGAGCTTCGGCCTGCGGCCATTGGCAGACGCCGATGTCGCCGAGGTCCTGACAGGCATCCGCCCCGATCTCGCGCCCGACGATCTGGCCCGCGCCACGCGCTTTGCCAATGGCCGTCCCCGTCGCGGCTTCGAAACGCTGATGCTGGAAGAAGGCGACGTCCTCGATGCGCTCCAGACATGGCTTACCAACCCCGCCGGCCATCCCACCCGCGCGCACCTCACCATTGCCGATGGCCTCGCCGCCGCCAAAGGCGCTGAACTCGGCTTCGGGCAGGACATGATCCGCGACTGGCTCGCCGCCGAAGCTGAGGCCGCAGCACGCGCCGGACGAGAGGCGCGTTTCCGCCTTGCGTCGGCCAATGCACTGTGGGACAAGGCCAACGCCCTGGTCGCCGATGCCGACATCTACAATCTCGACCGGCGACAGACCCTGGTTTCGGTCTTCGATCTGATCCGGGACCACGTCCGCAAGACAACTCCCGTGAGCTGATTTCGCCCCATGAGCCGCCCGACCTACTACATCACTACGCCGATCTTTTACCCCAACGGCGTCCCCCATATCGGCCACGCCTACACTGCGATCGCCAGCGACGCCATCGCGCGCTTCCAGCGCCTCGACGGCAAGGACGTGTTCTTCCTGACCGGCACCGACGAGCACGGCCAGAAGATGCAGCAGACGGCCGAAAAGGAAGGTATAACGCCGCTCGAGTTGGCAACAAAAAACTCACAGGCCTTCAAAGACTTGTGGGCGACTCTTGATATCTCATACGATGATTACATCCGCACCACTGAAGACCGTCACCGCATAGCCGCACAGGCGATCTGGGACAGGATGGTGGCCAGCGGAGACATCTATCTCGACTCCTATTCCGGCTGGTATTCCGTCCGCCAGGAGGGCTTTTTCGACGAGAAGGAAACCACCCTCGGCGAAGACGGCATCCGCCGCGAGCCGCTTGGCTCCCCCGTCGAATGGGTTGAGGAGGAAAGCTATTTTTTCCGCCTCTCTGCCTATGGCGAAAAGCTCCTGGCCCACTACGACGCCAATCCGGGCTTCATCCTGCCCGCCGAACGCCGCAACGAAGTGACCAGCTTCGTCAAATCCGGCCTGCGCGACCTTTCGATCTCGCGCACCACATTCGACTGGGGCATTCCGGTGCCAGGCAATCCCAAGCACATCATGTATGTCTGGGTCGATGCGCTCACCAATTACATCACCGCCGCCGGCTTCCCCGATGGCGACGCCGAGCGCCGCAAATACTGGCCGGCCGACATCCATATGATCGGCAAGGACATCGTTCGCTTTCACGCCGTCTATTGGCCCGCATTCCTGATGAGCGCTAAGATCGAACTCCCTAAGCGCGTCTTCGCACATGGCTTCCTGTTCAACCGCGGCGAGAAGATGAGCAAATCGGTTGGCAACGTCGTCGATCCGTTCGAACTCGTCGAAAAATACGGCCTCGATGCCATGCGCTATTATTTCCTGCGCGAAGTGTCGTTCGGCCAGGACGGGTCCTACAATCACGAAGCCATCGTCAACCGCATCAATGCCGATCTCGCCAACGATCTGGGCAACCTCGCCCAACGCTCGCTCTCGATGATCGCCAAGAACTGCGATGGCCAGGTCCCAACCCCGGGCGACTTCACCCCCGAGGACGAAGCCATTCTCGCTGCCGCCGATGCGCTGCTGGACAAGGCCCGCGCGGCCATGGACGAGCAGGCCATCCACAACTATCTCGGCGCGGTCTGGCAAGTGGTAGGCGACACCAATCGCTATTTCACCTCCCAGGAGCCCTGGGCGCTGCGAAAGACCGACCCCGCACGTATGGCCACCGTGCTCTATGTCACCATCGAAGCCGTGCGGCAGGTCGCGATCCTTGCCCAGCCCGTCATGCCGGCATCGAGCACCAAATTGCTGGATCTCCTCAGCCTTCACGCCGAGGGCCGTTCGTTCGAGCAATTGGGCAGCTATTCCCGCTTGCAGCCCGGCACACCGCTACCGGCACCCGAAGGCGTGTTCCCGCGCTATGTGGAAAAGGACGAGGCCACGGCCTGATGCTCGTCGATAGCCACTGTCATCTCGATTTCGACGTGCTCGCTGACGATATCCACGGCGTCCTTGCGCGCGCGCGGGAGAATGGCGTCGGCCACTGCGTAACAATCTCAACCCGCATCCGCCGCTTCGATACCGTCAGAGCCATTGCAGAAGCCAACGGGAACGTCTTCTGTTCGGTCGGCACCCATCCGCACAATGCACATGAAGAACTTGATATAACTATCGAGGAAATAGTCACTTTATCTGAACACCCGAAATGCGTTGCGATCGGCGAGGCGGGTCTGGACTACCACTACGACTCCTCGCCTCGCGACGCGCAGGCCAAGGGTTTTCGAAACCACATCGCAGCGTCGCGCATCACCGGCCTGCCACTCGTCGTCCATGCGCGTGAGGCCGATGACGACATGATCTCAATCCTTGAAGAAGAAACCGGGCAGGGGGCCTTCCCCTTCGTTCTGCACTGCTTTTCGTCGGGCGCGGAGTTGGCCCGTCGCGGCCTCGCGCTGGGCGGCTACGTGTCTTTCTCCGGCATCGTCACATTCAAAAATGCTGCGGAAATCCAAGAGGTCGCACGCTTCGTGCCCGCGGATCGTTTCCTCATCGAGACCGACGCGCCTTATCTCGCGCCGATCCCGCATCGCGGCAAACCCAACCAGCCGGCCTTCGTCCGCCACACAGCCGAGAAGATCGCTGAACTGCGCGGCGTAGAGTTCGAAACGATCGCCGAACAGTCGACCCGCAACTTCGCGCGTCTCTTTTCCAAGACCGGGCTGGCGATATGAGCGACGGGCCCGCAACCCGCGTGACCGCCCGCATACTCGGCTGTGGCTCATCGGGCGGCGTGCCGCGCATCGGCAATATCTGGGGCGCCTGCGACCCGCAAAATCCGAAAAACCGCCGTCGCCGCTGTTCACTTCTGATCACCGGCACCCGTGAGGATAGCGCCGGCGCAACCCGCATCCTGATCGACGCCGGTCCCGACCTCCGCGAGCAAATGCTCGATGCCAATGTGCCCGAACTCGATGCCGTGTTTTTCACCCACGAGCACGCCGACCACACCCATGGCATCGATGATCTCCGCGTCCTTGCGCTCAATGCCCGGCGACGCGTCGACGTTTACATGACGATGTCGACTGAGGGCCGGCTGCGCGATGCTTTCGGCTATTGCTTTACCGCCCCGCAAAACAGCCCATACCCGCCCATTCTCAATGCCCACTCCATCGCAGATGGCGAAGCAATAGAGGTCGAAGGGGAAGGGGGCACCATTGCGATCACCGGGTTTGAGCAGCAGCACGGCAGCATCACTTCGCTCGGCTTCCGCGTCGGCCGCTTCGCCTATTCCTGTGACCTCTCCGGCCTGCCCGGCTCATCCGCCTGGGCCGTCAAAGGTCTAGACACCTGGGTTCTCGACGCTCTGCGCTACGAAACCCATCCCAGCCATCTCAACCTCGAAGAATCGCTGGATCTGATCGAAAATTTCGCACCGCGCCGCGCCATCCTCACCAATCTCCACGTCGATCTCGACTATACGGTTCTTGACGCCGAAACGCCGGCCAATGTCGAACCGGCCTTTGACGGCATGGAATTCGAGATAGCGCTTTAGCGATATCTATAAAGCTAGCTTGCGTTCCAGCGCGTCCATATCGGGCACAAACCACAAATTGCCGCCCGCATTGGTCTCGAAGAGATAATCGCGAAAAGCCGTGCTGCGATCGGCGAACCGCTGAACGTCTCCAACCACCACCATAAGCAAGCGGTAGTTGGCAAACTTCTGCGCAACATCGCCGATGATACCCGATCGCAACTCGAAAAATGCATCCGGCAAGACGGAAGCCTCCACGACGACCATCTGCGCATCGTCCGACCACGCCATGCCGATGAGATCGTTGGACAAGGTGGCAGCGGACAGGTTCTCAGCACCTGACACCATCAGAGCAGTCTTGCCAGCAATCTCTACAACGTCGTCCATCATCAAGCGCCATCTGGTCAGAGCACGCGCCAATGCGCGCTTCCTGCTCAATGTGCCGCCTCTGCATCTATGTCAAGCTGACCAAACCGCAGCGCACGGATCAAGCGGCAGCGGGCTAACGCGAGGCGCTCTTTCAAATCAATCGTTTACAGCCATTCGCTCGATGACATCTTTATCGCTATGGCCAGAGTTCGGGCTGCTCATCGATATCCAGCAGAAGCGCTGCTAACCGCAGTATTCCAAGCAAGGTGGCAAAAACTCATCGATTTCCACACACATAAAAGTTCCATAATATATATTATGCGAATCGGATATGTAGCATGGCACATTCTATTCTGAAATGCAACGCAGGCGTTATCATGCCTGTTTTTTCAGGAGAATGTTTTGGCCAGAAGCTTCACACAATTGAGCCTGCAAGAGCGCCGCACGATAGCCAGGTTGCAGGAACAGAAAATTCGCCAGTCCGAAATTGCGCGGCACCTCGGTCGTGACCGCGCTACGATCTGCCGTGAGATCAGGCGCAATTACTGGCATGACCGCGAATTGCCTGAAGCCACGGGCTATTGGGCCATAGCGGCCAACGAGATGGCCAGAGATAGACGGAGACGCGTCGGCAAGCTTTACCGCTGCGATGATTTGCGGATGAGTGTGATCAATAGGCTCAAGGAAGGCTGGTCGCCAGAGCAGATTGCTGGAAGGTTGAAGGTTGAACCTGGGATGACTGTGCGGCTGTGTCATGAAACGATCTACCGGTACGTCTATTCTCCTGAGGGTCAGCATCAACGCCTCGCGCAATATCTCCCTGAACGGCGCAGGAGGCGACGCCCATGGTACGGACGCAAGCCTCAAAGCCCCGTATTCCCCCCTGATCGGAGCATTAGGCACCGCCCTGAGCTTATCAACCAGCGCCAGCAATTTGGGCATTGGGAAGCAGATCTGATGATTTTTCGGCGGGAGCACGGTGAAGCTAATGTGGCCACTGTAATCGAACGGAAAAGCCGATTTACGCTTCTGTTCTGCAATAACGACAGGCAGTCCAGGCCGATTATGGACCGCTTGATAAAAGAGTTTAGCCCCCTGCCCTTGCCGGCGCGTCAAAGCCTTACGTTTGATCGCGGCTTTGAGTTCGTTTCCTGGCGTCGATTGGTAGATGGCATGGGAACGACAGCGTGGTTCTGCGATCCTTCCGCGCCCTGGCAAAAGGGTTCGGTGGAGAACATGAACCGCCGAGTTCGACGCTATCTCCCTCGAGAGACGGTAATCCTGTCCCTACCGCGAACGTATCTGCGCCAGCTATGCGACCGGATTAATGGGACTCCGAGAAAATGCCTGAGCTATCGAACACCGGCAGAAGCCTTCCGCGATGAAATGCTAAATTTGAAGTTCACCAACCCGCCCCCGGTCAGCCCTTGCAACCCTGACCAGCCGGTCTGACCGGGGGCTACTGCTCTGCCAAGCGTCCCTCGAATGGAGCGTTGCATTTACATTCGAAGTCACA
>NZ_FNCS01000006.1 GCF_900100665.1 Pelagibacterium luteolum
CATCAGGAGGGGCATTGCTCTTCCACCTGCTGAGCAAACTCTATGAGCGCACCAGCGTCATCATCACCACCAATCTCAGCTTTGCCGAGTGGGCCAGCGTGTTTGGAGACGCCAAGATGACAACCGCGCTGCTCGATCGGCTCACCCATCACTGCCATATCCTCGAAACCGGAAACGACAGCTTCCGGTTCAGGAACAGTTCGGCCCAGGCCACAAAAACCAAAAAGGAGAAAGCACCGACTTGACCATCTGACCAAACCCAAATCATATCCATGAGGCGGGTCAATTCTCGGTGAAAATACCGGGTCAGATCTCAACGGCAATCAACAATCTGCCGGTTGAACCGCTCGCGCCGCTGCTGGATCGTGAACATGATCAGAAGCCGAATGCCGATACCGATCAGCGCAAACAGCGCCAGCCCGATCACCGTGGTCAGCAGCCCCTGCCAGGAGCTCAGATCGATATTGCGCAGCATGATCAGCCTTTCAAAGCGGCCAGCACGCCATACCCTGCAGCGCGCCCCGACGCGAGGCAAGCCGAAAGCAGATACCCCCCGGTCGGCGCTTCCCAATCGAGCATTTCGCCCGCAACGAACACCCCGGGCATGTGCTCAAGCATCAAATGCTGATCGACGCCGCTCCAGCCGACGCCACCGGCCACCGATATTGCTTCCGCAATCGGCCGGGGCCGCACCAAAGGCACCACGAGCGTCTTGATGGCCCGGGCCAGCGCCGAATAATCCCCGCGTAGATTTTCTGGCGTAAACTCCCTCACAAGGCCCGCCTTGACGCCATCCAGCCCTGCGCCCTTGCGCATCCTGTTGGCAAAGCTGGCCTTGGACGGCTGCCGCGCCAGATCGCGCTCCAGCCTCTCGGCGGTTCGGTCGGGGACAAGGTCAAGCACGAGCTGCGCCGCGCCCTGCTCCAGCGCATCGCGCAGCGCCGCCGAATGGGCATAGACCAGGCTCCCCTCGACGCCTGTCCGCGAGATGACGAATTCGCCCTGGCTCGTACCAGCATCAGACGTCGCCGCCACGGCCTTGACCGGCGCCCCAGCGAACCGCTCGACGAAATGTTCGCTCCAATCGACATCGAACCCGCAATTGGCGGGCCTGAACCTTTTGACAGCGACGCCTTTTTCCTCGAGCCACGGCACCCATGCCGCATCGGACCCCAGTTTTGGCCAACTCGCCCCGCCCAACGCCAGCACCAAGATATCGCAAGTCTTGCTGATCGGTCCCTCAGGCGTCTCGAACACGAACGCATCACCATCGAACCCTGCCCACCGGTGCCGGGTCCTCATCGTTACGCCCTGCCCTTCAAGCCGCTTGAGCCAGCTCCGGAGCAAGGGCGAGGCTTTCATCGCCACCGGAAACACCCGCCCCGACGAGCCCACGAACGTCTCGGCGCCCAACCCCTCGGCCCAGTCGCGCACCGCCTGATTGTCGAAATCCGAAAGGACAGGCTCGAGCCGCTCCCTCGCCGCCCCGAAGCGGGAAAAGAAATCCCCCACCGGTTCGGCGTGCGTTAAATTGAGCCCGGACTTGCCGGCCATCAGGAACTTCCGCCCCACGGTCGGCATCCCCTCATAAACGGTCACGGGATATCCCGCCCCCGAGATCACCTCGGCGGCCATAAGCCCGGCGGGGCCGCCCCCAATCACTGCAATGGTCTTGTCCATGACGAGCCCAGAACACTCTTTCCCCTCTGCTGTCAAACCGATAGGCTCGGCGTTCACCTTGAGTCATCTCAATCCAAAGAAGAATCCATCATGTCCGACTCACGCTCCAACGCGCCCGTGAACGAAGAAAAGCTCGATAAGCTCGCCCAGGTCGCCGTGCACACCGGCCTCGGCCTCAGGGCCGGCCAGGACCTCATCATGACGGCCCCGCTCGCCGCGCTGCCTTTGGTCCGCAAGATCACCGAGCACGCCTACAAGGCCGGCGCCGGTCTCGTCACGACGATTTACTCGGATGAGGAATCGACCCTCGCCCGGTACAAATATGCCAATGACGAAGCCTTCGACCACGCTGCTGACTGGCTCTACGAAGGCATGGCCAATGCCTTCGGCAACAACACGGCCCGCCTTGCCATCGCAGGCGACAACCCGATGATGCTGGCCGAAGAGGACCCCGAAAAGGTTTCTCGCGCTCAGCGCGCCAATTCCAAGGCCTACAAGCCTGCCATCAAGAAGATCACCGGCTTTGAGACCAACTGGAACATCGTCGCTTACCCCAGTGTCAAATGGGCCAAGCTGGTCTTCCCCGATCTTGGCGACGATGAAGCCGTGGCGAAATTGGCAGACGCCATCTTCGCCGCTTCGCGCTCGGACAATGCCGATCCCGTCGCTGCCTGGGAAGCGCACAACGCCGACATCCACGCCCGGCGCGATTGGCTGAACGCCCAGAACTTCCGCGACCTGCACTTTACCGGCCCCGGCACCGATTTGGTCGTCGGTCTCGCCGATGATCACAAATGGGCAGGCGGTGCGTCGCTGGCGAAAAACGGTATCACCTGCAACCCCAACGTTCCGACCGAAGAAGTCTTCACCACCCCCCATGCCCGCCGCGTCGACGGTCACGTCCGCGCCACCAAGCCGCTGGCTTATAACGGCTCGGTCATCGAAGGCATCGAGATGGTGTTCAAGGACGGCGTCGCCGTAGAGGTCCGCGCGTCCAAGGGCGAAGAGAACTGGAACAAGGTTCTCGATACCGACGAAGGCGGGCGCCGGCTCGGCGAAGTGGCCCTGGTGCCGCATTCCTCGCCCATCAGCCAGTCCGGCATCTTGTTCTACAACACGTTGTTTGACGAAAATGCCGCCTGCCATATCGCGATGGGCCAGTGCTACACTGAGTGCTTCGTCGGCGGCGACAAGCTCAGCGAAGATGAAGTCGCCGAAAAGGGCGGCAATTCGAGCCTCATCCATATCGACTGGATGATCGGATCCGCGGACATGGACATCGACGGCATCACCCCGGACGGCGAGCGCGTCCCGGTCTTCCGCAAGGGCGAATGGGCGTTCTGATAAATAAAAAAGGCCGGGATCGTCTCCCGGCCTTTGACTTTTCTAGCTCCAGTATTCCTGAAGCCAGGGGTTCGACATCCCCCAGACGATCAACACCGTCGCGACGCCGGCCAGGACGGTCGTAGCGATCGCCTTTGGCACAAGGTTAGCCTTGATCGGCGCGCCAGGATCGGTCCCGTCAGTGACCTCCCCGGCCTCGTGTTGACCGCGAATACCCCATGGCAGCACGGCGAACAGCACCGTCCACCAGACGACGAAATAGATGGCGACATAGGTGAACGGCTGGATTTCCATGCTTTAGACCCTGTGTACGAACACTTTCACGATGGGCTTGCGACCCCAGGCGGCATTGAGCTCGGAGCGCACCGCACGGCGGATCGCCTCGGCAAAACGCCCGGTATCGGAGCGCCGCTTTTCCGGAAAGCTCTTGATGACGCTGCGCACTGCCGACCGGGCAACCGCGCTCAACGGTTCGTCATCGTCGACCAATTCTGGCAGCCCGTCCAGATCCAACTCAGGACCCGAGACAATCTGTCCCTTGGCGTTGACCACGAGCGATACGATCGCCACGCCGCCAAATGCCAACCGGCGACGGTCGCGGACATTGGACTCTTCGGGTGTGCAGAGCAGATTGCCGTCGAGATACAAAATACCCGTCCGCACCTCGCCCTTGCGATGTTGGGGCTGAGGATAGAGCTGCACCATATCGCCATTGCGGATCGAGTAGACGGTCTTGATGCCCTTCTCACGGCCAAACTTGGCCTGAGCTTCCAGATGCATCGCTTCGCCATGCACGGGGATCAGCAGGTCTGGCTTGAGCCAGTCATAGAGTTGGGCCAATTCATGCCGCCGCGGATGGCCCGAGACGTGGATCATCTCGTCGCGTCCGGTGACGATCTCGACACCCTTGTCCACAAGCTTGTTCTGAATATCAAGCACGGCCTTTTCATTTCCCGGAATGGCCCAGGACGAAAAGATCGCCATGTCGCCCGGCGAAAAGTCGATAACCGGGTGCGAGCCATCGGCGATCCGAGCCATCGCGGCCCGCGCTTCGCCCTGGCTGCCGGTGCAGATCAGCACGACCTTGTCACGGGGCAGATAGCCATAAGCGTCCTGATCGAGAAACTCGGGCACCCCTTCCATAAGGCCAAGCTCACGCGCAATCCCGGCGATGCGATGCACGGCACGCCCGGCGGCGACCACCTGACGGTCCGCCTTTGCAGCGGCGCGTGCAATCGAGATCATGCGGCCTAGATTGGAGGCAAAAATCGTGACGGCAACGCGGTTCTTAGCGGTTGCGATCAGGCGCTCGAGATTGACACCGACTTCGGTCTCGGACGGGCTGTCGCCTTCCTTCATCGCGTTGGTGGAATCGCAGATCAGCGCGAGTGGCTTGCCGTCGCTGCCGATTTCCTTGAAGCGCTTGATGTTGGTCGGAGGCGTACCAACGGGCGACGGATCGATCTTCCAGTCCCCAGTGTGAACGACCCGCCCAGCCGGCGATTCGATTAGCAGGGCGTTAGACTCGGGGATCGAATGGGATACTTCGATCGCCTCGACCTTGAAGTGGCCGACATGGAACGGCACGCCGGGCTCATAGATCTGAACCTCTACGTCGTCGATGATGTTGTTGGACGCACGCTTTGCCTTGAGCATCGCTGCGCCGAACCGGCCCGCGAAGACCGGCTTATCGAAGGCGGGCCAGATGTCGAGGATGGCACCATAGTGATCTTCGTGCGCATGGGTGAGCACCAGCCCAACGACGTTGTCGATCTGATCTTCGAGGAAGTATGGGTCCGGCATGACAAGCTCGATGCCTGGCAATTCCGGACCACCGAAACTGACGCCGCAATCGACGACCAGCCACTGGCGATTGCTTTCGGGGCCATAGCCATACAGCCCCATGTTCATCCCGATTTCGCCAACGCCCCCGAGAGGAACGAAGACCATTTCCTCGCCCTCAGCCTGTCTTTTTGCCATAGGTCATACCCGCCCCGCACGACGGGAGCGTCCCTGTTGCCGGCCGCGCTGCACGATCAGCGCAGGGTGGCCGTTGTTCCAAAATGGACGTCGCCCGCGGTGATCGCGATGCGCTGCCCCTCATCGTCACGGACTATCAGATGGCCCGCATCATCAATACTTTCGAAAATGCCGCGCAAGACGCCCTGGCTGCGCTGCACCACGACTTCAGATCCGATGCCGGCAGCGTTATCGCGCCAGCGCTCGATGATCCGAGCTGTCCCCTGCCCATTGTCCCAAACGTCGTACCATCGCACCCAGCTTTCGGCCAGTGTTTCAAACACCATTGCGGCATCAATAGCGGGGTTGAAGCTCGAAAGCGCGACGGCCGGATACGGCAGTCCCTGTGGCGCCGCGACGACATTGACGCCAATGCCGATGACCACGGCCGTATGACCGTACTGGCGCGGTATCGCTTCGAGCAATATCCCCGCGAGCTTGGCCCCATCGGCCAAAAGATCGTTGGGCCATTTGAGCGCGATCCGCGCTGCGGAGCGCCCTATTCTGCCATCCGCCCCATCGACTCCGGATCGCATACTGACGTCGGGCAGCAGACGGCTCAGCGCGTCATTGAGCGCAACGCCAGCGACGAAGCCCAGACTCGCGAGTGCAGCGGAAGGCACATTCGGTTGAATCAACAGTGACGCAGCCAGATTGCCATATGGGCTTTCCCAAGCCCTCCCACGACGCCCGCGACCTGTGGTTTGCTGCAGAGCTGCAAACCACAGCTTGTCAGCCTCACCGGCTCGCGCCGCAGTGATCGCCTCGGCGTTGGTCGAGCCAATGCTGTCGAAGCCGATGACACGGTAGCCGGCTTCTCGCGCAACGAGAGGGAGTGGAAACGCGACCACTAAAACAGGCTGTTCGCAGCGACCTGAGCCCACGCCGTCAGCGGTCCACCGATGGTGAAATAGTAGGACAGGACCAAAAACCCGGTCACGGCCATTACCACGTTGAGTTCCACAGCCGGCGCGGCATAGGACGCTTCGGGCTCATCGAAATACATCACCTTGATGATGCGCAGATAGTAGAACGCACTCACAGCGCTCGCCAGCATGCCGATGACGGCAAGGACGAACAACTGCGCTTCGATGGCCGCCAGAAAGACCTGCCATTTGGCGAAAAAGCCGGCAAGCGGCGGAAGACCGACGAGCGAGAACATGAACAGTGCGAGGATTGCTGCAACGAACGGACGACTGCGAGCAAGTCCCGCTAGGTCGTCGATGGTCTCGACATAGCCATCTTCGTTCTTGAGCGCGAGGATACAGGCGAAGGTACCGATCGTCATGGTGAGATAAATCGCCATGTAGATCGATACGCCTTGAACACCCACGAGGCTTCCGGCCGAAAGGCCAACGAGAGCGAAGCCCACATGGCCGATCGAGGAATACGCGAGCAGGCGCTTGAGGTTGTTTTGACCAATGGCGGCGAAGGATGCCAGCACCATCGAGGCGATGGAGATGAAGATAACGACCTGCTGCCAGTCACGAGCGATGGGCTCGAACGCGTCGAACACGACGCGGATAAGCAGAGCCATTGCGGCAACCTTGGGCGCTGAGGCAAAGAAGGCGGTGACCGGGGTCGGCGCGCCTTCGTAAACGTCAGGCGTCCACATGTGGAACGGCACTGCGGAAATCTTGAACGCAATGCCTGCGAGCAGGAACACGAGGCCAAAGATCACGCCTGGATTGCGCTCGCCGAGTGCGACCGCCTGAGCGATTTCGGTCAGCTGGGTGTGCCCGGTAAAGCCATAGAGCAGCGACGCGCCGTAAAGCAGCATGCCCGAGGACAACGCACCGAGGACGAAATATTTCAGGCCAGCTTCGGTTGCCTTGCCGCTGTCGCGCTTGAACGCAGCGACGACGTAGAGCGCAAGCGACTGCAACTCGAGGCCGACATAGAGGCTCATGAGGTCGTTGGCCGAAATCATCATCATCATGCCGACGGTGGCAAGGACAACAAGCACGGGATATTCGAACTTGTTGAGGCCATTCTCGGATGCACTCGACACTGTGAGTACAAGCGCGAACGCCGAGCCGGTGAGCACCAACACTTTCATGAAGCGCGCAAAGGCGTCGTTGATGAAACCGCCGGAAAAGATCACGCCGTCGCTCGACTGGAAGACGATGAGCACGGCCACGGCGACGAACAGGCCGATGGCGATACCGGTGATGGCTGTGGAGATTTCCTTGCTGGCGAAAACGCCGATCATCAGAAGCGCCAGCGCGCCGACGGCGAGCAGCATTTCGGGATAGGCAGGCGCCAGGGAGGCGAAACCGGCAAACTCTTGGACCATTGTCACCTCCTATTGCGCCAGACCGACGGACATCTGGTATTGGTCAACCAGTGCCTCGACAGAAACGGCCATCGCATCCATCAGGGGTGCGGGGTAGAAACCGAACAGAATGGTGAGGATGATCAAGGGAACGATCGTCACCATCTCCCGGGTATTGAGATCGAGAATGCCTTTGAGGCTTTCCTTTTCCAGCGCGCCCCAGATGACTTTGCGGTAGAGCCAAAGGGCATAGCAGGACGAGAGGATCACGCCGGTTGTCGCAACGACGGCGAACCAGGTGTTGATCTGGAAAATAGCCAGGAGCGTCAGGAATTCACCAACGAATCCTGATGTACCCGGCAGGCCGACATTGGCCATGGTGAACACCATGAACGCGAAGGCATATTTCGGCATGCGCTCAACGAGACCGCCATAGGCGTCGATGTCTCGCGTGTGCATGCGGTCGTAGATAACACCGACCGAGAGGAACAGCGCGCCGGACACGATGCCATGGCTGATCATCTGGAAGATAGCGCCCTGCACACCGTAGACGTTTCCGGCGAAGATACCCATCGTCACGAAACCCATATGGGCCACCGACGAGTAGGCAATGAGCTTCTTGATGTCGGTCTGCACCAGCGCAACCAACGACGTGATGACGATCGCGGCGACCGAGAGGAAGAACACGAAGTTCTGAAAATAGAGCGACGCGTCCGGGAACATCGGCAGCGAGAACCGCAGGAAGCCATAACCACCGAGCTTGAGCAGAATGGCGGCTAGGATGACCGAACCGGCGGTCGGCGCTTCAACGTGGGCTTCTGGAAGCCAGCGGTGAAACGGCCACATCGGCATTTTGACGGCAAAGGAGGCAAAGAACGCCAACCAGAGCCAGAACTGTGCCTCTTCGGAGAACTCGAACTGCAGCAGACGCGCGATATCGAGTGTACCGGCCTGCCAGTACATCGCCATGATGGCGAGCAGCATCAGAACGGATCCGATGAAGGTATAGAAGAAGAATTTATAGCTCGCCTGGATGCGCCGCTTGCCGCCCCAAATACCGATGATCAGGAACATCGGCAGCAAGGTGCCTTCAAAGAATACATAGAACATGGCCAGATCGAGGGTCGCGAAGACGCCGATCATCAGCATCTCGAGTACCAGGAACAGCACCATGTATTCGCGGATGCGGAAGGTGATCGAGTCCCAGCTCGCCAAAATGCACATCGGCATCAGGAGGCCTGTGAGCACGATGAATAGCACCGAGATGCCGTCGACCCCCATGCGGTATCCGATGACGTCGCCGATCCAGACATGGTTCTGCACGAACTGGAAGTTCGGCGTCGTGGGGTCGAACATGCCCCACATGACCAGCGTGAAGATGAACGTAACCACTGTGGTCGCGAGCGCAATCCATTTGATGTTGCGCTCGGCAACCTCGTCCCGGCCCGGGGTCAACAGAATGAAGAAGGCCCCGACCAGCGGCAGAAACGTAACGATGGTCAGGATGTTGTTTGTCAGGATCATCCCAGAAGTCCCCCTGAGGCGATGGCCCAGGTGATAAGTGCCGCAACGCCGATCAACATGGCGAAGGCATAGTGATAGAGATAGCCCGATTGCAGCCGAGTGACGTAGCCCGTCACCTGCCGCACACGGCGTCCAAGACCTTCGACCAGCGTCTGGTCGATCAGCCAGTCATCAAAGCCCTTCCAGAGAGCGGTCCCGACCCAGCGCGCAGGCCGCACGAAGATGCGGTCGTAGAGCTCGTCGAAATACCACTTGTTCAAGAGGAACTGATAGAGACCGCGATGCTCTTCGGCCAATTGCTTGGGCGCCGACGGATTGCGAATGTACATGTACCAGGCGGCGATGAAGCCGAGGATCATGGCGATCGTCGCCGACCATTTGACCAGCGTCGGGACGTGGTGCGCCTCATCGATGATTGCGGCATCTACCACGATCGAACCGTGGAAGAAGTGCTCGACATGTTCGGCATGG
Organism: Pelagibacterium luteolum; assembly: GCF_900100665.1. Classification (GTDB taxonomy): domain Bacteria; phylum Pseudomonadota; class Alphaproteobacteria; order Rhizobiales; family Devosiaceae; genus Pelagibacterium; species Pelagibacterium luteolum. Next base: position 9,314 of record NZ_FNCS01000006.1, read on the forward strand.
CCGAAGAAGACGTCATAGAACACCACACCGGCCAAGACCGCGCCCGCGGCCAGCACATAAAGCGGGATCATCATCACGTTCGGGCTCTCATGAGCATGATCGAAGGTGTGATGGTCAGCACGGGTCGGGCCGTGGAAGGTGAGGTGGATAAGCCGCCAGGAATAGAAGCTCGTGAACAGCGCGGCAGTCACCAGCATCCAGAAGGAAAAGGAGCCCGCCGTTCCGCCAAAGGCATACGCTGCCTCAACGATGGCGTCCTTGGAAAAGAAGCCCGCAAAGCCGAATGAAGTACCGGGAATACCAACCCCGGTCAGGGCAAGCGTGCCGATTAGCATCATGGCGTAGGTCAGCGGCACCTTTTTGCGGATTCCGCCCATATTGCGCATGTCCTGCTCATGGTGCATCGCATGGATGACCGACCCGGCCCCAAGGAACAACAGTGCCTTGAAGAACGCGTGGGTGAACAGGTGGAAGACACCTGCAGAATAAGCCCCTACCCCGAGCGCCACGAACATGTAGCCGAGCTGGGACATCGTGGAATAGGCGATGACGCGCTTAATGTCGTTCTGCACCAGACCGATCGTTGCCGCGCAGAAGGCCGTGATGGCGCCGATATAGATGATGAACAGCGTCGCCGCTTCGCTCAATTCGAACATCGGCGACAGGCGCGCAACCATGAAGACGCCCGCCGTGACCATTGTTGCAGCATGGATGAGCGCGGAGACCGGTGTCGGGCCCTCCATGGCGTCAGGCAGCCATGTGTGAAGCAGGAACTGCGCCGACTTGCCCATGGCACCCATGAACAGCAGCAGGCAGATGACTGTCATCGCATGCGCTTCCCACCACAGGAAGGAAATCGTTGCATCTGCAAAGCCTGGAAGCGCAGCGAACGTCGCGTCGAAATCGAGCGTGCCGAGCAGGAAGAACGCCCCGAAAATGCCGAGCGCGAAGCCGAAGTCACCGACACGGTTGACAACGAACGCCTTCATGGCAGCGGCGCGGGCGGATTCCTTTTTGTACCAGAAGCCGATCAGCAGATAGGACGCGAGCCCCACGCCCTCCCAGCCGAAGAACATCTGAACGAAGTTATCGGCGGTCACCAGCATCAGCATGGCGAAGGTGAAGAGCGAGAGATAGGCGAAGAAGCGCGCGCGATGCGGATCTTCGTGCATGTAGCCGATCGAATAGAGATGAACGAGCGAGGAGACCGTGTTGACCACGACCAGCATGATCGCCGTCAGCGTATCGACGCGCAGCACCCAATCGAGCTGGAGATCACCGGAGTGGATCCACTCCATGACGGTGACCTTGTAAGCTTCGCCATCGCCCAGAAAGAACGGGATAAAGACGATCCAGGAGAGGACCGCCGCAGCAATCAGCATCGACGTCGTCAGGATTTCCGCGGGCTTGTGACCGATGACGCGGCCAAAAAGGCCGGCCACCAGCGCGCCGATCAGCGGCAGGAAGACAATTGCCTGGATCATGGCTGCCCTAGCCCTTCATCATGTTGACGTCGTCGACCGCAATCGACCCACGATTGCGGAAGAAGACCACGAGGATCGCCAATCCGATTGCCGCTTCGGCGGCGGCAACGGTCAGGATCAACAGCGCAAAGACCTGGCCGACCAAATCGCCAAGATGCGCGGAGAACGCCACAAGGTTGATGTTGACCGCGAGCAGGATGAGCTCGATCGACATCAGGATGACGATGATGTTCTTGCGATTGAGAAAAATCCCGAACACACCGATGGTGAACAGAATGGCTGCTACGGTCAGGAAGTGACCGAGCCCGATTACCGGTGTCATCATAATCCCCCTTACAGCCCTTTTCCGCTCTTGACCTTGACGATCTCGAGCCCTGTTTCCTTGGTCCGCCCGACCTGTGCAGCAATGTCCTGACGCTTGACGTTCGGCTTGTGACGCAGGGTGAGCACAATCGCGCCGATCATGGCCACCAGCAGCACCAGGCCGCACGCCTGGAACAGATAGATGTAATTTGTGTAGAGCACCTGCCCGAGTGCGCGCGTGTTGTCGATGCCGTCATTGATCGGCAGTGCACCTGAACCGGCAACCTCTGGAACGAGCCACGCCGAGCCGGCTACCAGCAGAAGTTCAAGCAAGAGGATGATGCCGACCACGATACCGATCGGCGCGTATTGCAGCATGCCCTGACGCAGTTCGCGGAAATCGACGTCGAGCATCATGACGACGAAGAGGAACAGCACGGCGACAGCGCCGACATAGACTACGATCAGGATCATCGCCAGAAATTCGGCGCCGGCCAGCATGAAGATACCGGCTGCGTTGACGAAGGCCAAAATCAGGAACAGCACCGAATGGACCGGATTTCGCGATGAAATCACCATGATCGCCGAGGCGATCACGATCCCTGAGAACAGGTAGAAGAAAAACAGCGGCAAGGTCACCTGTCGCTCCTAACGGTACGGTGCATCAAGGGCGATATTGGCAGCGAGTTCACGCTCCCAGCGATCGCCATTGGCCAAGAGACGTTCCTTGGAGAAGTAGAGCTCCTCACGCGTCTCGGTTGCGAATTCGAAATTGGGGCCCTCGACAATAGCATCGACCGGGCAGGCTTCCTGACAGAAGCCGCAATAGATGCATTTGACCATGTCGATGTCGTAGCGAACCGTGCGACGGGTGCCGTCGTTTTGGCGCGGACCGGCTTCGATCGTGATCGCCTGAGCGGGGCATATCGCCTCGCAGAGCTTGCAGGCAATGCAGCGCTCTTCGCCATTGGGATAGCGGCGCAGCGCGTGCTCACCACGAAAGCGTGGGGACACAGGGCCCTTTTCGAACGGATAGTTGATCGTCGGCTTGGGCGCGAAGAAATAGCGCATCGCCAGAAAGAAGGTCGATACGAATTCGCGGAGCAGAAGCGCGTCGAGAAACCGCAAGGCTTTCATGGGTTCTCTCCTTATGCCACGCCGCCGTGCCAGCCCCAGCCCGTAAGCTGAAGGACGGCAGCGACAACGATCACCATGACGAGCGAGATCGGCAGGAACACTTTCCAGCCCAGACGCATCAACTGGTCATAGCGGTAACGGGGAACGAAGGCCTTGACCATGGCGATCATGAAAAAGACCAGCGAAAGCTTCAAGACAAACCAGACAGCGCCGGGGATCCAGTTAAACGGCGGCAGGTCGATCGGCGCTGTCCAGCCTCCCAGGAACAGGATGGTAGTGAGAGCGCACATCAGGATGATCGCGACATACTCGCCGAGCATGAACATCATGTAAGGCGTGGAGCCGTATTCCACCATAAAGCCAGCGACCAGTTCGGACTCAGCTTCCGGCAGATCGAACGGAGGGCGGTTGGTTTCCGCCAATGCCGAGATAAAGAAGATCACGAACATCGGAAACAGCGGCAGCCAGTACCAGTTCAGGAATGTGAGCCACGGCACGCCGAGCATATGGGCGATGCCGCCCTGCTCCTGCGCCAGAACGATATGGGTCAGGTTCAGCGAACCCACGCACAGCAGAACGGTGATGATCACAAAGCCGATCGAGACTTCGTAAGACACCATCTGCGCGGCCGAACGCAGCGCGCCCAGGAACGGATATTTCGAATTTGACGCCCAACCACCCATGATGATGCCATAGACGCCGAGCGATGAGATCGCGAAGATGTAGAGAATGCCGACATTGATATCAGCCAGCGCCCAGCCCTCGGCAACCGGCACCACGGCCCAAGCGGACAACGCCAGCAACACCGTCACCAGGGGTGCGAGCAGGTAGACCGCCTTGTCGGCACCTGCCGGGATCACCGGCTCCTTGAAGACGAACTTCAACAAATCGGCAAAGCTCTGGAACAGGCCGAATGCACCCACGACGTTCGGGCCCCGGCGGATTTGTACCGCCGCCCAGATCTTGCGGTCCGCCAAGAGGACATAGGCCGTAAAGACCAGAAGCGTCACCAGCAGCAGCAGCGCCTTCCAGACAAACCCGACCATGGTGCCCAGTCCGAGGATCGGGGCACCGAAAAGGTAGTCTAGCGCGTAGAAAATCCAGTCCATATCGCTGCCTTACTCTGCGGCCTGTTTCAGACCCGACATAAGCTGCGAACATTCGGCCATGACGGCTGATGCGCGCGCTATCGGGTTCGTGAGGTAGAAATCGCCAACTGGAGAGATCAGCGAATAGGTCTTCTTGGGTGCCGCAGCGTTCGCCAGAGCCGATACATCGGAAGGCTTACCCGATGCAATGGTGTCGAGCTGTGCCAGATGGGGGAAATCCCCATAAAGCTTGGCGCGGAGGGCATTCAGCGAGTCAAATGGCAGGGTATGGCCCAAAACGGCCGACAGGGCACGGAGGATGGCCCAGTCTTCCTTGGCCTCGCCCGGCGCGAAGACCGCGCGAGTGGTCATCTGCACGCGCCCTTCGGTGTTGACGTAGGTCGCCGACTTTTCGGTGTAAGTCGCCGCCGGCAGGATGATGTCCGCGCGATGCGCACCGGCGTCCCCATGCGTGCCGATATAGATGACCTTTGTTCCGCCCAATCCGGCCATGTCGATCTCGTCGGCGCCGAGAACGAACAGGACGTCGAGCTTGCCCGCTCCTGCGGCCTTGACCATGCCGGCCGTATCCAGACCACCCCGGCCCGGTACAAAGCCGATGTCGAGTGCGCCCACCCGCGATGCGGCGTTGTGCAGCACGGCAAAGCCGGTCCACTCATCGCTCAGCGCGCCATTCGCTTTGGCAATCTGGGCAGCCAGGGCCAACACGTCCTTGCCGGACGCTCCCGTCACGGCACCCTCGCCGACGATCACCAGCGGGCGCTGCGCCTTGGAGAACACTTCAGCGAAATCGCCACGACCACCAGCCAGATCAACCAATGAATCAATACCGGCGCCAAGATGCGCATAGTCGTAAGTGAGATCAGCAGCTTCACCGATCAATCCGACTGCGACCTTGCCGGTGCGCCATGCCTTGCGGATGCGTGCATTGACGAGGGCTGCCTCGCGACGTGGATTGGCGCCGATGATCAGGATAGCATCGGCCTGTTCGATCCCGGCGATAGTGGGATTGAAGATATAGGAGCCCCTGCCCTTTTTGGGATCGAGCGCCGAGCCTGCAGGACGCGCGTCGATGTTTGACGACCCGATCGCCGTCATCAGCGCCTTGAGGGCGTACATTTCTTCGACACCGGCCAGATCACCAGCGATAGCGCCGATACGGCTCGGCTCCACGCTCTTGACGGCGTCCGCGACCGCTGCAAATGCCTCTGCCCAGCTCGTCGCCTGGAGCTTGGCGCCCTTCTTCACATAGGGGCGATCGAGCCGCTGGGTGCGCAGGCCGTCCCAGACAAACCGGGTCTTGTCGGAAATCCACTCTTCGTTGATGCCTTCGTGGATGCGCGGGAGAATGCGCATCACTTCGCGACCACGCGCATCGACGCGAATGTTGGAGCCGACGGCGTCCATGACGTCGATGGACTCAGTCTTGCTCAATTCCCACGGACGCGCCTGGAAAGCATAAGGCTTTGATGTCAGCGCACCGACCGGGCAGAGATCGATCACATTGCCCTGCAGCTCGCTGGTCATCGAGCGCTCGAGATAGGATGTGATTTCAGCGTCTTCACCACGACCGATCAGGCCGAGTTCGGAAACGCCGGCTACTTCGGTCGTAAACCGCACGCAGCGGGTGCAGTGGATGCACCGGTTCATGATGGTCTTGACGAGCGGCCCGATGTGCTTGTTCTCGACGGCGCGCTTGTTTTCCCAATAGCGCGACGTGTCCACGCCATAGGCCATCGCCTGATCCTGCAGATCGCACTCGCCGCCCTGATCGCATATCGGGCAATCGAGCGGATGGTTGATCAGCAGGAACTCCATCACGCCCTCGCGGGCCTTCTTGACCATCGGCGTGTTGGTAAACATTTCAGGCGCTTCGCCGTTCGGGCCGGGGCGCAGATCGCGCACGCTCATGGCGCAGCTTGCCTGAGGCTTGGGCGGTCCGCCCTTCACTTCAACGAGGCACATGCGGCAATTGCCTGCTACGGACAGCCGCTCATGATAACAAAAGCGGGGAATTTCAGCGCCCGCTGCTTCGGCAGCCTGCATGAGTGTGAAGTGATCGGGAACTTCGATCAGTTCGCCATCGACCTTGAGTTGCGCCATTCGTTCTTACTCCGCCGCAACCGACGGCACTGCGCCGTCAGAGGTGGACTTGTAGGTGTATGCGTCGATCCGCTCTTCGATCACGTGACGGAAGTTCTTGATTAGCCCTTGGATAGGCCAGGCCGCAGCATCGCCAAGTGCACAGATCGTGTGGCCCTCGACCTGCTTGGTCACGGCGAACAGCATGTCGATCTCGCGCTTTTGCGCTTCACCGCGCACCATGCGTTCCATCACCCGCATCATCCAGCCGGTGCCCTCACGGCACGGCGTACACTGGCCGCAGCTCTCGTGCTTGTAGAAGGCCGAGAGGCGCCAGATGGCCTTGATGATGTCTGTGGACTTGTCCATCACGATCACCGCAGCGGTGCCGAGCGACGAGCCGACTTCGCGCAGGCCATCGAAATCCATATGCGCCGTGCGAATTTTTTCGCCCGGGACGCAAGGGACCGACGATCCGCCGGGAATGACGGCCAGAAGATTGTCCCAGCCGCCGCGAATGCCGCCGCAATGCTTTTCGATCAGCATTTCGAACGGGATGCCCATCTCTTCTTCGAAGGTGGCGGGCTGATTGACGTGGCCCGATACGCAGAACAGCTTGGTGCCCGTATTGTTTTCGCGGCCAAGGCCAGCGAACCAAGGTGCACCACGGCGCAGAATTTCCGGCACGACGGCGATCGACTCAACGTTGTTGACAGTCGTCGGGCAACCATAGAGCCCCATGCCCGCCGGGAATGGCGGCTTCAAACGCGGCTGGCCCTTCTTGCCCTCGAGCGACTCGAGAAGCGCGGTTTCTTCGCCGCAGATATAGGCGCCGGCACCATGGTGGACGATGATGTCGAAGTCCCAACCATGGATGTTGTTCTTGCCGATCAGCCTAGCGTCATAGGCCTGCTGCACGGCAGCTTCCAGACGGTGACGCTCGCGCATAAATTCGCCGCGCACATAGATGTAAGCTGCGTGCGCGTCCATGGCCCGGCCGGCGATCAGGCATCCTTCGATCAGGTGATGTGGATCGTGGCGCAGGATTTCGCGATCCTTGCACGTACCGGGCTCGGATTCGTCGGCATTGACGACGAGGTAATGCGGGCGCCCATCATTGACCTTGGGCATGAAAGACCATTTGAGGCCCGTCGAAAAGCCGGCGCCGCCACGGCCACGCAGACCCGAAGCCTTCACCTCGTTGGTCAGCCAGTCGCGGCCCTGGTCGAGCAATTCTTTCGTGCCGTTCCACGAGCCGCGGCGCTTTGCGCCTTCGAGGCCCCAATCGTCCTGGCCGTAAAGATTGGTGAAAATGCGATCCTGATCGGTGAGCATTTGCGGCTACTCCTCGGCCTGGGGCTTTTTCGCCCGAGATGGCCGGCGTCCGGTTGTCTTGGTCTCTTCGCCCGTTTCGCTGGCGGTCTTTTCAATGGCCGGCGATTCAGCACCCGTCGCGCCTTCGCGCCCTGCTTGATCAGGCTTGCGGCGTGCTGGACCGGCAGCCTTTTTCTCAGCGCTCTTAGCCTCGGCTTCCGAGACCTTGCCTTCTTCCGAGGGACCCTTGATCGCCGGGGCCGCCTCTTCGTCGATTTCCTGCTTACGGCCGGGCTTGGTCGCGTCGACGTCGGTTTCGATACGCCCGCCCTTGGCATGACCGCGCGTGGGCTTGGGATCTTCCAAAAGCGTCGTTTGCCCCGCGAGAGGTGCCGAGAAACGGCGGCCGTTCTGCGGGCCAGGCTGGATGGTGTCACCCTTGCCGTCGCGGAATGCTAGGAGAATTTCCTCGAAGCGCTCTGGGGTCAGGTCCTCATATGTGTCGAAGCCGATCGTTACCATCGGTGCGTTCACGCATGCACCGGCGCATTCGACTTCTTCCCAGCTCAGCGTACCGTCATCATTGAGATGGTGCGCGTCAGGATGAATGTGCTTCTGGCAAACAGCACGGATATCTTCGGCTCCACGCAACATGCACGGCGTCGTACCACAAACCTGGATATGGGCCCGCGTACCGACCGGCTGAAGCTGAAACTGCGTATAAAACGTCGCCACTTCCAGAACACGGATATAGGGCATGTCGAGCATGTCGGCGATCGTTTCGATCGTCGCACGCGATATCCAGCCGTCCTGTTCCTGCGCCCGCATCAAAAGCGGGATCACCGCCGATTGCTGGCGCCCGGCCGGGTAAAGGGCAATACGCTTTTGGGCCCAGGCGGCGTTGTCGTTAGAAAACGCAAAGCTCTGCGGCTGGACAGAATCATCTGCAAGGCGACGCACGCTCATCAGCGATCAACCTCTCCGAACACGATGTCGAGGGAGCCCAGAATGGCCGAAACGTCGGCCAGAAGGTGCCCGCGACAGAGAAAATCCATGGCCTGAAGATGCGCGAACCCGGGGGCGCGGATCTTGCAGCGATACGGCTTGTTGGTGCCATCAGAAACCAGATAGACGCCGAACTCGCCCTTGGGCGCTTCGACAGCGGCGTACACTTCGCCCTCAGGCACCCGATAGCCTTCGGTGTAGAGCTTGAAATGGTGGATCAGCGCTTCCATGGAGCGCTTCATCTCTCCGCGCTTGGGCGGAACGACCTTGCCGTCCATCGTCGAGACGGGTCCCTGCCCTTCAGGCGAATTGAGCAGATCGACGCACTGGCGCATGAGCGAATTGGACTGACGCATCTCTTCCATGCGAATGAGATAGCGGTCGTAGCAATCGCCGTTCTTGCCGACGGGGATATCGAAATCCAATCGGTCGTAGCACTCATAAGGCTGCGACTTGCGCAAATCCCAGGCCGCACCAGAGCCACGCACCATCACACCGGAGAAGCCCCAGGCCCACGCGTCTTCGAGCGAAACCGTCGCGATATCGACGTTGCGCTGCTTGAAGATGCGGTTCCCGGTGATGAGCTGATCGAGATCATCGAGCGCCTTGGGGAAGGTCTCGGTGAATTTCGCGATATCGTCGATGAGGTCTTGAGGCAGGTCCTGGTGGACACCGCCGGGCCGGATATAGGCCGCGTGCATGCGCGAGCCGGAAGCACGCTCATAAAAAACCATAAGCTGTTCGCGCTGCTCGAAGCCCCAGAGCGGCGGCGTCAGCGCGCCAACGTCCAGCGCCTGTGTCGTGACATTGAGCATGTGCGACAGGATGCGGCCGATTTCCGAGTACAGTACGCGGATCAACTGGCCACGAAACGGAACTTCGATACCGAGCAGGCGCTCGACGGCCATCGAGAACGCGTGCTCTTGGTTCATCGGCGCCACGTAGTCGAGACGATCGAAATAGGGCAGCGCTTGCAGATAAGTCTTGGCTTCGATCAGCTTTTCAGTTCCGCGATGGAGCAGACCCACATGGGGATCGACGCGCTCCACGACTTCACCGTCAAGTTCGAGCACCAGACGCAAAACACCGTGAGCCGCAGGGTGTTGCGGCCCGAAGTTGATGTTGAATGTACGAACGTCGTGCTCGGTCATTGCTTGGCCTTCTCGTCGCCGGGCAGCACGTAGTCTGTGCCTTCCCAAGGCGAAAGGTAATCGAAATTCCGAAATTCCTGCGCGAGCTTTACGGGTTCATAGACCACGCGGCGACGCTCTTCGTCGTAGCGCACTTCAACAAAGCCGGTCAGCGGGAAATCCTTGCGCAGCGGATGTCCATCGAACCCGTAGTCGGTGAGGATGCGGCGAAGATCGTGGTGGCCCGAGAACATGATGCCGTAGAGATCATAGGCCTCACGCTCGAACCAATCGGCGCCCGGATAGACGCCGGTGATCGATGGCACGGGGGAGAACTCGTCCGTAACGATCCGAACGCGAATGCGCGTGTTCTGGTATGGGCTCAGCAGATGATAGACGACATCGAAGCGCTGGGCCCGCTCCGGATAATCAACGCCGCACACGTCGATGAACGACGCAAACTGGCAACGCGGATCGTCGCGCAGGGTACGCATCACCGTCACGATCGCTTCGGCCCTGGCCTCGAGCGTCAGCTCGCCATAGGCGACCGAATACCCATCAAGGGCCTCGCCGAGCTTGAGCGATACATACTCGCCGAGTTCTGAAAGAGCATCTTCCATCGATTGGCCTTATCGCTCGATCGTTCCGGTACGCCGGATTTTCTTTTGCAGCAAAAGCACGCCATAGAGCAGTGCTTCAGCAGTCGGAGGGCAGCCGGGGACATAGATATCCACCGGAACGATACGATCGCAGCCGCGCACGACCGAATAGGAATAGTGGTAATAGCCGCCGCCATTGGCGCAACTTCCCATCGAGATGACGTAGCGTGGCTCCGGCATCTGGTCGTAGACCTTGCGCAGCGCCGGAGCCATCTTGTTGGTCAGCGTGCCGGCAACGATCATTACGTCAGACTGGCGCGGTGACGCACGCGGCGCGAAACCGAAGCGCTCGCAATCGTAGCGCGGCATGGACATCTGCATCATTTCGACGGCGCAGCACGCAAGGCCAAACGTCATCCACATCAATGAACCCGTACGAGCCCAGTTGATCAGTTCGTCGGTCGAGGTGACGAGGAAGCCTTTATCGGCGAGCTCGTTGTTGATCTCGACATAATAAGGGTCGGTCGCGCCCACCAATTGATTGGTCGCGGGATCGATTAAACCACGAGGACGCGGTGCGACGAGGGTTGTATCGCTCAATCCCATTCAAGTGCTCCCTTGCGCCATTCATAGATGAAGCCAATGGTCAGGATGCCGAGGAATATCATCATCGACCAGAAGCCATACCAACCCACATCGCCAAAGGCGACAGCCCAGGGAAAGAGAAAGGCCACTTCCAGATCGAAGATGATGAACAGGATCGCGACGAGATAGAAGCGAACGTCGAACTTCATGCGGGCATCGTCGAATGCCTCGAAGCCACATTCGTAGGCCGAAACTTTTTCAGGGTCGGGCTTTTTGACCGCGATCAGGAAAGGCGCAACCAGAAGCGCCAGACCGATGACACCGGCCAGCCCCACAAAAATCAAAATCGGCAGGTATTCGCTGAGCAGTTCGTTCATTAGACAGCCAAGCCTTGTAAAGCGTCCGGCGGGGAACCGGATCAAAGGACTCGCGCGCTGCGCAGCCCCCAAGAATTTGGACAGGGCTTAACGCACCCCCTATGCGGTTTCAAGGGGGGATAAATTTGACCGCCTTCGTCATATTATAAGGCGAAACAATTCGCCCCTGCCCTCGGAGCGAAAACTCCCCGCTCACCGCTGATTTCGGCACGCAAAGCTAACCAAATCCGCGCCACCCTCGACGCTGGGATACTAGGCAGGCCAACAATTGCGCGTGATCGAACGCAAGCTCGCTTAAAGGTGGAAAGACAGGCCCGCTGTCAGACGCAGATCGGACGGCATATCGCCCCAGGCTCCAGTGCCAAGAACTTCGCCGCGCACGCTCATATAATCGGTGATGCCATAGTCCGCGCCGCCACCGAATGCATAGCCGACATCGCCACCGACGAGACCACCACCACCCGTGCCGTAGACCAGCACTGGCCCAAGCGCCATGCCGCCTTTGGCCATAAGAAGCGCATCGAGCGAAAGCTCGTCGCCGATATCGCCACCCAATTGAGCCTCCAACCCGACGACGGCACTTTCGATCGACACATTGACGCCGGTGAAGATACCGCCATTAAACGATGGCGTGTTGCCCATCGGGACGCCGCCGCCATAGACACCGGCGTAAAAGCCGTTCCAGTCGAAACCATAGCCCGACCCCGTGGCGCCGTATCCGAACGGGCCATAATCCTGGGCCATGGCCGCCGAGCCAAAAGCCGTCGCGGAAAGGGCCACCGCGGCAATGCGAACGCCAATCGACATATGCGTCACTCCATTAAGGTTAATTGACGCCATTATTGCCGAGGAGCCCCGTGTCTCAAGTTAACCTTGGAAACGTGGATAAGACTTTCCTAAAATTGCAGGCATTTAGGCTGTGCCCAAACGACAACGGCCCCGCTTGCGCGAGGCCGTTGCAACTTCAAGACGAACGGGCCTGTCCCCCGATAGGCCCACTCAAATCCTAGAAGTGGAAGTTTGCACCGATGGTGAACTTGTGGATATCGGTGTCAACAGCATCGTCCTGCGACCAGCCATAGAGGTACTGGCCACGGATCGAGACGCTGTCCGTAGCAGCGAATTCGAGACCGCCACCGGCAAGAACGTGATCGCCAACGGAGCCAGTCGAGTCGGAGTCAAAGTCGGAACCGTAACCGATCGCACCGTAAGCGAGGACGCGGTCGAGCACGACACCACCGCGAACAAGCGCAGCACCGTAAGCGTAGGTTTCGTCATCGGCGAAGACGCCGTCGAGCGAAACTTCAGCACCGACGAGGAAGAAATCAAACTGTGCGTTCACACCGGCCTGGGCACCGAGGGTCCAGAAGGTATCTTCGTCGTCGACGTGGTTCAGAGCACCGGCGCTCGCGCCAGCATAGAAGCCGTTCCAATCGAAGGTGGACGCAATCGGGGCGACCGGCACGACGGGAGCAGGCATAATGGGATCAGCAGCATAGGCAGCCGAAGCAACAGCAACGGTTGCAGCAGCGGCGAGAAGAGTGGACTTAACAAAAGACATTTAAAGCACCTCAAAGCGCGGGGGTTAACATGATCCTATATTGCCCAATTCCCGCCTGATTCCAATCCCCTCAACACCCCACCGACCATAAATCGGCACATTGCTGCCACTAATGCTAAAACTTGTGGCATTTGAGGCACAGGGCATTCGTTTACCCTAACAAAACATGAACAAAAAAGGCGGCCCCCGAAGGGACCGCCCAAACATCGGCAGAACCGATGGTGCAACTAGAAGTGGAAGTTCGCACCGATCTGGAACTTGTGGATGTCGTTGTCGGTTGCCGAGTCCTGACCCCAACCATAGAGGTACTGACCGCGGACCGAAACGTTGTCGGTGGCTGCAAATTCGAGACCACCACCGGCGAGGACGTGATCGCCCACAGCGCCAACGGCGTCGGAATCGAAGTCGGTGCCGTAACCGATCGCACCGTATGCGAGCAGTTCGTCAGTCACGAGCACACCACCACGGGCCAGAGCCGAGCCGTATGCGTAGGTTTCGTCTTCAGCAAAGACGCCGTCGAGGGCGACTTCAGCACCGACCAGGAAGAAATCGAACTGTGCGTTCACACCAGCCTGGGCACCAATGGTCCAGTCTGTGTCGTCGAGATCGATGTTGTTCTGGGCGCCGACATTGGCACCGGCATAAAAGCCGTTCCAGTCAAAGCCGCTACCCATATCAACGACGGGAGCTGCGGGAATGGCGGGAGCTGGGACCCCGATCGCATCGGCTGCAAAAGCACCGCCGAATGCGGTCGTGGACAGAAGGGCTGCGAGCGCCACTTTCTTGAGGTTGTTCATCGTATTCTCCTTTGTACCGGCTGGTGTGCAACAAATGGGTGCCGGCTAGCATAAGTTCCGATCCACTCTGCAGTCTGGGCCGGGAGTGTTGCCCTGCTGCCACAACTCGCGTCGGGTGGATCGACCCCAATGCGATGAGCCGGACAATCATGCCCGAGTGCGGACGAAGTGGGGCAGCGACATGGCACAAATAGGGCGAGAGTTTCATGTTGCTCAAATGCCACGCATTTAGGGTTAACCATCGGTAAATAAAGCGCTTTTTGCACCTCCGAATCTTGGCGTTCTCCCGGGTTTTGGGGCGATGGCGCAATTGGGGCTGGTTAATTGGGCGTGACAGATTATGGTGAAGCCAGTGGCGGGCGAGAGGGGCTAGCGGGATGAATCGCGCCGAAACGGCAGGAACGACGTTACAGGCGGCCAAAGTCGGCGCCTTGATTCGTGCCCGACGCCATAGCCTGCGCATGACATTGCAGACCCTGGGCGACTCGTCCGGCGTGTCCATCGGCTATCTCAGTCAGGTCGAGCGCGACCAGGCATCCCCTTCACTAAGCACGCTGGCCGCGATTGCACGCGCCCTGGAAGTGGGTGTCGATTACTTTATCGCGGCACCGAGCACGCAGGATGCTCTCACCCGCGCCGGGGAGCGCATGCGGTTTTCCGTCAATGATTCCCCCATCGCTTATGAGCGCCTGCATTCGGATTTTCCGGGGAGCGTCTTATCGGCCTTCCTCATAACGATCGCACCGGGCTATCGCTCTGAGACCGCCAACCATGAGGGTGAGGAGATCATCTACGTGCTCGAAGGCGATCTCACCTTACATATAGAAGACGAGATGACCGTCGTGAGCCAAGGCGACAGCCTGCACTTTCGTGGCAATCGCAGCCATAGCTGGTCCAATGAGACCGATAGCGACGTCCGACTCATGTGGTCGGGTACCTTGACGATGTTTCGCACCAATCAGGATGGATCTGCTTTCCAGACCAATCGCGGCAGCGGGTCTGACGCCGAATCCTAAGGTCACTCGCATCAAGATCGAGAATATCGCTTGCTGACAGGACCGCCCTCCTCTATTGCCTGCGCTGTCTTTGATCTTCGCCGATCGAAGGCTTTGGCCCGACCGGAGATTCCACCTCCTGGTCGGGTCATTCATTTCGCGCAGCCAAAAAGCTCCGCCAAGCGTGAAGCGTCTGCCGCAAACAATCAGTCATTCATGGGTTGGCAATCAGCTTCTGAGCGTTGTTTGACTTATGCTTTTTGACGCCATGTTTCAGACAGTTGAGGGTATCTGATACCACCACCGCGAGAAACCCTTATTCTTTGTTCATCGAGGCCCACGATCAACAGGAGTAACAGTGACGACCCCTGAGAAATTGATTGATCATTTCCGAACTCGCCACCGGTGGTGGTGCAAGCCCGGCTCAGCCATCTACAAAGACCTAACGGCGTTCGCGCTTGATCAGGCGAACTCGACCGATAGCGCCGATGAGCTTTACCTCATCTTCTGCACTCTCCACGGCATCAAGCCCAAATGACTGGGCAGCATGCGATTAACTCTCGCAGACCTTACGCGCCCGGCTTGCCAGCGAGGACTGCTCGACAGCAAGGCAGGAACGGGCGCCCTCGTCGCACGTTCATAGTTGCAAGGAGAGCAAGGAGAGCAAAATGAAGCCGCACACACCTAATCCCAGAGTAGAACCCAGCCCTCCGGGCGAGGACCCCCATCCCTCCACTGAGGAGATAGGCCGGGCGGAGACGCCCAATACGCCACAGGCACCCAAAGATCGGCGCCATTTGGAGATGGAAGAGGAGCAGCGGGTGAATAATTCAGTGCACGATGGCGAGAGATTTTTGAAGCGCTGATCGGCGCGCTATCTGCATTGATTGGAGATGACCCCGGGGTTGGAACCCTCGGGACATACTCATAACCCAGCTCCAATATCATCGGCACGGACAACTCGACCGTCCACTACTGATTTAATCGTATCAAGGGTGGGCCCTCTTGATCCGGATCTTCTCGGACGCAACGCCCTTTAACCCTTAGGCAACCATACTTTCAGTTAACCTCGAACAAATATGGTAGTTAAAACTTTAGTCATCATGCCAGCCAATTCGAGGCCACCGATGAGTTCATTTGCTCGCCAGCTATCCATGATTGCCAAATCGGAGATGAGCCGAAACGCCCTGAACAGCTGGGACAAGTTCAAGCTGCCGCCGCAGAATGAGCAGATCGACGCTCTGCTTCTCCGCTTGGATAATCCCGCTAAGCCGCGCTGACGGCCCTATCAGCGCAAGTTGTCCCCTTGCGTACGGCGCTCCTCGCGCAGTTCGTGACGCTCCTTGCTCAAGCCCCTGCCTGCTCTCGTAGGATTCGGTTGAGGTTAAGCGCCTCGATCGCGCTGGAGTCAAAGGTAGCCATGGCGAGTTCTACGGAACCGGAGGCGTCTGCCTTGCCGCCCTCCGTACCTGCTGTTTCCCATACCATCCAACCGCGAGATAATGGCCAGTGACACGGCAAGGACGAGCAGCCACGAAATGGATGGCACTAACCAGTTGACTTCACAGGAGGGAAATAGTGGAGGCCTCGACCGGAATCGAACCGGTGTGGACGGATTTGCAATCCGCTGCGTCACCACTCCGCCACGAGGCCTCTTGGCGGGGTTTCTAGTTCAGGTTAGGGGCGCTACACAAGTGCGGAATGGCCGCTTGTCCATTTTTCTCCGATGAACCCTTTTCCACATTTCTCGCACCACAGATGAAAAATCCAACAGTTGGCCTCATTTTATCGGGTGGATCGGGATTGCGCCTGGGCGGCGTTCGAAAAGGCGATCTTCGCATCGGCAACATCGCGCTCAAGGATACGCTGGCGGGTGCCCTAGCGGGCCAATGCCTTACACTCTTTTATTCCACGGGCGCCGCACGGACGCTTCCCCCGGCCGGCGCCATCGCCCTGCCCGACGACCCTGATGGAATCACCGGCCCTGCAGCGGGCCTCTTGGCTGGAGCGCTTTGGTGCATCGACAACGCCCCTGACGCTTTGATGGCGACGGTCTCGGTCGATACGCCTTTTTATCCCACCGACTTTATCTCCCGCGCGACGCCTCTGATGGGTTTGGCGACCGGCTGCGTCGTGGCGCAGTATGGTGCGCGCGACTATCCGACCATCGCACTCTGGCGACCTGGCCCGCTGAGCGTTGATCTCAAATCGATTCGACCGGCCCCGCGCGGCCCGCGCCTCCGCGATATCGAACGCCGATTGGGCGCCGTCTATATCGACTACGCCGAGACTGCGCCGGAAAATCCCTTTGAAGGCATCAACACGCTTTCCGATCTGCTAAGCGTATCGAAACGCGGAAGAAGCAGCGTTTGAACAATGTTCAATTAGGGGTTGGCAAGCGCGGACAAATTGGCTAGATGATCGCCACCTGCCGAGCAGGCTACGCGTTCCCCGGTAGCTCAGTGGTAGAGCAACCGGCTGTTAACCGGTTGGTCGCTGGTTCGAATCCGGCCCGGGGAGCCAATTTTCTGCTTTTGTCAGGTTTCCAAAGACATTCGAACGCGTGAATGCTCGCTGCGGATCGCACCATGCATCCCAATTGCGCGATCTCATTAGCGCTTTTTTATAATGCGGTGCTTTACGTCTTTTGGATCGCATGGGGAGCGAGGCTGAGATCGCGTTGACGGGGCACTATTTTTTTTCATACCTCAATCCGATGATCGCGCTAGTCCTGGCCGCGGCGTTCGCGCTTGTATGGCGCACCGGCCGCGAGCGCGTCTATCTGCTCTTGCTCACGATTGCGTTCGCAGCCAGCGGCGTTGCCTTTCTCGCCCAGGATTTGCTGGTACCGCCGGATTGGCGCCCCGGTCGCATTCTCATCAATGGCGTCTTTTTCGCTTCGGTGATGACCATGTGCAGCGCCGGATTACTCAGGGTCGGCCAGCGCGTACCGAAACGTCTGTTCGCTGTTCTGTCTCTGGTCACCGCGGTAGGTTTCGTCTGGTATCTCTATGTCGACCCTTCCCTGACCTTTCGTATCTACGTGATGAACACCGCATTTGCGGCCATCGCGATCATCACGCTCTCGCGACTCCTTGCAGCACACCCACGCTCCGCCTCGGACTGGCTGGTTGTCGCTCTTGCTGGCGTGGTCCTGGCCGCGGCGATTATCAGGTTTTCAGGAACGGTCTTTGAGGGCATCGACGTCAATCCAGATGGCGATCTGCGCGACTCGGACTATTGGGCCACGATACAGGCCTTCACGCCCATCATGTATGTCAGCGTCGCATTGGTCTTTTTGCTGGCGACCTCGCTCGAACTCATGGCGCAATTGCGCGGGGAAGCACAGCGCGATCATTTGACCGGCCTGTTCAATCGCCGTGGCTTTGAAACAGCAGCGCTAGGTGCGATGGCCAACGCGGACGCGAAACGCATCCCCACCGCGATCCTTCTGGCCGATATCGACGACTTCAAGAAGATCAACGACACCTACGGCCATGGTGTGGGTGACATGGCCATCGCGGCCATCGCGGCGGCGATTGCGCGCGCCGCACCAGGTCAAATCATCGCCCGCATCGGTGGCGAGGAGTTTGCAATCTATCGTGAAAATGCCCGTCGCGCGGAGATGAGCGATCTCGCACAGCATCTGTTGGATGGTGTGCGCAGTATTTCGGTGCCGGGACTGCCCGATACCTATCCCTTGACCGTCAGCCTGGGCATCCATCTGCGCCAACCCGGCGAAAGCCTTACCCAGATGCTTTCGTCAGCCGATCAAGCTCTCTACCTCGCCAAGCATCACGGCAAGGACCGTATGGCCATGTCGCCGCTTCGGTTGCGCGCGGTGCTTGAGCGGCCGGATATTCTATCGGCATAGCGCGCCAGTTTATGTTGACAGCGCCCGTCAACATAAATACGTCCACGACAACCGCCCCGCTCGAGCAGGTCAGCGTCGTGAGCCAGATGTTTCACCAAGCCACAGTCATTGCCAGTACGGCGATCACGCCGGGCATGGTGCGGGTGGTGTTTAGCGGAGCCGGCCTTGCATCCTTCGTCACGACCGGTGTCCCCGACGAGTATCTGCGGCTGTTTTTCCCCAATCCGGAAACGGGACGCTTGCACCTGCCTCACATCTCCGAGGATGGGCGCTGGAGCTATCCTGATGGACAGGACACGATTCGGTGTTCGACCTATACGGTGCGGCGGGCCTATACGGGCGCCGATGGATCGCCGTGTATCGATATCGACTTCGTCGTCCACAAGGGCGGCGTCGCCAGTGAATGGGCAATGTCCGCACAACCGGGTCAGGTCATCACTATCAACAGGCCGCGCGGTCTCTATTCCCCACCGGCCGATGCCCAGTGGCAACTGCTTGTAGCCGATGCCACCGGGCTGCCTGCTCTATCACGCATTCTGGACCAGACCCCTGCGCATATCCAATCCCGCGTGTTTGTCGAGGTCGCCGACGCTGAGCACGAGCAATTGCTGCCTCATCATTCCCTCTCGACGGTCACGTGGCTGCGCGGGTGTGGCAATGGCGTTGCGGCCAGTCGGCTCGAGGAGGTCGTCCGCTCCGTGCCCCTGCCTGCGACGCCCGGCTATGTCTGGGTGGCAGGCGAGCAGAAGGTGGTGCGTGCCATCAGAAAGTTCGTGCGCAAGGACCTGGCGCTGCCCGCCGAGCGCTATGAGTTGGTCGGCTACTGGATTGCCAATTCCGAAGAATGGGACGCCAAATGGGAGGCGC
This sequence comes from Pelagibacterium luteolum, assembly GCF_900100665.1. Classification (GTDB taxonomy): domain Bacteria; phylum Pseudomonadota; class Alphaproteobacteria; order Rhizobiales; family Devosiaceae; genus Pelagibacterium; species Pelagibacterium luteolum. The sequence goes on from NZ_FNCS01000006.1 coordinate 28,533, forward strand.
TCGATCCGGCGATCAAAGCCAGGATCGACGCAGCGTGGGATTCTGATCGCGACAAGGAAGATGTCATGGACGAATACAACGCCACGCTGGAAAAATTCGGCCTTTAGGCGTCCACACGAGACTCAAACCACCCCTTTCACTTTGCCGTCAACAGGCGTATATGTTGCGGCACAGTGCCGGGCCCCTCTGGCGCAGTGCTCTTGATCACTGCGTGATGTCGGAACTGTTCCATCTCTCTACATGGAAAAGGTCCGGCGATGGATTTCGCGTTTCTCTACACATCATTTCTCGACACGCCCGTGTGGTTCTGGCTCGCCTTTCTTGGCGTGGTCACGGCCGTTCTGGTTTTCGATCTCGGCTTCCTTCACAAGGAGCAAAAGGAGATCAGTGCCAAGGAGAGCTTCGTTCTCTATGGCATGTACGTTCTTATCGCCTGTGCGTTCGGCGCCTGGGTTTGGTTCGTACGCGGCTCGCAAGCGGGTCTTGAGTTTTTCACCGGCTACATAATCGAACAGTCGCTGGCGATGGACAACATCTTCGTCATCGCCTCGATTTTTGCCTTCCTCGGCGTGCCGCGGCTCTACCAGTATCGCGTACTCTTCTGGGGCATCATCGGCGTTCTGGTCTTCCGCGCCATCCTGATCGGTGCCGGCGTGGCCCTTGTCCATGCCTTCGAGCCCATCCTGTTTCTCTTCGGCGCGTTCCTCGTTTTCACTGGCATTCGTATGTTCAGCAAGATCGAGGAAGACGAGGACATCGAGAACAACAAGATCCTGAAATTCCTACGCAAGCGTTTCAGGATCACGCCGCAGTTCCACGGCAACAAGTTCCTCGTAGAGCAGCCCCACCCCAAGACCGGCAAGATGGTGCTGTGGCTCACGCCGCTTGCCGTCGCACTGATCATGGTCGAGATCGTGGACGTGATCTTTGCGGTGGACTCGGTTCCGGCGATCTTTGCGATCACCACCGATCCATTCATCGTCTATACGTCTAACGTCTTTGCGGTGCTCGGCTTGCGTGCGCTGTTCTTCGCCCTCTCTGCCGCAATGGCGCGTTTCCGCTATCTGCAGACGGCATTGGCGATCGTGCTGGTCTATGTTGGCGTCAAGGTCTTCATGGTCCCGCTTGGCATCCACATTCCGACGCTTCTTTCGCTGTTCATCACCATCGGCACGCTAAGTGCAGGCATCGCTTACTCCCTGTGGCGGACACGAAACGATCCGCCGCTTGAACAGCAGATCGATCCTGTCAAACCCGAAGAACTCAAGAGCACGGATGCTCCGAATCCCTAAGTTCGCTCACTCGCCCCGCGCTTGACGCCGGGCCGGGCTGGACGTAACGCTTTCAAGCCTATGCGGCGCGGTCCATTCCGCGCCGCCATTGTTTTCGGACCTCCAGATGACCACCACAGCCACTGCTGCCCCAGCTCCGGCCAAGCCGGCGACGTCCTTCTGGGTGCTGTTCGCCATCAGCTTCTCGCACCTGCTCAACGATCTGATGCAGTCGCTGCTGCCCGCTGTTTACCCGCTGCTACGCGATCTTTATGCACTGGACTTCACCCAGATCGGGCTCATCACCCTAGTCAACCAGATGACGGCATCGCTGCTCCAGCCGGTGGTCGGCCTTTATACCGACAAGTACCCAAAGCCCTATTCTCTCCCCATCGCCATGTGTTCGACGCTTGCTGGCCTCATGGTCCTGTCGTCGGCCTCGAGCTTTCCAATGCTGCTGCTGGCCGCGGCGCTGATCGGCGTTGGCTCGTCGATTTTCCATCCCGAGTCTTCGCGTGTGGCGCGCATGGCATCGGGCGGTCGGTTGGGGTTTGCCCAATCGCTGTTTCAGGTCGGCGGCAATATCGGCACAGCGTTCGGCCCCCTGCTCGCAGCCTTCATTATCATCCCGCGCGGACAGGGCTCGGTGGCGTGGTTTGCCTTGGTGGCCATCACGGCGATCCTCGTTCTGTCGGCGGTGAGCACCTGGTATGCCGGACAGAACCGCATGGCGCGGCCACAACCGGTCCAACGCCGCAACCCGGCGATCACCCGCAACCGATTGATCGGCGCTTTTGCGGTCATTGCGGTCCTTGTCATGAGCAAGAACGTCTACATGGCGTCGATGACCAGCTTCTACGCCTTCTTCCTCATTGAAAATTTCGGCCTCGATGCCTCCACGGCGCAGCTCTACCTCTTCGTCTTTTTGGGTGCCGCTGCTGCCGGCACGTTCATCGGTGGCCCCGTGGGCGACAAGGTCGGCCGGAAAGTGGTTATCTGGGTGTCTATCCTTGGCCCACTGCCCTTCACACTCGCCTTGCCCTATGTCGGTCTCGAAGCGTCGATTGTCCTTACCGCTTTGATCGGCTTCATTCTCGCATCGGCGTTCTCGGCGATTCTGGTCTATGCTCAGGAATTGCTGCCGGGTCGTGTCGGCATGATCGCCGGCCTCATGTTCGGCTTCGCCTTTGGCATGGGTGCGCTCGGCGCAGCGGTGCTCGGGATTGTAGCCGACCTGACCAGCATTATTTTCGTATTTCAGCTGTGCTCGTTCCTGCCCCTGGCGGGACTGCTCACCGCACTATTGCCCAACACGGGAGACTGACCCATGGCCGATGCACAGGAAACCTCGATTACGCTCTCACGAGTGATCCACGCGCCTGCGGACGAATTGTTCGCCGCATGGACCGATCCCGCCCTTCTCGAACAATGGCAGGCCGAGCAGGTCGATTTCGAAGCCTTTGAAGGCGGGAAGTTTCGCTTCGAGACCGCCGATCTCGATGATCCCTCGGTGGCTCACGTGATCACCGGAACGGTGGCCGGATTCGAGCAGGACAAAAAACTCATCGAGCTCTGGCACTATGAGGGCGATGATCCTGCCGACGACAGCACCCTGATCGTGACCTTCGCGGCTCTCGATGATGATCGGACCGAAATCACCATCGTCGAAATCACCCAGGCACATTCCGACCCGGAATCGCGGATATTTTCCATGGAAGCCTGGCACGAGGCTTTGGGCGAATTGGCGGAACTTCTGGAATAGCGATTTCCACACGAATGTCGCTCTATCCGCATGGTTGGGCTTGCAGCAGCAGCGCGCCGATATAAACCAGCGCTTATGGACCTCTTTGCGGTAATCGCCGATCCGACCCGGCGCATAATGATCGAGATGATGCGGAACGACGAGTTGCCTGCGGGCAGTTTCGTTGCCGCTTTTCCAGGCGTCACGCAACCCGCCATTTCCCAGCATCTCAAGGTGTTGCGGGATGCCGGGATCGCCACCGTGCGCAGCGACAGGCAGCGGCGCCTATATAGCCTGAAGCCAAACGCTCTCGGTCCGCTCCATGAATGGCTGGGCGCTGCCGAACAGAAACGGGAGGCAGAGCCCGATCCCGCCCCCGTTGTGCCAAAACCCCAGCGCGCCAAACCAAAGCCGGCGCCAGAACCTGCGCCGATGCTCGATCTTTTCGGCTAAAGCCCCAACCGGCGATAGAGCTCTTCGGCCATATCCTCAGGCGTTGCCGTCGCCCCGTGCAGCACGAGATCGGCGCGCTCCGGCGCTTCGAATGGGCTGTCGATACCGGTGAAGTTGGTGATCTCGCCCCTTCGCGCCTTGGCATAGAGGCCCTTGGGATCGCGTGCTTCGCACACTTCGATAGGCGTATCGACATAGGCCTCGAGGAATTTGATATCGCCGGCAATCTCGCGCGCCAGACGCCGCTCGTTTCGGAACGGTGAAATGAACGACACGAGCACGATGAGCCCCGCATCGGCCATCAGCCGTGCGACTTCTGCGACGCGGCGGATATTTTCGACGCGGGCGGCTTCGGTAAAGCCAAGATCCTTGTTCAGCCCGTGGCGCACATTGTCACCATCGAGAATATAGGCGTGCTTGCCCTCGGCCACGAGCCGCTTTTCGATGAGATTGGCCACCGTCGACTTGCCCGATCCGGAGAGGCCGGTGAACCAGATGATCTGCGCCTCATGCCCATTCAGGCGCGAGCGCGCTTCACGGTTCACGTCGAACGACTGGTATGAGAGGTTCTTGGCGCGTTGGAGCCCATAGGTGACCGTGCCCGCTCCCAGCGTCAGGTTATGGATACGGTCGATCAGGATGAACCCACCGGTCGTGCCATTGTCCTTGTAAGGATCGAAGGCGATCGGTTTGTCCGTCGCGATGGTGATCGTTCCGACCTCGTTGAGATCGAGCCGCTTGGCCGCCGATTTCTCGAGCGTGTTGACGTTGGTCTTGTGCTTCAGATCGGTGATCGTGGCCGGCACCATTTGCGTGCCCAACTTGAGCAGATATGAGCGCCCCGGATAGGCTGGCTCATCAGCCATCCACACGATCTCTGCCTGGAACTGATTGGAAAAGTCCGGCGTCTGGCCTGAATGGGTCAGCACGTCACCACGAGAAACGTCGATCTCACGGTCGAGTACCAGCGTCACTGCCTGCCCGGCCACAGCTTGTTCCAGATCGCCATCCATCGTCACGATGCTCGCGATCTTCGCGGGCTTTTTGGATGCGGCGACGAGGATTTCGTCCCCAACCCGCGCTACGCCCGATGCGACGGTGCCGGAAAAACCCCGGAAGTCGAGATTGGGTCTGTTGACCCACTGCACCGGAAAGCGGAACAGCGCCTGGCTCTTATCCTCGTCGACAATGATATTTTCCAGATAAGGCAGCAGCGGCTGGCCCTTGAACCAGGGCGTCCGCGTGCTCGGTTCGACGATATTGTCGCCGCGCAGCGCCGAGACCGGCACGGCGGCGAAGCTCTTGAAACCGAGATCCTTGGCAAACTCCAGATAATCGGCCTCGATCTGCGCAAACACCTCTTCGCTATAATCGACAAGGTCGATCTTGTTGATCACCAGCACGACGTGCTTCACCCCGATCAGCGACAGGATAAAGCTGTGCCGCCGCGTCTGCGTCAAAAGCCCTTTACGCGCATCGACGAGCAACAGTGCCAGATCGGCGTTGGATGCGCCGGTGGCCATATTGCGCGTGTACTGTTCATGCCCTGGCGTATCAGCGACGATGAATTTGCGCTTGTCGGTCGAAAAGAAACGATAGGCGACGTCGATCGTGATCCCCTGCTCGCGCTCGGCAACGAGGCCGTCCACGAGCAGCGAGAAGTCGATGCCCTCATCGCCAACGTGGCGATTGCGGCTGTCGTTTTTTAGCGACGCGAGCTGATCGTCGAGAATGAGCTGGCTGTCATAGAGCAGCCGCCCGATCAGCGTCGATTTTCCATCATCAACCGACCCGCAGGTCAAAAACCGCAGCAGCGACTTGTCGGTCTGCTGGCTCAGCCACACGTCGATATCGGTGTCGGGGCTCGGGATGGAAGCAGTGGAGAGCGTGGACATCAGAAATACCCTTCCTGCTTCTTTTTTTCCATCGAGCCGGCCTGGTCGCTGTCGATCAGCCGTCCCTCGCGCTCGGAGGTGCGCGAGGCCTGCATTTCCATGATGATCTCAGGCAGTGTCGCGGCGTTCGACGGGATCGCGCCCGTCAGCGGATAGCAACCCAGCGTCCTGAAGCGCACGATCTCTTCGCGCGGGGTTTCGCCGTCTTCGAGCCTGAACCGCTCGTCATCCACCATGATCATAGTGCCCGATCGCTCTACAACCGGTCGCGGCTTGGCGAAGTACAGCGGCACGATGGGAATTTGCTCGGAATAGATATAGGTCCAGATATCGAGCTCGGTCCAGTTGGAGAGTGGGAAGACGCGCATGGATTCGCCCGGAGCCAGTCGCGTGTTATAAACGCGCCAGAGCTCGGGCCGCTGGTTCTTGGGGTCCCAGGCGTGGTTGGCGTTGCGATGGGAAAAAATCCGCTCCTTGGCGCGGCTCTTTTCCTCGTCGCGCCGCGCGCCGCCGATGGCGGCATCGTATTTTCCGGCGCCCAGAGCCTGCCGCAGCGCTTGCGTTTTCATGATGTCGGTATAGCGCGATGATCCATGGTCGAACGGATTGACGTTATTGGCCACGCCGTCGGGATTTGTGTGCACGCGTAGCTCGAAGCCGAAATCCTCGGCCATCTTGTCGCGAAACGCGATCATTTCCCCAAATTTCCAGGTCGTATCGATATGGAGCAACGGAAACGGAATGCGGCTTGGATAAAACGCCTTGCGAGCCAAGTGCAGAAGCACCGACGAGTCCTTGCCGATCGAATACATCATCACCGGCCGCTCGAAACTCGCCGCGACCTCGCGGAAAATCTCGATGCTCTCGGCTTCCAGACGCGCGAGATGGGTGAGTGACGCAGATGATGGGCTCATGGATTTGATCCGGCGATCCTAGGGTTTCGGCTGTGTGGATATGCCGGAATGGCAGGCGAAACAACCGGAAGCCGAGGGGATTGCGGCGATCCGAGTGCGCAAATTCTGCGTAATGGCCCATGCAACCCAGACCGTTCCGCGATCATTGGCCATCGCGCGACGCCATACGTGTGAAACCACTAGCAAGAGAAAACTTTTTCATGCCCGAAACCACGCTCGTCTGGCTCCGCAACGACCTGCGCATCTCAGATAACCCTGCGCTCGCCGACGCGCTCAAGCATGATCGACCGGTTCACGCCCTCTACGTCCTCGAAAACGACCGTGGACTGCGCCCGATGGGCGCTGCGGCCAAGGCTTGGCTGCACCAAAGTCTAAACGTCCTTTCGCATGCATTGGCCGAGCGCGGCGTGCGGCTGCATTATCAGGAGGGCGAGAGCGGATCGCTTCTCCCCCGCTTTGCAAAAGAGATCAACGCCAGCGCCATCTACTGGAACCGCCGCTACGATCCCGCCGGCCGCACACACGACAAGACCCTCAAGGCAAGCCTTCGCGAGAACGGCCACGTGGTCGAAAGTTTCAATGCCTCGCTACTGGTCGAACCCTGGGACATTGCCACGCAGTCGGGGACACCCTATGGCGTATTCACCCCCTTCTGGAAAACGCTCCGCGACAAAGCCATACCCGATCCGATCGGCCGTATCGAAAAGCACGAGAAAATAACCTCGCCTAAGCTCGATATGCCCAAAGCGCCGTTCTGGTCCGATGGCATATTCGACGCATGGACGCCGGGAGAGGACAGCGCCAAATCGGCGCTCGCCGCATTTCTCGAGGACGCTCTTTCTGACTATCCCCAGGGCCGCGACGTACCCTCACGCGACGTTACCTCGCGCCTGTCTCCTTATCTCCGCCACGGCGAGATCGGACCGCGCCAGGTCTGGTTCGCCACTCGCCACCTGATCGACGCCAATCCGTCGCGGACCTCGGCGGGCGAAAAATTTCTCTCCGAACTCGCCTGGCGCGAATTTTCTTATCACTTGCTGTTTCACCGCCCCGATATCTCCCAGCACCCGATGCAGGAACGCTTTGCGGACATCGACTGGCGTACCGATACAAAAGCCCTGCACGCGTGGCAAAAGGGCCAGACCGGCATTCCCATCGTCGACGCCGGCATGCGCCAACTCTGGACCACCGGCTGGATGCACAATCGCGTCCGTATGCTCACAGCGTCCCTGATATCGAAAAACCTGCTGCTGGACTGGCGAAAGGGAGAGCAATGGTTCTGGGACACCCTTGTCGATGCCGATCCAGCGAACAACCCGGCCTCATGGCAGTGGGTGGCCGGGTGCGGCGCGGACGCGGCGCCTTATTTCCGGATATTCAATCCCGTCACCCAGGGCGAAAAGTTCGATCCGAACGGCGATTACGTGCGCCAATGGGTACCGGAGCTGTCCGATCTGCCCGACAAATGGGTGCACAAGCCCGCCGATGCCCCAGGCAGTGTGCTTGCGCAGAGCGGGGTCGAACTGGGCAAGACATATCCCAAACCCATCGTCGATCTTAAGACAAGTCGCACGCGGGCGCTTGAGGCATTAGCGCGATAAAGGCACGTCGTTCCCGTCTCCCACCGAGGAGGGGCAGCGCTTTGCGCAATCGGCGCGTGAAGTGAAAAACCCTCGCGATGCAATGCCTTGGCCCTTGTCCCTTTTCGTCATGCTCTCTACGTTCGGGTCCACTCACCATCAGCTCATCAGGCATCATGAACCGATATCCCGACGTCCCATCCGCCATCGGCAACACACCCCTCATTCGCCTCAACGCCGTATCGGAGGCGACGGGGTGCGAAATCTGGGGCAAGGCGGAGTTCCTCAATCCGGGCCAGTCGGTAAAGGATCGAGCAGCGCTCTACATCATCCGCGACGCAATTGCGCGCGGTGCCATCGCACCCGGCGGTACGATCGTCGAAGGCACTGCTGGGAACACCGGGATTGGGCTGGCGCTGGTCGGCAACGCGCTTGGCTTCAAGACGGTCATCGTCATTCCCGAGACCCAGAGCGAAGAGAAGAAGGACGCCATTCGTCTTGCGGGCGCCGAACTCATCGAGGTTCCGGCCAAGCCTTACAAGAACCCCAACAACTACGTAAAAGTCTCCGGCCGCCTCGCCGAAAAGCTCGCAGCTGAATTGCCCAAGGGCGCCATCTGGGCCAACCAGTTCGACAACGTCGCCAACCGACAGGCGCATGTGGAAACCACGGGCCCTGAAATCTTCGAGCAGACGGACGGCAAGGTGGATGGCTTCATCTGCGCCGTCGGCTCTGGCGGCACGCTGGGCGGCGTCGCTATGGCGCTAAGGGAGCGCAATAAGGATATCAAGATCGGCCTTGCGGACCCCGAAGGCGCCGCGCTCTATAATTATTACGCGCATGGCGAATTGAAATCATCCGGCGGCTCGATAACCGAGGGGATCGGCCAGGGCCGCATCACTGCAAATCTTGAGGGTCTGAGCGTCGATCACGCTTATCAAATCCCCGATGCAGAGGCCCTGCCCTACATCTTCGACCTCATCCGGCAGGAGGGATTGTGCCTGGGCGGATCCTCTGCGATCAATATCGCTGGCGCGGTGCGGTTGGCGAGGGAACTGGGGCCGGGCAAAACCATTGTCACGATATTGTGCGACTATGGTAATCGGTACCAGTCGAAACTCTTCAACCCGGCCTTCCTGCGTTCCAAGGATTTGCCGGTGCCAGACTGGTTGGAGGCCGAGCCTACGGTCGATATCGGAACGGTGCTGGAGGCCGAAACCCACTAAGGGTATCCGTGGACCTTTTACGCGCCGTCATCGACAATTTCAGTTTTTTGGCCACGCTCTATGTGGCCAATTACATTCTGGCGTTCGTGTGCGTTGCGCGCGAAATCATGAACTCCAGGACCTCGCAAGGCACCATTGCCTGGCTCGTGTCCCTACTTGTCCTGCCCTTCCCGACCACGATCATCTACCTGATTTTTGGCTGGAAATATTTCGACGACTATGCCGAGTCCCAGCTCCATTCAGGGCGAAGCTGGCGCCTGTCACGCTCGGAAGACATGCGCATCGTCGACCGCGCGACCAGCGACGACTGGCCAGTTCTGCGTAAGGTTGCGGAGCTCCCGTTTCTTTATGGCAATGCCGCCAATCTGCTGGTTGATGGCGAGGAAACCTTCGGCTCAATCTTTGACGGAGTCGCGCGTGCCAAAACCTATGTGCTGGTCCAATTCTATATCATCCGCGATGACGATCTCGGCCGGCGCTTCGCCGACCTTCTGATCGCGCGCGCCAAAGATGGTGTGAAGGTGTTCGTTCTCTATGACGATGCCGGAAGCACGCGCCTGCCGCACAGTTACAAGGCGCGCCTACGCGCTGCGGGCGTCAAGATTTACGGCTTTAACCACCGGCACACCTTGCTCCGGGTCTATGGCATCACCCGCATCAACTACCGCAATCACCGCAAGAACGTCGTCGTCGACGGGCTGGAGGCCTGGGTTGGCGGGCACAATGTCGGTGACGAATATCTGGGCAAGGACAAAAAGCTCGGGCGCTGGCGCGATACCCATGTCCATGTTTCCGGACCCGCGGCGCTCGCCTGCACGCTGATGTTCAGGGAGGACTGGCACTGGTCGACCGGCGAAGACCTGCCAATCAAATACCCATCGGAAATCCCCACCCCGGGCGACCAACCCATCCTCGTCATGCCGACAGGCCCTGCTGACAAGCTCGAGGACTGCGCTATCGCCTTCACCGAGGTGATTTCCCGCGCGCGCGAACGCCTGTGGATCGTCAGCCCCTATTTCGTGCCCGGCATCGAAATCCAGACGGCACTCTATGCCGCGTCCCTGCGCGGCGTCGATGTCCGCATCCTCCTGCCACGCAAGCCCGATCACATGATCGTCTGGCTGGCCAGCTATGCCCACGCCGATCAGATGGTAGCGCATGGCATCAAGATTCACCGCTATGAACAGGGCTTCCTGCACCAGAAGGTCATTTTGGTCGACGATCAGATCGCCGGCATCGGCACCGTCAATTTCGACTACCGTTCGTTCAACATCAATTTCGAAGCGACCCTGTGGTTCACCCATAAGGACATGATCGAGAACGTCGAGAAAATGCTCGAAACCGATTTCGAGGCATCATATCTCACGACCGAGCGCAATCTGCAGCGCCGCAATTTCTTCTTCCGCCTCGCCTGCCAGGGCGCCCGTCTGTTCTCCCCCATCCTGTGACGCCGATGACCGAATTCCTCTTCCGAAGCGATGCCTATCTCCAGACCGCAACCGCCAATGTCGTGGCGATCACGTCCGACGGCGGGATTATTCTCGATCGCACGATATTTTATGCCAGCTCGGGCGGCCAACCCGGCGATACCGGCACGATCAGTGTGCCTGACGGCAGTCAATTCAGGGTCACGGACACCATCCACCCCGATGGCGACAAGACAACGATCGTGCACAAGATCGGCGACCATTCGCTCCAGCCTGGCGACAGTGTCGCCCTGTCGCTCGACTGGGAACGGCGGTACGCGCTGATGCGCACGCACAGCGCGCTTCACCTCCTGTCCGTCGTTTTTCCATTTGCCGTTACGGGCGGCTCGATCGGCGAGGACAAGGGGCGGCTCGATTTCGATATGCCCGAAGTGCCGGAGGATATCGCCGCCCTCGAAACCCGGCTGAACGACTGGGTCGCCGCCGACATGCCCATCACGACCGAGTGGATCACCGATGCCGAACTCGCGGCGGCTCCTGAGATGATCAAGACCATGAAGGTCAAACCGCCGATGGGCCAAGGTCGGGTGCGCCTGGTACGCATCGGTGACATCGACCTTCAGCCCTGCGGAGGCACGCATGTGTGCGCGACCGGCGAAATCGGCCCGCTACGCATCGGCAAGATCGAAAAGAAGGGCAAGCAGAACAGACGGGTCGCCCTTCACTTCGCCTGAACTCAGGTGAAAGGCGGCGCGAACAATAGCCCGCCGTTGATCCACAATGCGTTCTGGCCCCGCAGCAGCGCTGCATTCGAACCCGACCCAAAGTGGCGGGCATAGACCTCGCCATAGTTTCCGACCGCCGCGATCACGTCGCGCATCCAGGTGCGCCTTAAGCCCAGCGGCTCCCCGAGGTTGCCCTCAATACCGAGCAGACGCCGGATAGCCGGTGTCTGGGCCGCTAGCATCGATTCGATGTTCGAAGAGGTCACACCCAGCTCTTCGGCATTGACCAGAGCGAAAAGCGTCCAACGGACGATCGTCTCCCACTGCTTGTCATTGCTGCGGACGACGGGCCCAAAGGCCTCCTTGCTCAGACGCTCTGGCAGAATGTTGTGCGAGCCCGGTTCCGGCAGCGACCGACGCATGGCCTGCAGCCAGCTCGCAGACGCCGTTATCGCATCGCACCGCCCCGAGCGGTAGGCGATGGCAAGATCGTCGCGATCTTCATAAACGAGCGTATCGTAGGCGAGCTGGTTCTGAAAAAAGAACTCTTCCATGCGCATTTCCGCCTCGCTGCCCCCAGCGACGCAGACGGTTACATCCTCGAGTTCGAAGGCCGAGACAACGCCGAGGCTGCCCGGCACCATGAAACCCTGGCCGTCAAAAAAGGTGGTCGCCACATACGTCGCGCCATAGGACGTGTCGCGCGACATGGTCCATGGCGCATTGCGCGAGATCAGGTCGACCTCACCCATGGCGAGATGGGCGAAGCGCCCCTCCCCCGATAGCGGCCGGAATTCCACCTTCGATGGGTCCCCGAACACGGCAGCCGCCACGGCCCTGCACACATCAATGTCGAACCCTGACCAAAGCCCTTCCGGACTGATCTGAGCAAATCCCGGCAGCGGACTGGTCGCCGCGCAGGTGACATATCCGCGGGCTCGTACAGTTTCGAGGGTCGAGATGGTGAAGGGCGCAGCGGCTGGGGCGGCCTGATCCTGCGCATGGACAGTCCCGGAGGCGCCCAGTCCGAGCGTCAGCCAGAGGGCCGCGCTGGCCAGAATTCGCAAAGACCGAGATTTTGCCTGCAACATCAACGCGGCGAGGGCCGCTCCTCCATATACAGTTCCATATTGGCACGGCACGATCAGGGGTCAAGCCGAGGCGGGTATTGCTCCCATGGAAATGTCCTACGGCGGACGCAAGGTCGCGTCCGCCGTAGGTTGAAATTTCGAACCGCGCCTTTGGGCGATCCCAAGCAGTGTCTGCGTCTAGTGCAGGATCTGGCTGAGAAACAGCTTGGTGCGCTCGTGCTGCGGATTGGAGAAGAACGCTTCGGGCTCGTTCTGCTCGATGATCTGCCCCTGATCCATAAAGATCACGCGATTGGCCACCTGACGGGCAAAGCCCATTTCGTGGGTCACGCAGATCATGGTCATGCCGTCCTGTGCCAGTTGCACCATCACGTCGAGCACTTCCTTGATCATTTCCGGATCGAGCGCCGATGTCGGCTCATCGAACAGCATGATCTTTGGGTTCATGCACAGCGAACGGGCGATGGCCACGCGCTGCTGCTGACCGCCCGAAAGCTGACCAGGAAACTTGTTGGCCTGCTCGGGTATCTTCACGCGCTCGAGATATTTCATCGCTGACGCCTCGGCCTCGGCCTTTGGCGTGCCGCGCACCCAGATCGGCGCCAGCGTCAAATTCTGCAGCACGGTGAGGTGCGGGAACAGATTGAAGTGTTGGAACACCATCCCGACTTCGCGACGCACCTCATCGATGCGCTTGATGTCTGAGGTCAATTCGATCCCGTCGACAATGATGTCACCCTGCTGGTGCTCTTCGAGACGGTTGATGCAGCGGATGAGCGTCGATTTTCCCGAGCCCGAAGGTCCGGCGATGACGATACGCTCGCCCCGCATGACCTTGAGGTCGATGTCCCGGAGAACGTGGAAGTCGCCGTACCACTTGTTCATGTCGCGGATTTCGATGGCTACGTCGGTGTCCGACACTGTCATCTTGTTGCGGTCGGCCGCAGGGGCCTCCATGGTCGTGGTCATGGTCTATCTCCTGTGACCGGTATGAAGCCGGTCTTCCATATAGATCGAGTAGCGGGACATGCCGAAGCAGAAGATCCAGAATACAAAGCCTGCAAAGACATAGCCGGTCACGGCATCGGTAGGGAATTGCCAAGCGATGTCGGACCCTGCGGCCCGCACGGCGTTGAGCAGTTCGAAAATCCCGATGATCGACACCAGCGTCGTATCCTTGAACAGCGCGATGAACGTATTCACGATGCCCGGAATAACGTGCTTGAGCGCCTGCGGCATCACGATGAGCGCCGTGGTCTTGAGCTTGCTCAACCCAAGAGCTGACGCCGCTTCGCGCTGACCACTCGGGATCGCCTGCAGTCCACCACGCACCACTTCGGCCATATAGGCCGATTCAAAGAGCACGATACCGATAATGGCCCGCAACAAGACGTCAGGATTGGTCCCCTGCGGCATGAACAGCGGAAACATTACCGACGCCATGAACAGCACCGTGATCAACGGCACCGCGCGCCAGAGTTCGATGAAGGCAACGCAGAAGCCCTTGATGATCGGCAATTTCGATTGCCGCCCGAGGGCCAGCAGAATGCCGAGCGGTAGCGACGCAATGATGCCGATCAGCGAGATGATCAGCGTCAGCGTGAGCCCGCCCCAGTTCCGGGTGGGCACGACGTCGAGCCCGAAAACCCCGCCATACATCAGGAAGTAAGCAACGAACGGATAGACGCCGAAGAACAGGATGGCAGCGACCCGAGTAAACGGAACTTTCGGTACCAGCAGCGGGATCAGCAGGATGATCCCGATGATGAACATCAGATTGATGCGCCAGATCTCATCAGACGGATAAAAGCCGTAGATGAAGAAGTTGAACCGTGCCTGGATGAAAATCCAGCATGCGCCCACGCCTTCGAAACGACACGCTTCGCCGCGTAGTCCTTCGGGGTCGGTGAATACCGCATTGCCGATCAGGAAGCCGTAAGCCGGGATAACCGTCCAGATGATCAGCGCAATCCCGAGAAACGTGAGGATCGTGTTGCCGATGCTCGAGAACAGATTGGCGCGCATCCACGCGACGACGCCCGTCGTGTTGCCCGGAGGCGGCAGCGGCTCGGCCATCTGCGTGCGGACATAGCTTGGTTGGGAATGGCTCATCGTCTCAACGCTCCACCAGCGCAACGCGCGAGTTATACCAGTTCATGAACAGCGAGGTGATGAGAGAGAATGTGAGATAGACCGCCATGGTCAGCCCCACGATCTCTACCGCACGCCCGCTCTGGTTGATGGCCGTGCCCATGAACACATTGACGAGTTCGGGAAAGGCGATGGCAGCACCCAGTGATGAGTTCTTGGTCAGGTTGAGATATTGGCTCGTCAGCGGCGGGATGATGATCCGCAGCGCCTGGGGAATGACGACGAGCCGCAGCCGGTCGCTGTCTTTAAGCCCGAGCGCCGAGGCGGCCTCGACCTGCCCGTAATTGACGGCCTGGATACCGGCCCGGACGATCTCGGCGATAAACGCCGCCGTATAGACCACCAGACCCACGACGAGCGCGGTCAACTCGGGCGGGACGACAAAGCCGCCCGTGTAGTTGAAGCCCGTCAGCTCCGGAACGGAAAACGCCACCGGCACCTGCGCGATGAAATAGACGATGATGGTGGGGATGAGGATGATCCCGAGCATCGGCAACAGCACCGGCCGCCGTTCGCCCTTTTCCTCCATCTTGCGGATCTGCCGCCGACGCCAAAGGATCGCTCCGATCACAGCGACGACGAAGACGCCGAGCAGGATCAGAAAACGATCGTCGCTCTGGAGGAGCGGGAGATAGAGCCCGCGCTGGTTGAGAACGGCTCCAAGTGGCAACTCATAACTTTGCCGCACGCCCGGAAGCGCGTTCAACGCAAGGAAATACCAGAAGAAAAGCTGCAACAGCAAAGGCATGTTGCGCATGATCTCGACATACGCAGCGGCCAGCTTGCGGATCAAAAAGTTCGGCGACAGCCGTGCGATGCCGATGACGAAACCCAGCATCGTTGCCAGGATGATGCCGATTACGGCAACGAGCAACGTGTTGAGAATGCCTACCAGATAGACATCGAGATATGTCGATGTCCGATCGAACGGCAGCAGCGAGAAGCCGATATTGAAGCCGGCCGTCTGATTGAGGAAGTTGAACCCAGTGGAACGCCCCAGCGCCGCCAAATTGGTCGCGGCGTTCGATTGGAGCCACCAGATCAGCATCACCACGCCGATCAGGAGCGCGCCCTGATAGACGATGCCGCGTGCCGTTGGGTTGTAGAAAAGAGAAGCATCGATGCCGGACCGAGCAGGTTTGCCCGATCGCTTGTCCGTGACATCAGTCATGTTGGCCCCTTGACCCTGCCGGAAATCGTGGACGGCGCGCGGCTTATATCTGCCGCAGCTTCACGTCGGACCCGGGAGCGCCCGGGCGCAAAAGGCGCCCGGGCTAATGATGATCAGCGGTTAGCGGATCGGCGGAGCGTACATGACGCCGCCTTCAGTCCACAGATTGTTCACACCGCGGGGGATGTCGATCGCTGTTTCGGGACCAACATGGGTCTCGTACAGTTCGCCGTAGTTACCAACCTGGCTGATGATGCGGTAAGCCCAATCAGGCGAAAGGCCGATCGGTGTACCGAAATCACCTTCTACGCCGAGCAGGCGACGGATTTCGGGGTTATCCGAACCGAGCATCTCATCGACGTTTTCCGAAGTCACGCCCAGCTCTTCAGCATTGAGCATTGCGAACAGGGTCCACTTTGCGATGTTGAACCACTGAGTGTCACCCGAACGGACGGAGGGCCCGAGCGGTTCTTTGGAGATGATCTCGGGCAGGATGATGTGGGCGTCGGGATCAGGGAAACCCGAACGCTCTGCAGCGAGTGCCGAGGCGTCAGTGGTGTAGACGTCGCAACGACCATCGAGATAAGCCTGGACGACTTCGTCCTGGTTCACGAAAACGACGGCGTTGGAAAGATCCAGACCTTCGGTCGCAAAATAGTCGGCTGCGTTGAGCTCGGTGGTGGTGCCCGATTCGATACAAACCGCAGCGCCGGACAGTTCGGTTGCAGAGGTGATGCCCTCTTCTTCGCGAACCATGAAGCCCTGGCCGTCATAGAACATGGTGCCGGTGAACGTGATGCCGAGGTCGGTATCGCGGCTCATGGTCCATGTCGTGGTGCGCGACAGAACGTCGACGTTACCGTTGGCAAGGCTTTCGAAGCGGGTCTGCGAAGTCAGCGGCGTGTAACGGACTGCCTCGGAGTCATCGAAAATCGCTGCGGCCATGGCACGGCAGAAATCGACTTCAAGACCGGTCCAGTTGTTGTTGTCGTCTGGGAACGAGAAGCCGGGGACACCCTCAGTCACACCGCACTGCAGGTAGCCACGCTCGGTCACTTCGTCGAGCAGCTGCGCGAAAGCAGCAGTCGACGTGGTGGCAACGGCGGCGGCCACTGCGCATGTGATCATTAGTTTTTTCATAGGTTTGCCTTTGTTTCCTAACCCTTTGATTACGGTGACGCATATTTTCGCGCCCCGCACTTGGCTCCATTGCGATGGAGCAGCAGCGCCCTATTGCCATCGGGCGCATTGCTGTGCAGCATCGAAGCCCATATTGGTTGGTTGCGTCAAGGCCAAAACAGATAAGAAAATAGCCAACCTGCCGTTCACGCCTATTTTAGCAGCAACAGCGCTGACCTATTGTGCTGCCAGACCCCGGAATACGATGAAAGACAACGCAGATTCTCGCCCGTTCGCGCCAGGAGCCGAAACGGTTCTGACACATGGCGGACGCGACCCGTCAGCCCAGCACGGTTTCGTCAATACGCCCGTCTATCGCGGCAGTACGGTCATTTTCGAGACGCTGGCGGACGCTGAGGACGCGCGCATTCGCTATCGCTACGGACGCCAGGGCACGCCCTTAACCGACGGGTTTGAAGCCATCGTCACCCAATTGGAGGGTGCTGCTGGAACGGTTTTGACCCCATCGGGCGTGTCGGCAATTTCCTTGTCACTTCTTACGTGTTTGTCGGTAGGTGACGAAGTTTTGATCACCGATTCGGTCTATGAGCCCACCCGCATCTTCGCCGATACTGTCTTGAAGCGTATGGGCGTCACCGTCCGCTACTTCGATCCTCGAATCGGCGCCGGTATCTCCAGCCTCCTTAGCGACGCCACGCGGGTCGTTTTTCTCGAAAGCCCTGGGTCCCTTACCTTCGAAATCCAGGACCTGCCCGCCATAAGCGCGGCCCTCGAGGATCGTGACATCACGATCATTATCGACAATTCCTGGGCGACACCGCTGTTCTACACGCCACTCGCGCTCGGCGCTGACATCGTCGTCCATTCGGCGACAAAGATGTTTGTGGGTCATTCCGATGTGATGATGGGGACGGCCTCGGCCAATGACAGGCACATGGACGCGCTACGCGCGACCCACCGCACATTGGGGCTTATCGCATCACCAGACGACACTTACCTTGCCACGCGCGGCATGCGCACGCTCGGCGTGAGGATGCGCGAACATGAGCGGCGAGCGCTCGACCTGGCGGCATGGCTCAACGAGGATTCTCGCGTCACCGTCCTCCACCCTGCCCTGCCCGATCACCCCGACCATGCAATCTTCAAGCGTGATTTCACCGGCTCGGGCTGTCTTTTCTCTTTCGTGCTACCCCCGGCGCCGCGCGAGGCTGTCGCTGCGCTTGTCGATCACATGGCGCTGTTTGGCATGGGCTATTCGTGGGGTGGTTTCGAGAGCCTTATTCTGCCCTCACGCCCGGCGCGCATACGCACGGCGGTGCCATGGACGGATCAGGGCAATCTCTTTCGCGTGCATGTCGGTTTTGAGGATTTCAACGACCTCAAATCCGACCTTGCCTCGGGCCTCGATCGCTATTTCAGCACCGCCGGAATGTGACGACGGCGCACCCAGCGCCAAAGTGGCTTGAAGGCTGTAAACATGCGGTAGTTGACCTTACCGTGCTCCATCCGCATCCCCCAGTTGCGGGTGACGAAGTAGTCACGCACGAGAATTGCCGAGGCCAGTCCAACAAAAGACCCCGCGATCACATCTGAGAGATAGTGGTCGCCAACCACGATCCGGCTCAGTCCGATTCCCAGCCCGAACGCGATTATCCAGCCGTTGAACCGGCGATTGGTCAGGGTCCGCAGCATGAATGCAAACGCCAGAGCCGTCGTTGCGTGCCCTGAGGGAAAGCTGTGAAAGCTCCAATCGATGATCTCGAACGGTTTTAGGTACAACACCCCCAGTTCGTCGAGATACATCGGCCGCGCGCGCCCGATAATGCGCTTGAGGATCACAACGACGATGCCGGAAAAGGCTATCGTGGCAAAGATATACCCCGATATCGACCCCAGCCCCGTCAGCGCCCAGCGCCAGCTATAGCTCAACTTCAGTCGAAGCGCCGCAAGGCAGAAGAGACCAGCAATCAGCGTGGGAAACAGCATCCAGTCCGATTTTCCGAAATCGGTCAGGAAAGCGAAAAATGCCCGCTCGCCCTCAGGCCAGGCGGCCAGCGCATGGAGAACCGGGGCGTCGAGAAGCACGGCTATGGCGAGGAGGCCGATAATGGTCCAAAGCGGCCACCAAAACAGAACTTTTGCCTGCCGGTGCCGCTCGCGGACGGCATGAAACCAGCGGACGCTAAATGTGTCTGGGGAAAGCACGAATTGTCGTCCTCGAGATTTTCTTGTCAGCTTGGACCGAGACCCCGGTAACATGCCTTGCCCTATGATGAAAGAATGTGTATCGCAACACCCGTGACCAAGTCGGG
Organism: Pelagibacterium luteolum; assembly: GCF_900100665.1. GTDB lineage: Bacteria > Pseudomonadota > Alphaproteobacteria > Rhizobiales > Devosiaceae > Pelagibacterium > Pelagibacterium luteolum. The sequence goes on from NZ_FNCS01000006.1 coordinate 47,630, forward strand.
GTATAGCTCAGCCTGGTAGAGCACTGGTTTTGGGAACCAGGGGTCGCAAGTTCGAATCTTGCTGCCCCGACCACGGTCACGAAAAACGCTTATGGGCAAAGTGGACACAATGGTTGCACGCATCTATCGCCCTGCCCGCAACGCCATGCAGTCGGGCAAGGGCAAGAGCCAGGATTGGACGCTCGTCTTCGAGCCCGAGCAGCCACGGTCCATCGATCCGCTTATGGGCTACACCTCCTCGTCCGATATGAAGCAGCAGGTCAAGCTGCGCTTCGATACGCTCGAAGAGGCGGAAAATTACGCGCGCCGCGAAGGTATTCCCTACGTCGTGCAGCCCGTGCAGGAACCGACCATCAAGAAGGTCAGCTACCCCGACAATTTCCGCTACGACCGCAAGGTGCCCTGGACCCATTAGGGCCTGGGCTATATGGACACCTATCTTCTGATCGTCCTCGGCGGTGCCGCCGTCGCTGGTTTCGTACAGGGTCTTTCGGGATTCGCGTTCGCGCTGGCGAGCCTGTCGATCTGGGCCTGGGCCGTCGACCCCGCGCTTGCCGCACCCATGGCGGTGTTCGGTTCGCTGGCCGGACAATTGGTTACGCTTCCTCTGGTCGGCCGCCATTTCAATATCCGCGCTACGCTTCCCTTCGTTATTGGCGGGATCATCGGCGTGCCGCTCGGCATCTGGCTGCTGAGCGTCTTCGATCCCCTGGGCTTCAAGCTCGCGCTGGGAATATTCCTCCTCCTCTATTGCCCGGCCATGCTGTTCGTCCCCCATGATTTCCGCCTCACAATCGGCGGCAAATGGGCTGATGGCGTATCGGGCTGGCTGGGCGGCATTCTTGGCGGTCTTGGTGGCATGGCGGGGCCGGTCCCTACGCTCTGGTGCACCTTGCGCGGCATGGACAAGGAGACCCAGCGCGGCATCATGCAGGGATTCAACATCTCCATGCATGTCACGACGCTGACTGGCTATTTCCTTGCCGGCTCCATCATAACCGGCGAAACGCTTCGCCATTTCGGGCTGGTTGCCGTGGCCCTCGTCATCCCGTGCCTCTTTGGCGCGACCTTATTCAAGCGCCTCGGCACGCGCGCCTTTCGGCGCGTCGTACTCATGCTGCTGTTCCTGTCCGGCCTCGTCCTCACGGCGTCCAGCCTACAGACGCTGCTGCTCTAGACTACGGGCGCCCGGGCAAACCCTTTGAGCAGAATGGGTCCTGTCGGTCGTCCGGTCGGCGAACCACCCTCGGGCTCGACGGTGATCTCATAAAGCTGGTCCGGCTGCGGTGCGGGCAGATCCGGCCCACCCAGAATGAGTTCGCGCGCTTCCTGGAACGTGCCGAGCGAAACGGGGCCCGTTTCTGCGTCGGGCAATGTCCACATCTCGAGCGTCGAGTTCGGCGGCGCGATCAACGCTTCGAGCGGAATGATGCGGATACTGTCGTCATCGAACGCCTCGATAATCGCGCCCGGCGCCATGTCATCGCTGAGCAGCACGGCCACGACGAGCGGCGCCTGCCCCTGCTGCGGCGTCTGTAAGCTTTGGCCGCTGAAAAACCCAACACCCAATGCCAAGGCGACGGACGCAGCCATGCCCGCCCAGCGCGGCACGCCGAAGACACCAGGCTTGGTATTCGTGTTCGCAGCGGTAAGCACCTGCTGCTGCCCCAGCGCGCTATCGATGCGCCCCCAAAGGCCAACGGGAACGGGCTCAGCCGAAACCGTATCATCGAGCGCCTGAAAATGGGTCTGCAATGCAGTGACGGCGCGCAGCAGTTCGGGCTCGCGCGTCAGCCGCTCTTCAAAGCGGGCACGATTGGCGCTGTCCATCTGGCCCAGCACGTAATTGGCGATGTCATCGTTGTGATCGGACCTGGTGTTCATCCGAGACACTCCTGCAATGCGATCATGCCGCGCCGAATCCAGGCTTTCACCGTTCCCAGCGGGGCATCGAGTTTTGCGGCGACCTCCCCATGCGTCAGGCCGGTGACGTAGCAGAGAAGAATCGCCTTGCGTTTTGTTGCGTCCAGTTGGGCGAGACACCCCTTGAGCGCGTGCCGTTCCGGCATCAGTTCATAGGCAGTGTTGGCTTCCCCGACGCGGTCGCCCATGGCATCGAGCGTTTCGCCATCGACGTGATCCACCCGTCCAGAATCACGCAAAAGGTTGAGGGCGCGATTGCGCACGATCCGGGTGATCCATCCCCGGGCCTGGCCATATTTGGGATCGTACTGGCCCGCCCGCTGCCAGATGGCGACGAACGCATCCTGCACGACCTCCTCAGCCAGATCGGGACGCCTGACGATTCGACGCGCCACGGCGATCAACCGTCCGGCTTCGAGGCGAAAGAGCTCTTCGAGCGCGGACTTATCGCCGTCAGCGATGGCTAAAACCAGACTATCTACTGCCATCGGCGCGGCTGTATCCGTCATCGATCCCCCCTTCTGGTTGCTCCTTTCTGCACACCTTACACATCGGGAAGTGTTCCAGATGCAAAAAAACAAAAAAGTCATCCGCCTGGGTGCATCCAGATCGCTTTGTGGCGTGTTGGGCCAGTGTAACCATCATGCGCTCCGTCATCGGCGGAGGGCACAAGACTTTGAAAAACCAGGAGAACATTATGACTTACCGTGTTTTTGCCCAAGCCGCCCTTGTTGGCACGAGCTTTCTGGCCCTTAGCGGCGCCGCCCTTGCCCAGTCTGCTGTCGGCCTGGCCGGCGACAAGACTCTCGTCATGATCGACACCGAATCCCTTGCCGTCGAAGGCATGATGGAAGTCTCTGGCGTCGACACACTTTGGGGCATCGACCAGCGTCCGGCTGACAATATGCTTTATGGCGTGGACCAGGACTACAATATCGTCACGATCGACCTTGAGTCTGGTGAAGCGACCGTCGTCTCCACCATCACCGAAACCATCGGTGGCGATTATTCCATGGTCGACTTCAACCCGGTCGCCGATCGCCTGCGCTTCATGGGTTCAGACGGCACCAACCTTCGCATCAACGTTGATACCGGCGAAACCACGGTCGATGGCGACCTGAACTTTGCCGAAGGCGACGAAATGGCTGGCATGGACTTCACCGTCGTCGCTACGGCCTACACCAACTCGGTCGGCGCGCCTGAAGCCACTGCGATGTACGACATCGAGTGGAACAACCTCGCTCTCCTGCAGCAGACTGCTCCCAATGACGGCACGCTGGAAACACGCGGCATGCTCGGCGTCGATTCCGTCGACGGCATTGCGTTTGACATCTTCGCTGAAGAGATCGACGCAAACACTGCCTATCTGGTCGCGAACATGACCCTTCACACTGTTGATCTCGAATCCGGGGCAGCAACCGAGGTTGGTCCCATCGAAGGTCTTGACGTTGTCCTCCGCGACATCGCATTCCTTCATGAAGGCATGTAATTTCTGCACTCTGCGGATACGGAAAGGGGCGGCTCAGGCCGCCCCTTTTTTTCAACTGATCGCGTCGACTAGCGTCCTAATGGCGTCCAACGGCTGTCATCCTGGCTCGATTTCACCGCCGCCATGATGAACTCCATGCCCTCGACGCCATCCTCGAGCGTCGGCAACAGCGCCTCGAACTCCGCCCCATCGCCCCGGATCACGGCGGCGAACTGGCTGTAGAGCGTAGCAAAAGCTTCTAGATAGCCCTCGGGATGGCCTGACGGTATCCGCACGCCCATGGCGCCGGCAGCCGTGCCATCAATCGCGCCGCCACGCGTCAGCAGCTGCTTGGGTTTTCCGAACTCGGTGAACCACATGTAATTGGGGTTGTCCTGCCGCCACTCGATGCCGGCCTTTTCGCCATAAACGCGCAGCTGCAGTCCGTTTTCACAACCGACCGCCACCTGGCTCGCCCACAGCATACCCTTAGCTCCGCCCTCGAAGCGCAGCATGATATGGACATTGTCATCGAGCTTGCGTCCGGGAACAAACGCATCGAGGTCGGCTGACACCGCGCTGGTCTTGAGCCCGGTGACGTAGCGCGCCAGATTATAGGCGTGCGTTCCGATATCTCCGATCGCCCCGCCTGCGCCCGATTTGGACGGATCGGTGCGCCATGCCGCCTGCTTGTTCTCGTCACCGGCTTCGACGGCAAGCCAATCTTGCGGGTACTCCACCTGCACGACGCGGATCTTGCCCAGAGCCCCGGAGTTCACCAACTCCCGTGCCTGCCGGATCAACGGATAGCCCGTATAGTTATGCGTGAGCAGAAACTTCGCGCCGTTCGCCGGTTTGATGTCCCGCAAGGCATAGGCGTCATCGATGGTCGAGGTCAGCGGCTTGTCGCAGATAACGTGGATGCCCGCCTCGAGAAACGCCTTGGCAGGCGCGAAATGCATGTGGTTGGGCGTGACGATCGCCACCGCCTCGATCCCATCCTCTCGCGCTGCTTCCGCCCGCGCCATCTCGGCGAAGTCGGTATAGACGCGATCGTCGGCCAACCCGAGATTTTTACCCGATTCCTTTGCCACCTCAGCCCGCGACGAGAGCGCACCCGCCACAAGCTGGAAATCGCCATCGAGCCGCGATGCGATGCGATGCACGTAGCCAATAAAGGCCCCCGTCCCGCCCCCGACCATGCCGAGCCTGATCGGCCGCTTTCCGTTTTCTGCCATCTCGATAAACTCCTCTAATCCAGGCCCAGCATCTTCCGATTGGCCGCCCGGTCTGTACCGGCGCCCGCAAAATCATCGAACGCCTTTTCGGTCACGCGAATAATGTGGTTGGCGATGAACTCCGCCCCTTCACGCGCACCGTCTTCGGGATGCTTGAGCGCGCATTCCCATTCGAGCACCGCCCAGCCGTCGAAATCATAGGCGGCGAGTTTGGAAAAGATCGCCGCGAAGTCAACCTGTCCGTCGCCCAGCGAGCGGAACCGCCCTGCCCGGTCGATCCAGCTCTGGAACCCGCCATAAACGCCCTGCCGCCCCGTTGGGTTGAACTCGGCGTCCTTGACGTGGAACATCTTGATCCGCTCGTGGTAGATGTCGATGTAGTCGAGGTAATCGAGCTGCTGCAAAACGAAGTGGCTCGGATCGTAGAGCAGATTGGCCCGGGCGTGATTGTTCACGCGCTCGAGGAACATCTCGTAGCTGATCCCGTCGTGCAGATCCTCGCCCGGGTGAATCTCATAACAGACATCCACGCCCGCTTCGTCGAACGCATCAAGGATCGGCGTCCAGCGCCGCGCCAGTTCGTCGAACGCTTCTTCCACCAGCCCGGCCGGACGCTGCGGCCACGGATAGATATAGGGCCAGGCCAGAGCACCCGAGAACGTCGCGTGCGCGGTGATACCCATATTTTGAGAGGCTTTGGCCGCCCATTTGAGCTGATTGACGGCCCATTCCTGCCGCGCCTTGGGGTTGCCGCGCACTTCAGGCGCCGCAAACCCATCAAAGGCTGAGTCATAGGCCGGGTGAACCGCGACCAACTGCCCCTGCAAATGCGTCGAGAGCTCGGTGATGGTGATCCCGTGCTTGCCGGCGATCCCCTTGAGCTCGTCGCAATAATCCTTGGACTCGGCTGCCTTTTTCAGATCGATGAAGCCCGACACCCAGGTGGGAATCTGTACGCCTTTGTAGCCGAGGCTTGCGGCCCATTTGCAGATGTTGTCGAGCGTGTCGAACGGCGCCGTATCACCAGCGAACTGCGCCAGGAAAATAGCCGGACCCTTGAGGGTGCGCATGTGAATCTCCTCCTTTAAATTCAGGACTTTCCAAAAATTGTACCCGCCAACGCTCCGTCCCGTAAGCGGCTCATGACGTACGTGCGTCACTGAAATCGTTTACAGCCTATCGTGGTGCCGACCACAGTCAAGCGCCCGAAACAATCGCGGCGCATGCCTTCCCCCAAAGACATGCGCCGCGCCGGGAGGAGCTCGTGAAAAACTAGACCAGCAGCGCCTGAGCCTCCACGGGTCCAAGCGCGTCGGGGCGTTCGCACGTCGTCGTCAGCGTCACCGCCGCACCCAACTCCGCCGATTTCAGGATCGACGTCATTACGTCCACCCCGTGAAGCGTGGTGTCGAGCGAGCATCTGGGCTTGCGGCCCGCATCGATCGCCAACATCATGTCGGCGAGGCCCGCCGTCCGGTAGTTGGCGAAGGCCGGCCCATTGGGACGCTCCCAATTGGCGATGCCCAGCGGATGCTTCCAGGGCTCGACCACATCCCGCACCCCATTGCGACGCGCCAGCACCAGCTCGCCCCCGAAGAAATTGGGATCGGGCACGTAGAGCGACCCCTCGCTGCCGTAAATTTCCATATTGGAATGCTGATGCGCCTCTACGTCCCATGACGCACCCAGCGTCACCAGAGCACCGTTGTGGAACTCCAGCACCGCGTGGATGGTGGTCGGCGTCGTCACCTCGACATACTCGCCCTTGCGCGGCTCGCTCGAAATCTCCCGCCGATCGCGGGGCGTCGACGAAAACGCCGTGACCCGTTTCACCGGCCCGATCAGATTGATCAGGTTCGCAACATAATAGGGCCCGATATCGAGTACCGGCCCGGCGCCGGGCTTGAAGAAAAAGTCGGGGTTGGGGTGCCAGTGCTCGAGCCCGAAGCTCATCACATGGCACGTGCCCGACGTCACCTTGCCGATCGCGCCTTCATCGATCAGTGCACGCGCCTGCTGATGCGCACCGCCCAGAAACGTATCGGGTGCGCAGCCGACCTGCTTGCCGGCATCGTTGGCCGCCTTGCGCAAGTCTTCGCCCTCTTCGAGCGTCAGGACCAGCGGCTTTTCCGAATAGGCGTGCTTTCCGGCCGAGATGATGTCCTTGGACACGCGGTAGTGCGCATCCGGAATGGTGAGATTGACGATCACGTCGATCTCGGAATTCTTCAGCAGTTCGTCGGGCGTCTGGGCCGCGACGTTGAATTCCTCGGCACGCGCCTTGGCAGCCTCGGGCATGATGTCGGCAACAGCACGCACCTCGATGCCTTTGAACAGTGGGGCGAGCTTGAGATAAGCCGCCGAAATATTGCCGGCACCCAGAATGCCGACGCCGTGTGTCTTGCTCATGGTCTTGGTCCTAAAGCGACTTTGCTGTCGCGATCGAGCGCGATGCGAAGCGTTCGAGATCGTTGGGATTGTCGTGTTCCATGACGAAATGGGTAGCCTTCGTCTTGGATTTGAGGGTCGAAAACAGGTCCTTCCAGGGCACTGTCCCGTGCCCCAGATCGGCCCAGCCGTCCTCGTCCTTGGCTTCACCTTCCGGCGCTATGTCCTTGAGATGCGCGGCAACGATGCGCTGTCCGTGCTTTTCGATCCAGGCGTTCGGATCGTTTTCTCCGCGCACCACCCAGGCGACGTCCATTTCCCAATCGATATCGGGGGCGCCCTCAAGGATGATGTCCATCGGCAACCGACCGGAATCGGTGGGCCAGAATTCGAAATGGTGGTTATGCCACCCGAACCCGAATCCCTGATCCTTATAGAACTTGCCCAGTTCGCCCAGTTCAGCGGCAAGGCTGACCCAATCGGCTTCGGGCTGCTTCCACTTGTCGTGGGGAATGGCCGGGCAAAACAGCGTCTCCACGCCGATGACCCTTGCCGCCTCGGCGGTCTTGGCCTTGTCGCGTAATTGATCGATGCCGAAATGGCCCGTCGGCATGGTCAGCCCATTGGCGTCGAGGTCGGCGCGCAGGGCGGCCGGGTCGGCGTAAAGCCCGCCATAGCCTTCGACCTGTTTGTAACCGAGGCGTGAAAGCAGGGCCAAGGTATCACTCAGCGGCGGGAAATTGCGCGCGCTGTAAAGCTGGAAGGAAAAATCGGTCACTGGATACTCCTAGATGCGTTCGCCGCTGGCGGCGTCGAAAACCGACGCGCGGGCGGGATCAAAGCCGAGCCTGATCTTCTGGCCGGGTTCGAGATTGAGTTCGGCGTCGGCCCGGAAGGTGAATTCCTGCGTCCCGATGCGTGCCCATGCGATGGTGTCCGAGCCCATCGGCTCGACAATCTCGATTTCACTCTCGAAATTGACGGGAACCGCGTTGGCAGCCTCGCCGACCAGCACGTGTTCTGGCCTGACGCCGAGAATGGCGTTGGCGTTGAGCGCCTCGTTGCCTGGCTGAAAGGCGTAATGATCGATGGGGAGCGTCACGCCATCTGCGACGAACGTCCGGCTCTTGAGATCGCCCTTGATGAAATTCATCGCCGGCGACCCGATGAACCCGGCCACGAACAGATTGACGGGACGGTTGTAGATTTCATGGGGCGTATCGAGCTGCTGGATGATGCCGTCACGCATGATGGCGATACGATCGGCCAGCGTCATGGCCTCGATCTGATCGTGCGTCACATAGATCATCGTGTTTTCGAGCCGCTGGTGCAGCCGTTTGATCTCCACCCGCAAATCGGCACGCAGTTTCGCATCGAGGTTGGACAGAGGTTCGTCGAAGAGGAACACGTCGACGTCCCGTACCAGCGCCCGCCCGATCGCCACGCGCTGGCGCTGGCCACCCGAGAGGTTAGCCGGCTTGCGGTCGAGCAAGGGCTCAATCTGGAGCATTTCCGAAGCGCGCTTGACGCGCTTGTCGATCTCTTCCCTGGGCAATCCGGCGACGCGGAGTCCAAAGGAAAGGTTCTTGCGCACCGTCATCTGCGGATAGAGCGCGTAGGACTGGAACACCATGCCGATGCCGCGGTCCTTGGGTTCTTCCCAGGTGACGTTCTTGCCCGAGATGTAGATCTGGCCGCCCGTGACATCGAGAAGGCCGGCGATGCAGTTGAGCAGGGTCGACTTGCCGCAGCCTGAAGGCCCGAGCAGCACGATGAACTCGCCATATTTGACGTCGAGGTTCATCTCCTGAAGGACCTGCACCGATCCGAAGCTGAGAGAGAGATTCCGGATCGATACGGACGTCTTTGTATTGTCTATCATTTTTCTTACCCTTTGACCGCACCGGCTGCGACGCCGCGGACGAACAATCGTCCTGAGACGAAGTAGACGATGAGCGGCACGAGGCCGGTCAGCATCGTGGCTGCCATGTTGACGTTGTACTCGGGCGTGCCCTGAGCCGAATTGACGATGTTGTTGAGCTGCACTGTCATCGGCAGGTTCTGCGTTCCCGCAAACACCACCCCGAACAGGAAGTCGTTCCAGATGCCTGTCACCTGAAGGATCAGCGCAACCACGACGATCGGCAGGCTCATGGGCAACATCACCTCAAAGAAGATGCGCCAGAACCCGGCTCCGTCCACACGTGCCGCCTTGAACAGTTCGGGCGGCAACGAGGCGAAATAGTTCCTGAACAGCAAGGTCAGGATGGGCATGCCAAAGATGGTGTGCACCATGATGACCGCTGGGATCGTACCGAAAATACCCATTTCGCGCGTCAGCATCACCAGCGGATAGAGCATCACCTGATAGGGGATGAACGAGCCGAAGATCAGCACGGCGAAGAAGATTTCCGAGCCCTTGAACTTCCAGTTGACCAGGCCATAGCCGTTCACGGCCGCGACCGCTGTCGAGATGATCACCGAGGGGATCAGAATCTTGATCGAATTCCAGAACCCGGGGCTCAGCCCCTGGCAGGTCAGGCCCGTACAGGCCGAGGACCATGCCTTGCTCCATGCCTCCCCCGTGAACTCGATCGGCGGCGCAAAGATGTTGCCGAAGCGAATTTCGGGCATCGTTTTGAACGACGTCGTGATCATGACGTAGAGCGGGAAGAGATAATAGAGACACGCCACGAACAGGATCGAGTAGAGGATGATCCGCCTCGGCGTGAAGAACGGCTTGGGCCGCGGCCCGTGTGGTCCGTCCAGAGTGATATCGGTTTTGACCGCGTCGAGCGCGACGTTGGTTGAAAGCGTGGCTGGGTTGCTCATGACTTCTTCCCCCGTCCGCCAAATTCGAGATAGGCCCAGGGAATGATGATGATCATGACCGTCAGCAGCATCATGGTCGATGCGGCCAGGCCCTGACCGATATTTCCGGCCGTAAACATGTAATCGTAGACGTATTTCGCCGGCACTTCGGACGATATGCCCGGACCACCCCGCGTCAGCGCCACGACAAGATCATAGAGGCGCACGATACCGGAGCCGGCCAGCACCACGGCTGTGACGAGCACGCCGCGCATCATCGGCAAGACGATGAACAGATACGTCCGCCATGTGGGAATGCCGTCGACCCGCGACGCCTTCCAGATTTCCTCATCCACCCCGCGCAAGCCGGCCAGCATCAGGACCATCATAAAGCCCGTGCCCTGCCAGAGCCCGGCAATCAGCAAGGCGTAGATCACCATGTCGGATCGCGCGATCCAGTCGAAGGTGAACCAGTCGAAACCCAGATTGCGCATCGTGCCCTGAAGGCCGAGCGTCGGGTTCATGATCCACTGCCAAACCAACCCCGTCACGATGAAGGACAGAGCGAAGGGGTAGAGCATTATGGTCCGGAAGGCGCTTTCAAAGCGGATCTTCTGGTCCATCAAAACGGCGAGCAGGAAGCCAATGACAAGGGTAAAGGACAGCGAAAAAACGCCATACCAGATCAGGTTCCAGACCGAGACGTTCCAGCGCGACGTACCGAACAGGCGCGTGTACTGGTCGAGCCCGACAAAGGTCCCTGTCGGCAGAAGCCTTGAGTTTGTGAAGGAATAATAGATCGTCCAGAGCGTGCAGCCGATGAAGATGACTAGCACGGTGACGATCATTGGGGTCGCGGCGATCTTGGCGGAGATATTGCGGGTGAACAACTGGCGCACATAACGCGCCGTCCCCGACTCCTGCCTTTCGCTGGCTGAAGCGTCAGTCAAAACAATTGCTCCCGTTCGAGGGGGTGCGGTCGGTTAGAGGAGGAAGTCCGACCGCACCCTTGGGCTCTAATGCATCGTCAGAAAGGGCGCTTAGTCGGCGCTCTCGATGATCGAAGCATAGCGCTCGATGTAATCGTCGACAGAGATGTTGTCGTTGTCGATGAACTCGATCGAGAGATCCTGGAGCTGCTGCTGGGTGTCGCTCGAGAGCGAGAAGTCACCAGATGGCAACAGACCGTTGTCGAGCAGCGGGATGGCTTTCTGCATGCACGCATTGGCGCTCGAGAGATCGATGTCGGTACGGATCGGCATCGAACCCTTCACGAGGTTGAAGGCGAGCTGTGCATCGGGAGAAATCAGCAGCCGTGCCAGTTCGGTCTGAGCTTCGATCACTTCCGGATCCGTCCCATCGGGAAGCACGGGGAAGTAGAAGCTGTCGCCACCACCGGTGAGCTGATCGTTCAGGCCAAGGCCGGGCAGACATTCGTAGTCTTCACCGGGCACACCACCGGCAATCTGCAGATCGCCCTGCAGCCAGTCGCCGTGGATATTGCCGGCAGCCGTACCTTCGAGGAGCTGGTTGCCGACGTCACCGAAGGCAGGAACCATCATGTCCGGGCTCACGACCGAACGCAGAGCGTCGAGCGCCTCTGCAACACGACGGAAATCTTCGCCACGGACGGCTTCGACATCCTTGTCGCGGTTGATGGCAAGGACGAGATCGGAGCCGCCGATACCGGCCATCAGCACGCCCGGGACGCCCGAGATGGGCCAGCCGGTTGCGAGACCGAACGGCAGGATGCCGGCGTCCTGAAGTGCGGGCCAGCTCGCGACGTATTCGTCCCAGTTTGTCGGGACCGGCTCACCGATTTCTTCGTAAGCAGCCGTGGAGAGCCACAGCCAATCCCATGAGTGGATATTGACCGGGAAGCAGTAGATGCGGCCTTCATACGTGCAGGGCTCGAGCAGGGACTCGTCGACGTAGAAGTCGCGAATGCCCATTTCGTCGGCGATGTCTGTCAGATCGCGCATCAGGCCGGCCTGGATCAGTTCCTCGGCATCGCGGCCGGTATTCATCTGGGTGGCGCCCATCGGATTGCCGCCGATAATGCGGCTGATAATCACGGGGTTGGCGCCAGTACCCGAACCAGCAAGCGCACCGTCGACCCAGGTATGGCCAGTTTCTTCTTCGAAGACGCGGGCAAATTCTGCAACCGCTGCGGCTTCACCGGCGGATGTCCACCAATGGGTCACTTCGAGGTTTGCCGCCGACACTGCGGTCGTCGACATCAAGGCAGCCGCAACCGATGCGGCCACTGCAAATCTTTTCATAGTCATCCCTCCCAAGGGGTTTTTCCTCACAGGCGGCTTGGCCGCCTCTCCTCCATCTCCGTCCCGTGGCTCCTCAACGCACGGTTCCTCGACACGAAAATGTAATCGATTACAAAACCGCAGCAAGACTGGGTTGAAATCGATTACAAGCATCTCATGTCATTATGAAATCGATGTCAAGAGGTCATGCGACCAAAGTCGAATACCGGTGGACATCTCCCTCCAAGCCTTGGCCACCGGGCCATACGAAAAGGGCGGCCATCAAAAGATGGCCGCCCTTCCCTGGAACAACTATTCAATATTTCGCGATCAAGCGGCCTGGCGGGCTCGATTGGCGCGCTGCTTTTTGCGGTTACGCTGCGAAGCGGCCTTCATCGGATCGAAGGGCTTCTTGGCGCCCTGCCCCTGACCGGCCGGCTTGTTGTTCGACTTGGCGCGATTCTGGGTGCGCTTGGCCGGATTGCCCGGAGCCTTGCGCAGCGGACGCTCGCCGCCTGCCGTCGTAATCGTGATGCCGGTCAGGCGCTCGATATCGAGCAACAGCCCGTACTCGTCACCAGCCACCAGTGCGACTGCCAGCCCTTCGGCACCCGCACGCGCCGTACGGCCAATGCGGTGGACGTAGTTTTCGGCAACCTGGGGCAGCTCGTAATTATAGACGTGGCTCACGCCCGGAATATCGATACCGCGCGCCGCGACGTCGGTCGCCACCAGAACGCGGATTTCACCGGCACGGAACGATTTGAGCGTACGATCGCGCTGACCCTGGCTCTTGTTGCCGTGGATCGAACCCGTAGCGAAGCCCGCTGCCTGAAGCGATTTCGAAAGCTTTTCAGCCCCGTGCTTGGTGCGCGCGAAAACCAGCGACAGCGATTCCTTATCGGCACCGAGTAGCGTCTTGAGCAGCGAAAGCTTGCCACCCTGGTCCACGAAATGTGCGCTCTGGGTGATCTTGTCTGCGGTCTTGCCAGGCGTCGTCACCTGAACGCGCACCGGATCGGACAGATAGGCCGAAGCGATTTCGTTCATCTGCTTTGGCATCGTCGCCGAAAACAGCAGAGTCTGGCGCGGCTGGCCCACGAGGCGAGAGATTTCGCGCAGCGCGTGGATAAAGCCCAGATCGAGCATCTGGTCGGCTTCGTCGAGCACCAGATATTTCGCCGAATCGAGACGCAGCGCTTGGCGCTTCACCAGATCAAGCAGGCGGCCCGGCGTTGCAACGACAATGTCGCTGCCGAATGCCAGTGCCTTGATCTGCGTGCTGATCGCCATGCCGCCGACCACCGAGTTCACCTTGATCGGCGTGTTGCGCGTAAACGAGCGCAGGTTCACGGCGATCTGGTTCACCAGTTCGCGGGTCGGCGCGAGGATCAGCGCCTTGCAGGTTTTGGGGTCTGGCTTGCCACCGGCAGCCATCAGGTGCTGGATGATCGGCAGGCCGAACGCGGCGGTCTTGCCGGTGCCGGTCTGAGCCAACCCCATAATGTCGCGCCCTTCGAGCACGAGCGGGATCGAGCGGCTCTGGATCGGTGTCGGTTCGGTGAACTCGAGCGTGGCCAGGGCCTTGAGAATGTGAGTATTGAGGCCGAGGGCCTGAAAGTCGGTCAAATGAGATCCTTTGCGGCCCACCTCTCGCGGCGAGCCTACATACAAAAAAGCCTTTGCGCCGCGACCATTAGAGGGCGCGCGCGTGGCGTTGCGGTTGCAGTTCCGGCCATACCGTAGCGCCACATTGCGCTAAAGGCGTCGGACCTGTCAGAACCCCGCGTGATTTGGGAACTTGGTTGAAATATGCCGGCCTTTGATGTGCGCTGGAAGCGACACGGCTGCTCACGCGGCAGCGCTCGGCATGGCGCTCATATCGTCTGTTATGGCCGCAAAGTCAAGCCGATGCTGCTTTGATCGGGTTTCTCACCTGACAAAGCATCCATTTTGCGCTAGATGGCGCCTCACGGCCCCGTAGCTCAGCTGGATAGAGCAGTAGCCTTCTAAGCTATTGGTCACAGGTTCGAATCCTGTCGGGGTCGCCAGCTATTCCTCGTTTTCGGGCAGCGACAATTCCGCGAGCGCGGCCATGTCGGCGGGCATCGGCGTATCGCCGGCCTCGATTCCATTCTCGCTCAGGATGAAGGCCACCAGATTGGCGTAGGTCTCGTCGCTCAATGCGCCCGGGCGATCGGGCGGCATGGCCGAAGCGGTGAACCCGAACAATCCCGCAACCCCGATCGGATACCATTTCTCGCGGAAGTAGAACCCGACGAGCGGCGGGCCGCCGAACTCACCGTCATTGAGATTGGCCCCGTGGCAATCCTGGCAACTCCGCACATATTCCCGCTGGCCGCTCGCAACCTGCTCCTGGGTGAAGCTCACCATCTGGCCGGCATCGTCTGTTGCGGCGGCGCCATCCTGCGCATTTGCCGTGCCCCAGGCGCCCCCTGCCAGCAGCACGAATGCTGCCGCCGATCCGAAAATTGCGCGGTAACCCATATCCTGCTCCCAAAAGTCGGCGCCGCTCCTCAAGAACTCTCCACGGCGCAAAACCAATCCTGACTTAATAAATTCAAATGGGCAATAGCAGCTGATCATGTCGTCAAACGTCGTCCTGCTGTCCTGTATTGACGTTGTTGCAACAAGGGGTGCAAGATTGACTGTCGGTGGCAAAGCCCCGGCATTAGTGGAGGAGAAATCGTTATGAGGAATTTTCTGCTGCTCTCGACCACGATTGTGGTCGGGCTGCTTCCTATTGGCTACGCAAACGCTCAGGTCGAGAGTCGACTGTCGGCGTTCACCGACGTCTCGGACGAAACCTTGCTAAATCCGGGTGATGGTGACTGGTTGCATTGGCGCCGCACTTACGATGGCTGGGGTTACAGTCCTCTTGAGGAAATCAACAAAGAAAACGTCGGCGACTTGCAAGTTGCCTGGACATGGTCGCTGACCCCAGGGGCCACCGAGACCACCCCGATCGTTCACGACGGTGTGCTGTTCGTGCACAACAATCTCGACAAGGTGCAGGCGATCGATGGCGCGTCCGGAGATCTGCTCTGGGAGTACAATCGCGACCTGCCCGAAGACGTCGTGGCCGCAGGCACAGGCAACACCGCGACCAAGCGCAACATGGCGATCTATGAGGATATGATCATCCTCGCCACGAGCGACACGCACATCATTGCCCTCGATGCCCGCACCGGCCAGGAGGTCTGGAGCGTGGAACCGGCTGCGTGGAGTGATGGCTTCCGCTATTCGTCCGGTCCTCTCATCGCCGACGGCGTGGTGGTTCAGGGCATGACCGGCTGCGGCAATGCCCAGCCAGGCGGTTGTTTCATCACTGGTCATGATCCGGCCACCGGCGACGAGCTGTGGCGCTTCCATTCCATTGCGCAGGACGGCGAAGAGGGCGACACCTGGAACGACCTGCCCATCGAAAGCCGCCACGGCGCATCGGTGTGGCTGGCGGCCACTTACGACCCCGACACGAACACCGTCTTCAGCGGTGTGGGCCAGCCCTATCCGTGGATCGCCGAAATGAGCGGCCTGCTTCCAGCCGTCGACACGCCGGGCGTCAGCAATGACGCGCTCTACACCGACTCGACTCTGGCGCTTGACCCGCAGACCGGCGAACTCAAATGGTACTTCCAGCACCTGCCGAACGACACATGGGACCTCGATTACATCTACGAGCGCATCCTTGTGGACCTGCCGGTCGATGGTGAAGTGCGCGAGCAGGTGATCACCACCGGCAAGCTCGGCATCGTCGAGGCGCTGGATCGCAATGATGGCAGCTGGCTCTGGAGCGTGGAAACAGTGCCTCAGAACGTCATCTCGGCCATAGACCCCGAGACCGGCGATAAGACGATCAACGAGGAAACCATCCCGATGATCGGACAGACGACGTTCAACTGCCCCGCCGATCCCGGTGGCCGCGGTTGGCCGGCGACCGCCTACAGCCCACGGACGGAGACTCTGTATCTGCCTCTGGCCGAATTCTGCTCGAACACCACGCCGCAGCCCCTCGATCCGGGCCAAGCCTACACGGGTGGTGGCCGTGCGACATTCGCCCGCGTGGAAGTGCCCGACAGCGACGGCAATATCGGCCGGCTCGATGCCATCAATCTGGCCGACCACTCGACCGCCTGGAGCCACCGCCAGCGCTCGCCTATCACCAGTGCCGTTCTGCCCACCGGCGGCGGCCTTGTCTTCGCCGGCGACTGGAACCGCTATTTCTACGCGTTCGACGACGAAACCGGCGATGTGCTCTGGCAGATCCGCACCAACAACGCCGTAAACTCCTTCCCGATCAGCTATGAGGCCGACGGCAAGCAGTATGTCGCGGTAGCGGTCGGTAACGGTTCGAGCCAGGCGAGAGCGCTTGCCACGCTGACGCCGGAGTTCGTCAATCCGGCTGCAGGCTCGGTCCTCTGGGTCTTTACCCTGCCCTAACCGGCAAACGATCATTGGGGCCGCACTCTTGCGCGGCCCCAATCCTTTCGGAAAGCACCGCATTGACCCGATTTCGATTTGGCCCTGCCCTCCTCGTCGCGTTCGCCCTCGCGGCCGGCAGTGCGACCGCGCAGGACCGTCCTTTTCTCTACAACGAAGAAGATTTCGGGCGACCGGTCGACGGCACCGAACTCGATGTCTGCATCGATCAGCGCGATCCCGCATGGCAGATCGACGAGGCCATTGCCCGCGAGATCGCCGCCGTCCTGCTGCTCGATCCGCAGATTCACTATGTCGGCGGCGCCGCCGTCACCTCGCCGTTCGATGACGTCTATTATTACCTGCGCGCCCAATGCCGCGTGTTCTTTGGCTTCAAGCTGATTGCAGGCCACTACCCGGAATGGGTCGCCGTCACCCGAGCCTATTATGATGCCAATTATGTCTTTGTCGGCAGCGACCCGAACGTCGCGCGCCTAGGCGACTTACCGCCCAGAACCGCGATCGGCACGACCAGTGCGACCTCGGCCGATTTTCTGTTTCTGCAGTTCAACAATCTGCAGCCCACCGCACAACGCTGGCGGCGTATCCCGTTCGGCACCGACGCCCAGACGCTGAGCGCGCTCGAAAGCGGCACTATCGCCGCTGCGCTCGTCTGGGGGCCATCCCTGCTTGACCTCACCGATGGAGATGCTCTCCCCCCCGATGTCCAGTTCATCGCTCCCGACCCGGTGCAATTGTCGCCGATGCCCGTAGGCGGGCTGCTGCTGTCCACCGACACCTATCTGCGCCAGGAAATCGATACCGCCATCGTGGCCCTCCAGGCACAGGGGTATCTTGACCAACTCGTCGCGCAATACCCTTTCCTAAGCGTACCCGCCGCCCAGTGAAGCGCAGCCGCGTTTCCGTACCGGCCCTTCTCCCGCCTATTTCTGGCGATATCGGCTTGAACCATCAGGCGTTTTCAGCCACCACACACGCGACAACGTGCTTTCGAAGGCCAAGATTCAGGAGATACGCCATCCCAACCGACACTTTTACGCTCATCGGCATTGGCGTCGCCGCGCTGGTCGCTTTATGGCTGGTGTTTTCACTGGTCAGGAAGGTTTTTGGCTTCGTGCTGCTTGCAGCGATAGGCCTCGGCGCCTGGTATTTGTGGTCGAACCCGGAAACGGCTCAAGACCTTTTCGGCGTCGTCATGGACTTCTTTTAAAACCCATGCAGATGGGCCCGGGCGAAACCCGGACCCATTCTCGTAGTTCGTCTTAGATATTGTCTGCGACGACAACGCCGGTCGCAGCGCCGGCAGCGCCACCGAGCACAGCACCCGGGGTGCCCATGACGGACGCGCCAACCAGAGCACCTGCACCACCACCGACAGCAGCGCCAGTCAGGGTGCGTTCGGTCGAAGTACAAGCCGTCAGGCTCAGTGCACCGACGACGACGATGGCAAGAGATGCAATTTTCTTCATGTGGATCGATCCTTGGAAGAGTACAGAGGGCTACCGTATAACCCTCGTCCCGCCGCCTGGTTCCGCATCACCTGCCCGCGGACCATATTGACCCAGATCAATCCACCAACCGCCCATTGCGCTATACTGCGGTCACGCAGCAAGGAGACGTGCAATGTATTCGCATATTCTGATTGCCACGGACGGGTCGGACCTGTCGCGAAAGGGCCTCGACCACGGCCTCAAGCTTGCAAAACAACTGGGCGCGCGGGTGACGATCATTACGGTCACCGACATGTGGGCCGCCAGCGTTCTGGCTGAGGCCGGCCCCGCCACCATTGCCGATTATGAGGCCAGCCAGCAGGTCATGGTCAAAGAGGTGCTCGAAGAAGCCGCGCGCTTTGCGACCGAAAGCGGCGTCGCTTACGAAACCCGCCACATCCCCAATCGCTATCCAGCCGACGCGATCGTCGAGACGGCGCAGAAGGCTGCTTGCGATCTGATCGTCATGGCCTCCCATGGCCGCCGCGGCTTCCGCAAGATGCTGCTCGGAAGCCAGACCAATGAAGTGCTCACCACGAGCACCATGCCCGTCCTCGTCGTCAAGTAAGGTCACGCCCGACCACAGCCACCACCGTCATCCCGGGATTTATTCCCGGGATTCAGCGCAGCGCCGACCAAAAACACAAAATTCCAGGTCACCCGGAACCGTCGCGAACTATTCCACGGCGGCTTCAGCCTCAGTTCCGACCCTGGGATGCTCAAGCGTATCACCCGCCTCGAGCCCCAGTTCGGCCGACCGTCCACCGGGTATTTCGAGAACGAACCGCACGGGCTCACCTGACGGGATCGCGGTGCGGTCCATCGGCACGGCATTTTCATGAATGCGCGCGATTTCGCCATCGGACTTGATGAACAGCATGTCGAGCGGGATCAGCGTGTTCTGCATCCAGAACGCGACCGGCCGCTCTTCGAAAAAGTCAAACAGCATGCCAGCGTCGGGCGCGAGTTCCTCAACGAACATCAGCCCCCGCGAGCGCGTCTCGTCGGTATCGACGACTTCGACCGTAAACTCGTGCCGTAGATCGCCCGAAACGATCGTCGCCAGATCCTCGCTCTCCTGCGCAACAGCAGAAAACGCCAGCAATGACAGCCCCAGCGCCAGTCCAGCCTTGCGAAAAATTGCGTTCATCACACTACTCCCGATACCTTTCGGACGATCCCCCACGTTCGAGTCGGCGTTAGATTGCCGGTCGGTTGGGTCAGGGTGAGTCGAAAAGCGTGGCCTTTGAGAACCGGCGCGCAGCGTACGTTCGTACGTGAGCACCGGAAGCGCAGAAGGCCGCGCTTTGCAGGCCACCATCACCCAACTGCCCGGTAATCTAATGGGAGGATGGCGCGTCGCCCCAACCATCAGGTCGAATTTCGGCGACCATAAGGCCTTTGGGCCCATCGCCATAGCGGACGAGCACATACTGGCCGGGCCGCAATTCGGTCATCCCGTAGCGGCGCAGCGTTTCCATGTGGATGAAGATGTCGGGATGCCCCTCGCCGGCCGAGAGAAACCCGAACCCGCGCACGCGGTTGAACCACTTGACCTCGAGCCGCTCGAGTTTCGATGTCGGCTCCACCTGCACATGGGTGCGCGCAGCGGGCAACTGCGAGGGATGGCGCGCCGTCGAATCGTCCATGGACAGGATGCGGAACGCCTGAAGCCCGCCAGGGCGGTTCAGCGCCTCGACGACAATACGAGCGCCCTCATAGGCGGTCTGATAGCCGTCGCGCCGCAGGCAGGTCACGTGCAGCAGAACGTCGCCGCCGCCATCGTCCGGGATGATGAACCCGAAGCCCTTGCCCGCGTCGAACCATTTGATGCTGCCGGCCACTTCGATGACATCGAAATCGGCCCCATTGTCGAGACTGCCATCGGCATCGCCGGAGCGCGCATCGCGCCGCAGATCCCCTTCGGAGATCGGTCCGCTGCCGGAAGTGTCTTTCGCCCCCATCCTATACGCCTTCTCACTCACGGCCTGCGTCCTGCAGGTACTCTTACAATTGGCGCCACTGTGGCCGATTCAGAAGCAAAAGTTAAGGACCATTCATAATTTTGTTGACGCCCGTTAACCATATATCTCGCCGCGCGCGGGACTTGGCCCGCCGCCCTGCCCTCTGCTAACGTCCGCGCCTCTACAATAACAGGGAGCCTTGCCGTGAAATACCTTCACACCATGGTGCGCGTCACCGATATCGAAGAGAGCCTGCGGTTTTACCGCGACGGCCTCGGCCTTATCGAATCGCGCCGCACCGAAAGCGAAAAGGGCCGCTATACACTGGTCTTTCTCCATGCCCCGGGCGACGAGAGCGCCAAGGTCGAACTGACCTATAACTGGGACCCGGAAGAGTACACCGGCGGCCGCAATTTCGGTCACCTCGCCTATCGCGTCCAGGACATCTACGCGCTGTGCCAGCATCTGGCCGACATGGGCTACACCATCCATCGCCCCCCGCGCGACGGCCACATGGCCTTCGTGAAATCCCCGGACGGCATTTCGATCGAATTGCTGCAGGAGGGCGATCGCGAACCGGCCGAACCCTGGGCCTCGATGCCCAACACGGGCACTTGGTAAACGCATAACCAATAATTAACCACGTGAGTTGACCGGCGGTTAGGCAACCGCCGGTTATTTTTATGCCTGTGGTTTGGGAGCACCAGTGCGCCAAGAGGCTTCGAGCCGGCGCGCGAACGCGATTTATGGCCCACTCGAACACCAGGTTTTTGTTTCATGCGCACTCTTGCCAGTCTCGTCGTCATGGTTTGCCTCCTCGGCGCCTGTGCACCGATGGCAATGTTCGCCTCCTCATCGGGCAGCGGTTACTCCGGCCTGCGCACCGATTGGGGCACCTTCGTTTCATCCAGCAACGTCAACGCCTTGTGCCTTTCGCCCAAGCTGCGGTTGCTGATCTGGGATTTCGAGGGCCATTTCGGCAAGAAGGTCGTGATGAATTCGGGCTATCGCACCCCCTGGCACAACGCATCGGTCGGCGGCGCGGAAGCCTCTATGCATACCAAGTGCATGGCAGCCGATTTCTACATCCCCGGCGTCCAGAAATCACAGCTTATCGCCTATGCCCGGTCGAATGGACTGACCGGTGGCCTGGGGTGCTATCCGGGCCGCAACTTCATTCATGTCGACGTCCGCGACCGTCCGCGCGGCTATACCGGCCCGGTCACTTTCAGCGGCTGTTAAAAAACGACTTTTTTGAGTTTTTGGTATTGCGCATTGCAAATCACCCCCCTATACACCCGCTCACTGGCTGACACGGTTTCGCTTCGGAACCGAGACAGACAAGCGCCCTTCGTCTAGCGGTCTAGGACGCCGCCCTTTCACGGCGGAAACACGGGTTCGATTCCCGTAGGGCGCGCCACTCTTCTCAATCTGTTTTGGAAGATTTGGTGGTCCCCGGTTGCCTAGACACACCGGGGGCATTATCTATGCCGGTGAAACAAGTCCCCCGCGCCCTTCGTCTAGCGGTCAGGACGCCGCCCTCTCACGGCGGTAACACGGGTTCGATTCCCGTAGGGCGCACCAATCCTCCCCTTATCCTATCCATTCTGCCGCGCGCGTCATGCGCTCGCGATCGGTCGCGTTGTCCATGGTCGCCAAAGCGCGGACCATGGCGAGACGCGCCTGTTCGCGCGCTGCGGTCCGAAACGTTTCCTTGCCCCTTTTGCTAAGCGCCTCCAGCGACTTTTGAAGCCGCACCTGCACTTCGATATGTCCTGCGCCATCGCGTGCCATCGGCATGAATGCGTCCTCAAACAGATCCTCATCCTTGAGCGGCGGCACGTAAACGGACGGATGGGCGACCTCGTCGACGCCCCTGCCCCCCTCGTCGCTCCAGAGCGTCATGAGCCGTGTCAGCCGTCCGATCACATCGATCGCGGTTCCGGAGTCGTTGATGGCCTGCGATAGCGCACGCGAGGCGATTTCGCTCATCACGGCCAGGCCGAATCTCGGGTCCTGATCGAAACTCCGCTCATCGGCGATCGTGAACCCGGCCCGCACAGCATCGATCAGCGCCTCGACATCGGTTTGCCCATCCTCCAGACGCACCCTCGCAACTTCCTGGCCGGGATGTGCGAAACTGCCCGGCACCGAGGCGATATGGACCGTGCATCCATGTGCCTTGCAACACTCCGAAAGCGCGCCGATGTCGATATGCTGGACGTATCCCACTTCTCCCGCAAACACGGGCAACGCATCGTCGGGCAGCGCGACCAGCGGCCTCCCGCCAAGATAGGGATCGGCGATCCGCGCCTCCATGGCGTCTCGCGCCGCCTGCTCCACCCTCTGGGTCGTCTCCCCGACGCGTCCGAAGCGCGTGAGATAGTCGATCCAGCGCAGCAGCGAGACCACGATCAGAACGATCACGCCGATCGTCACGATGAACAGGATCACCCGCCCCCGATCGCCATAGGCGCCGGTCTTGAGCACCACGATGCCGACGATCGAGAACAGGAACGATCCGATAAAGGTCGAGAGCACATTCTGCGTCACCCTGTCCTGCATCAGCAGTTTGGTGGCGCGCGGCGTGACATTGCTGGTGGCTGCGCCATAGGCCGAGGTCATGACGCTGAGCGAAAAAGTCGTCACGGCCAGCATCGAGGAGGCAATGATATTGAGAATGTCGTCGACGGCGTCGGCGCCGATCAGATCGGGGATTTCCCAAGGCACGAACCGATCGACGACCAACGCCAGAACGGCTGCCACCGCCCCAAGGATTCCGATCAGCGTTGCCCTGATCCAGAGCTGCCGCGTTAATTGCGTCAATATCCAGCGCCAGCGTGCCATCGCGTCCCCCTCCGAGCCCAATACCTTACGGCATACAATGGCTTGGCAGGGAGATTCGTTCACATATCACAAAGGACCGGTGCGCTAGCCGTTTGCGAACCGCAGCCGGGTGAACGCGCCATTGCGGTTCTCCATGGAGAACACCGCGCCGATCTGCTCGGCAAAGCGTTGGGCCACGACGAGACCCAGGCTGCGGGCCTGCCGCAGTTCAAAGCCCTCGGGCAGCCCTTTGCCATCGTCGGCGATGGTCAACAGCACGCCCTCGTCTGCCTCGCGCCTGAGATCGATCGAGATGGTGCCACGCTCGCGCCCCTCGAAGGCATGCTCGAGGGCGTTCGATACGACTTCCGTCAGGATCAAGCCCACGGGCACAGCGCGCTCGGCGCTCAAGAACAGTTCGTCCGCCTCGACCATGCACACCACTTTCCCACCGGTGCCCGAGGCATCGACGATATCGTGGCACAGTTCCTTGATGAAGGTGCCGAACGGCAATTGCTGCCCGTTGGGATCGTGGAGCTTTCTGTGAATGTTGCCGATCAGCGCCAGCCGCGTCGCTGCCTCGTCCAGCGCCTTGCGCGCGCCCTCGTCATCGACGCTGTTGCGCTGCATGCGCAGCAGCGCCGAGACGACGGCCAGATTGTTGGAGATGCGATGCTGCATCTCTTCAAACATCAGGTCGCGGGATCGGGCGAGCTCGCGGCTCTTCTGGCGCTCGGACTCCAGCGCGCCCATCGAGCGGAACATGTAATGGATCACCGCCAGATCGACCGTCATGATGACGACGAAGAACCCCAGCGCCAGCGCCGTGGCATCCGTGATGGCAAATGTGTCGAATGGGGGGATAAAGAAATACCAGGACGCAATGGTCGAAAGGACCGCCACCGCTATTCCGGGCGCCAGTCCGCCCACGAAGGCTGTCAGGATGACCGCCGGGAAAAAGGTCAGGAACGGGTATCCGGGCGGCAGTGTACCGTCGAGGATGTCGCGCAGCAGGAATGCCACCGCGAATGCAACGACGCCGAAGCCCCAACCCAATTTCGTTCCATGGGTATCGAGCAGGCGGCGCAGAAAGCTGCGCTCCGCCCTCTCGGACGTCTCAGTCATGGCTACGGGCCCCAGTTATCGATGTGTCGGCCAGCCGCCCCGCTTTCCAGACACCCAAATTTTAGCAGGCTCGCGCCAATCCGCAAGCCGCATGGCCCGAATTTGGCCACAGATCGGCATCGAAAATTTTTTGCTGCGCCTGTTCGCTCTGCCGACCCCCTGCTAAAGTCGCGCCACCAACCCCGATTTCAGCATACGGATTTCCCAGCAATGACAGACGCCAACGCTACGCTCGATGCGGTTCTTTCCCATGTCGATGCCAATATCGACGCCAGCCTCGAGCGCCTGTTCACCCTGCTGCGCATCGCGTCGATCTCCACCGACCCCGCCTATGCCGGCGAAGTCAACACCGCAGCCGAGTGGCTGACCCATGAACTCCAGGGCCTCGATTTCGACGCCGCCGTGCGCCCCACTAAAGGTCATCCCATGGTCGTTGGCCATCAGCGCACCGAAAACGGCCCCAACGTCCTGTTCTACGGCCATTACGACGTCCAGCCCGTCGATCCCATCGAGCTTTGGACCAGCGAGCCGTTCGAGCCGAAAATCGCCGAGGAAAATGGCCGCAAAATCATCCTCGCGCGCGGGTCGTCGGACGACAAGGGCCAGCTGATGACCTTCGTTGAAGCCTGTCGCGCTTACAAATCCGTCCGCGGATCGCTTCCGCTTGGCGTCACCATCCTCTTTGAAGGCGAAGAAGAATCCGGTTCTCCCTCGCTCGATGCTTTCCTCACCGCCAACGCTGACGAACTCAAATCCGACATCGCGCTCGTTTGCGACACCGACATGTGGGACACCGAGACTCCCTCGATCATCACCATGTTGCGCGGGCTGGTTGCTGAAAACATCACCATCCAGGCCGCCAGCCGCGATTTGCATTCGGGCATGTATGGCGGGGCGGCGCGCAATCCCAATCAGGTGCTGGCCGAAATCATCACCTCCCTGCGCAATCCCGATGGCTCGGTTGCGGTCGAAGGCTTTTACGACGATGTCGAAGAACTCCCCGACGCCGTCGCCGAGCAGTGGAAGCGGTTGCCGTTCGACGACAAGGCCTATCTCGGCGATGTCGGCCTTGCCGAACCGGCCGGCGAAAAAACCCGCTCCGTTCTCGAACAGATCACCTCGCGCCCGACCTGCGAAATCAACGGCATGTGGGGCGGCTACACCGGCGACGGCTTCAAGACAGTGATCCCCGCCAAGGCATCGGCCAAGATTTCCTTCCGCCTCGTTGCCAATCAGGACCCGCACAAGATCCGCGCTGCGTTCCGCAAGCATGTCGAAGCGCGCCTGCCGTCCGATTGCACAGTGACCTTCCACGAGCACGGCGCCAGCCCGGCCTCGCTCGTCCCGTCCGATGGTCCCATGCTGCAAAAGGCCCTCGGTGCCCTCACCGACGAATGGGGCCGTGAAGCCGCCGTCGCCGGCTCGGGCGGCTCGATCCCCATCGTTGGTGATTTCAAGCGCAAGCTCGGCATGGATTCTCTCCTCATCGGCTTCGCCCAGACCGACGACCGCATCCACTCCCCCAACGAGAAATATAATCTCGAAAGCTACCACCGCGGCATCCGCTCCTGGGTCCGCGTTATGGATGCGCTGGCGAAATAAGCGCCCCAAGAAAGCCTAGAGTCCGGCTATTGCGATTTCCTCTTGCAGCCATGCAAGGAAAGCCGCGATGGCCGGACGCTCGCCCGCCTCCGGCGTCGTGACGAAGTACCAACTGCCCTCGGTCGGACAGTCCGGCCCAAACGGACGCACCAGATGGCCGTGCGCAAGATCGTCGGCCACCAGAACGCGCCGCCCGAGCGCTACGCCCTGCCCGGCAATCGCTGCCTGTATCGCCATACCGGTATCGCTATAGCCTGGACCGCGGGAGGCGAGCTTTACGTCCAGCCCCGCCGCCTCCAGCCATGTTCCCCAGTCCGGGCCATCAAGGGGCGAAACTAGCGACGTGTCGTGGATCAGCACATGCTCTGCGAGGCCACGCAGCGTCTCAAGCGGCGTTTGCCCGGCGCGCAGGCTCGGCGCGCAGACCGGAAAAACGGCATCGTCCATGAGCTTGGTGGACACCAGACCATCATAGACGCCCTTTCCCGCCCGTATCGCCACATCGATGCCTTCGCGATGTAGGTCCACGGCCCTCTGCGTCGTCGCAATCATCGGGTTGATTTCGGGGTGCAGCGCCTGAAACCGGTGCAGGCGCGGTATCAGCCACTTGCTTGCGAACGAGGAGAGCGTCGATATCCGCACGATCTTTTCGCCAGACGTTTCGGAAATTTCCCGCGTGGCCCGGCGCATGGCGGCAAAAGCCCCGTCAATCGCCTGGAAGTATCGCTGCCCGGCATCTGTCAGTGCCAATTTGCGATTGCGCCGCACAAAGAGTGACACCCCAAGAAACTCCTCCAGCGCCCGGATCTGATGGCTGACGGCCGCCTGGGTCACAAACAGATCCGCAGCCGCCGCCGTGCACGACATCCGTCGCCCCGCCGCCTCGAAGGCACGCAACGCCGAAAGTGGCGGCAGTCTGTCACTATTTCGCATGAATTCATTTCATCCAAACGACAAAAACTATGAATTTGTCCCACATGGCGCACGCCCCTACTCTGCCGGTCAACAGAGAAGGTAAATGTGTCATGCAGCCGATCAGCCGCTCTATCCGAGACTATCTTGCCTTACGTCGGCTAATGAATCAAATCGCAGTCTGGCGACGCCGCGCAGACGACCGCCGCCATCTTGGGCGCCTTGGCGCGCACGCCCTCAAGGATATGGGCCTCAACTGCACCACCACGGCGCAGGAAGCGCGAAAACCGTTCTGGCGCCCAATCCTGCCCGATGCAGACTGATCAATGACTGTTGGCAAATAGCTGAGACCCCTCACTACCATGCGAGCGCGACAACACGCTTCGTTTGCTCCCAGCGCGCAAACAGCCCGACGCAACCTGATCCACCCGCCGTCCGTTCCGTAGTGGATTGATAAACAATCATGGCAAGGGGCGTCGGATGGCAAAGATCGCATGGGTATTGGGCGGTGGTTCAGGCATCGGCGCGGAAACCGTCAAGCAATTGAGCAAACGCGGTTGGACGGTCGCCATCTCGGGTCGCCGCGAGAGCCCGCTTAATGCGCTGTCGGCAAGCCACGGCGCTCGACCCTACCCGCTGGACGTCACCGATGTCGATGCCGTCAAAGCTACAATCGGCAAGATCGTCGGCGATCTGGGCAAGATCGACCTGATGATCTTTTCCGTCGCGGCGTGGGAGCCCGGAAAGCCCGGCCAGTACGATTATGAATCCTACGCCAAGGTGATCGACACCAATCTTTTGGGCGCCATGCGGGTGCTCGATCCGTTGATCGCCCAGATGCGCAAGCAGGGGTTTGGTGAGATCGCGCTCGTGGCCTCGGTCGCCGGCTATTTCGGCCTGCCGCGCTCTGCCGCTTATTCCTCAGGCAAATCGGCGATGATCACCTTGGCCGAAACCATGCACACCGAACTGGCGCGCGACAACATCGCTGTCCGCCTCATCTGCCCGGGCTTCGTCAAGACCGACCTCACGGCGAAAAACGACTTCCCCATGCCCTTCCTCATGGAAGCCGAAGATGCCGGCAAAGCCATAGCCGACGGGCTGCTCAACACCACAAAGTTCGAAATTGCCTTCCCCCTGCCCTTCGTGCTCATCCTCAAAGCGCTCCGTTTCCTGCCCTACCCGATCTTTTTCGCCCTGATGAAGCGCCTGATCGCGGACGACAAACAAAACTAAACCATTCGGTTTGTCATCAACGCCCTGCGTTGATACTAAACCTTATGGTTTTACGTTCTGATCCGCAGCTCGATACGATCTTTCAGGCGCTGGCCGACCCGACGCGCCGCGCGATGCTGCGCAGCCTCGCGGCGCATGAGCGGTCGCTGTCGGAGCTGGCGTCCCCTTTTGTCATGAGCTTTCCCGCCGCCTCTAAGCATGTGCGCGTACTGGAGGGCGCCGGGCTCGTCACGCGGCGCGTCGAGGGCCGCACCCATATCTGCGCACTCAACGCCGAGCCGTTAGCCGCCGCCACCGATTGGCTCAGCTTCTACCAGACCTATTGGAGCGATAAATTCGACAGGCTCGACGCCATCCTGACCGCCGAACCGGAGGAGAAATGATTATGGCCAAAACGATGACCCCGTTCCTGATGTTTGAAGGCAAGGCGGGCGAGGCGATCGATCTCTACACCAGCCTTTTTCCAAATTCGGAAATCGTCCACATAAGCAAATACGGCCCCGACGGTCCCGGCCCGGAGGGCACGATCATCTCTGCGCTCGTTACCATAAACGGCCAGAACGTGATGTTCTCGGACAGCTTTGTCAGCCACGGCTTTACCTTCACGCCGTCGATGTCCTTCTGGATCGATTGCGCCGACGCCACCGAGCAGGACCGCCTGTTCACAGCGCTCGAACAGGGCGGCCAGACCTATATGCCGCTCGACAATTACGGCTTTTCAACCCGCTTTGGCTGGGTCGGCGATCGCTTCGGCATCACCTGGCAACTCAACCTGGCGTGAGATCATGAACCGGGCTCCCGACCGCTTCCTGCGCATGACGCGCCGCTACAAGGCACCAATCGAACGCGTCTATAATGCCTGGCTCGATCCGCGCGTAACACGCACATGGCTGTTCACATCATCCGCGAGTGACTCCAACTCCACCGAGATCGACGCCCGCGTCGGCGGCAAATGGACGATCACCGATGTGCGCGAAGGCATCACCTATACGGCGCTCGGGGAGTATCTCGAACTCGATCCCCCGCATCGGATCGTCTTCACTTTCGCCATGCCTCAATTCTCGCCCAACAGCGACACGATAACCGTCGAGCTGTCCCAGGACGGCGATGAGACCGTGATGGTCTTTACTCAATCGGGTGGCGATATCGCTTCCGAGCTCGAGAATCTGCCCGAAGACGAGACCCAGACCAGTGAACACGGCTGGAACCTCATGTTCGTCGCGCTGGGGCACGCCGTCGAAGCCTGACCATAAGAGAGGGCGGTCCGAAAACCGCCCCTGAACTTTATTCCGTCACGACTTCAGCGCTCTCGATCAGCGCCGTCAACTCTTCGAGTTCAGCGGTGTAGGAGCCATAGGTCCTGATCCACCAGGCCGGCCAATCCCCGACCTGCCCTGCGGCAACGGACGGCATACGCGCCGCAAGCGGCTGTGCGTCGACGGTGGCTCGCATGTCGTCACCGCTGCGGTCGTCCAAGAGCAGGACGTCAGTGCGATAGATATCGGCGTTCTCCCAGCTCAGAACGCTCCAGTACTCGCCTTCCGGCGCGTCCGGAACGACCACGTCCAGCCCCCAATTGGTGAAATCCTGAAGCTCTGCCGACCCCGAGGGCGCAGCCACCATCAGGCTATCTTCACTGGCATACGCGGCCATGACCTTCAGCCCCGGGTTGGCGGCGGCGGCCTCCGCAAACGCGGCACGCGCCGTCTCAAAGGCTTCGCGGTCGGCGACAATTTCCGGCGCATTCAGATCGGCGCCCAGCGCCTCGGCAAGCGCGCCATAACGCTCGATAATCTCCAGGACCGAGCCCCCCTGCTCGATGCCGATGATCGGCGCGACGCTGGCGAACTGGCCCTCGGGACCCATCTGGTCGCCACCGCTATAGCCGTCGGTACGCGGCCACCATTCGGTGACGATCAAATCGGGATCGAGCGCCAGAAGGCTTTCGGGTTGCAGCTGGTTCCAGGCCGTGCGGATCACTTCGATCCCATCGAGCTCGAACTCGGCAAGGCTCTTGTCAGAGGCGCTTTCGTCGGTGAACACACCCACCGGTTCGATCCCGAACTGCATCAGCCCAGCCGCCGAAGACGAAAACGCAACGATCCGTTCGGGCGGATTGTCGAGCGTCACGGTATTGCCGGCAGCGTCGGTAAAGCTCCACTCCTGGGCGATAGCCACGGAGGCACAAAGCGCAGCGGCAACAAGGGCCAATGCGCCGGACTTCATCAATCGATTCACGTCAAAACTCCTTAGGTCGATAGGGAAACGGCGTCGACGTGAGGGATCGAGCCACGGGGGATGATCATCGGCGTTCCCGCCAATGGGTCATTGATGATGATGCAGGGCAGACCAAACACCTGTTCAACGAGATCGGCGGTGACGATCTCGGCCGGCGCGCCTTCCGCCACGATCTGCCCCTCCCGCATCGCGATGATATGGGTGGCATAACGGCAGGCGTGATTGAGGTCGTGCAGCACCGCCACCACCGTGTGCCCCGCCGCCCTGTTCAGCCCGCTCAGGAGTTCGAGCAGCTCGATCTGGTGGGCGATATCGAGATAGGTCGTCGGCTCATCAAGCAGCAGCATCGGCGTCTGCTGCGCCAGAACCATCGCCACCCACACCCGCTGGCGCTGCCCGCCCGACAGCTCGTCGACAAGCCGGTGCGACAGCTCGGTGATCTTGGTCGCTTCCATCGCCCCCATCACCGCTTCTTCGTCGGTGACCGACCATTGGCGGATGAATTTCTGATGTGGATAGCGCCCGCGCGCCACGAGATCCGCCACCGTGATCCCGTCGGGCGCAATGGACGTCTGCGGCAACAACCCCAGTCGCCGCGCCACTTCCTTGGCGGGATAATGCGAAATCGCCTTGCCATCGAGCATCACCTGCCCCTCCGAAGGCTGGATCAGCCGCGACAGCGCTCGCAGCAGCGTCGACTTTCCGCACGCATTGGCACCTACGATCACCGTAAATCCCTTGTCGGGGATATCGACGCTGAGTTGCTGTGAGATTACCCGCTGGTCGTAACCGATGGTTGCGTTTTGCACCGACAGCCGCGAGGACCCGGCCAGCGTTGCGGGATCGATATGTCTGTTCACTGGGTCACCACTCATTGCCGCTGCGCTTCCCGCACCAGCAGCCAGACGAAATAGATGCCGCCTATGCAGACGGTCACGACGCCCACCGGCAATTGCGTCGGCGCGAACGCCCGTTGCGCGAGAAAATCGGCCGCGACGAGCAGCACAGCGCCCACAGCCGCCGACGGGATCAGCGCCACACCTGCAGCCCCCGTAATCCGCCGTGCGATCTGCGGCGCAGCGAGCGATACGAACGCAATCGGCCCGGCCACAGCCGTGGCCGTCGCCGTCAGCGCCACACCGAGCACAAGTAGCGACAGCCGCACCAGCTCGACCCGCGTACCCAGCGCCCGTGCCGCATCGTCGCCCATTTCAAGCTGTTTCATGGGCCGCTCCAGCATCAGCACCAGCGGCACGATCAGCGCGAGCACGATCAGCGAGGGCCAAAATTTATCCAGCCCCAGACCGTTCAGCGACCCCGCGCCCCACACCGCGGCCGTCATCGCCACCTCGAGATCGGCGCGTAGCATCAGCCAGGTGTTGAGCGAGGTCAGCATGGCCGAAAGCCCGATACCGACGATGATCAGCCGAAACCCCTGCACGCCCTGCCGCCACGCCAGGCCATAAACGGCCAGTGCCGTGGCGATCCCTCCGGCGAGCGCGCCGCCGGCGATCTGATAGTAATTGCCCGAAAATCCGATGATCACGATCAGCGCGCCGCTATAAGCGCCGGCGTTGAAACCGATCACATCGGGACTGCCCAGAGGGTTACGCGTCAGCGACTGGAAGATCGCCCCGCTCATTCCCAGCGCCGCGCCAAAAACCAGCGCCAGCAGCGCGCGCGGCAACCGCCATTCGACGACAACCATATGCACGCGCCCCTCGGCCTGCCCGAGCAGCGCCCCGAGGACCTCGCCGAGCGGCACCTGATATTCCCCGCTCGCCAGCGTCAAAAGCGTGAGGACCAGCGCGATGGCAACCATCAGCGCCACCAGCCCCGTCACCTTCATATCCAACCGAAACGTCAACCGCCCGTCGAACAGGCGCACCACGCGGGTTGGACGGCCGAAATCGATGGCGCTCATAGCCCGCTCACCCTGCGCCGCCGCGCCAGCATGATCAGCACCGGCGCACCGATGAACGCCGTGACGATCGCCACCTGCACTTCGCCCGGCCGCATGATGATGCGTCCCACGATGTCGGACACCAAAAGCAGCACCGGCGCGAGCACCATGGTATAGGCCATGATCCAACGCTGATCCGGCCCCACGACCCACCGCGCCACATGGGGCACCATCAGCCCGACGAACCCGATCGGCCCTGCCGCTGCCGTCGCCGCGCCCGCCAGAAGCGTCACCGCGACCACCACGATCGTCCGCACGCGCACGATATTGGCGCCAAGCGAACGCGCCAGATCGTCGCCCAGCGCTACCGCATTGAGTGGTCGCGCGACGATCGCCGCCAGCGCCAGCCCAACGACAATGAACGGCGCGACAGTCACCACCGCCTCATAGGTTCCCCCGCTCAACGCCCCGGCGCTCCAAAACCGCATGCGATCGAAAGCCGACGGGTTGAGCAGCGTCAAGGCGGTCGAAACGCCCCCCAATATCGCGCCGATGGCCACCCCGGCCAAGGTCAGCGACACCGGCGTCGCGCCCCGTCGTCCCGTGGAGCCGACCAGATAGACCGCCACGGTGGTGATCACCGCCCCGGCAAAGGCAAACCAGATGTAAGACTGCAAGGACGTCAGCCCGAAATAGCCAACCGCGATCAAAACGAAAAACGTCGCGCCGGCATTCACCCCCAGTATTCCGGGGTCGGCCAGTGGATTGCGCGTCAGCGCCTGGATCAGCGCGCCCGAAATCCCCAGTCCCGCCCCAACCAGCAGCCCCAGCAGCGTGCGCGGCAGGCGCAGGCTCTGGATGATCGCGTGATCATTGGAATCGTCATAGGCAAACAGCGCATCGATCACCACCGGCAGCGCGATGTCGCGTGATCCGATCGCGATGCTCGCCAGCACCACGATCCCCAGCACACTCAGACACGCCAAAAGTCCAAGCGCGCGCGCCGCATTGCTCGCGGCAACGCCGGGGCGCCTTGTGGCTTGGCTGTGTTCGGCGATGGATGTCACGGGCGCTAGCGCTCCGGCTCAAACGGCGGATCGGCCCTAGCTATATTTTATGATTGCGCCAGTCAAGTTAGCTTGCATAAGGCGCTGTGACCCTTGCACTCACCACTCACGCTCTCTTGAACGAAACGGAATCGCCCCGCCCCCGCGCCTTTGCGCGCCGCCCGGTGGAAAGCGCTCAAGTTTTTCCATTTCGTCAATATTTCGGAAACTGTTTGGGCAGAAAACCTTGATGCTTATGGGTATGTATGGAGTCCCCCCAAATGCTTAAGACGGTCATCACAGCGGCCGCGATTTCGGCCCTCTTGCTCGGCCAGGCCAGCGCAGCAGACGCGCTCGGCACGGCCCCCTCTTACGGCCCCTATGCCCCGAGCTTCGGCGCGCCGAGCTCCGGCTTTGGCGGGTTCTACGCTGGCGGCAATGCCGGCTACAGCCGCGGCGAATATGCGCCAGACAATGCCGCCGATCAGAATATCGAAGGCTTCATGGGCGGCGTACAGGCCGGCTATAACGCCGATCTCGGTGGCCTCGTCGTCGGCGTCGAAGGCGATTACCAGCTCTCGGGCGCACGCGAAAGCGAAACCCTGATCGGCGGCGACGAACTCACCGTCGGCATCAATCACTTCGGCACAGTGCGTGGACGTGCAGGCTTCGATGTCGGCGGCATCATGCCTTACGTCACCGGCGGTATCGCCTTCGGCGACGTCGGCTCCAAACTCGAAACCGCCGCCGGCCCGACCATTTCGGAATCCGAATATGGCTGGGGCTGGGCCGCTGGCGCCGGTATCGAGGCCATGGCCGCGAACAATCTCTCGCTCAAGGCCGAATACCTCTATGTCGGCTTCGGCGACCTTGAACTCTCCACCGGAAACGTCGACGCCAGCGCCCACACCGCCCGCGCCGGCATCAACTTCCACTTCTAAGCGCTACAAAACCCCGGGCCTCACCGCCCGGGGTTTTTCTTTGCCCGCGGTACAAGATGGTGAGCCCAGCGCCTCACCCACACCACCGTCATCGTCGGGCTCGACCCGAGGACCCAGTAGCGCCGGCTAAAGCCAACGATCTAGGCGCCTCTGCGCGCCTTAAACCCGCCGATACTGGTAAATCCCAACATCGATCGTGCCCTCGGCGAACCCCGCCTCGCAATAGCTCAGATAATACAGCCATTTGCGCTTGAATATCTCGTCATAGCCGAGCTGTTCGATCACCGGCCAGCGCTCCAGAAACGCGTCGCGCCACAGCCGCAGCGTCTTGGCATAATCGAGCCGGAAATTGTCCACCTGCTCGAGCACGAGGCCGGCCTTTTCGGCGACGTCCTTCATCACCGTCTTGGTCAGCAGCATGCCACCGGGAAACACATAGCGCTGGATGAAATCGGGATGCGCCTTGTAGTCGGGGAAGTCGGGCTCGGCGATGGTAATCGCCTGGATCGCCGCCGTCCCGCCGGGCTTAAGCCGATCATGCACCGTCCTGAAATAGTCGGGCCAGTGCTCCTCGCCCACCGCCTCGATCATCTCGATCGACACCACATGGTCGAACGCCCCGCGCGTATCGCGATAATCCTCGAACACCAGCGTGCCTAGATCGTCCAGACCCTGCCGCTCCAGCCGGTCGACGCCATATTTGAGCTGCTCGCGCGAGAGCGTAATCCCCCGAACATTGGCGCCACTCCGCGTCGCCATTTCGGCAAACCCGCCCCAGCCGCAGCCGATTTCCAGAACATGGCTGCCGCGCGTAATCCCCGCCATCACCATGATGCGCTGATATTTGGCGCGCTGGGCTTCCTCGAGCGCAATATCCTGCCCGGCGAAATAGGCCGAGGAATAGGTCATCGAAGGGTCGAGCCATTCGGCATAGAAATCATTGCCGAGATCATAGTGCTCGGAAATGTTTTTCTGGCTGCCTTCCTTGGTATTGGGCCGCGACATGTGCCAGGCCAGATCATGCGCCGCGCGCTGGAAAATCCCTGGATTGGCCTTGAAGAACACTTCGCGGTTCAAAAGGAAGAACCTAAACAGCGTCGTCAGATCCTTGATCTCGATATCGCCCTGCATATACGCCTCGGCGAACCCGAGCGTGCCCCGGCGCATCGCGGCCTTGAGCACCTTGAAATTTTTCAGCCGCAGGAACGCGTGCAGCCCCGATTTCGGATCCCCCAACGTCCGCGTCCGCCCGCTCGGCAGCGTCACCGTAATCGCGCCATGCCGCGGCATGCCCACCATCGCCGAGCCGAGCTTTTCGAGCAGCAAGGATTTGATCCGCGTCCCCAGTCCAATCTGGGGCTGCTGATGCTCGAAGGCGGTCTGGCTCATAATCTCTAACGTCTCCCGCGCCCTCTGGCGCCCTATCTCACTGACAACATATACGCTTACGTCGCCCGCATGGTTTCGGATTATCGAAACCGCCGGAGATTTTAGCGGCGATGGGGTGGGATGCAAGCGGGGGCGGTGGCCTTGTCTGACGTCATCGTCAGCGCCAGGGCCACCTCGCCTGCTAAGTCCTCGGGTCGAGCCCGAGGATGACGAGGGTGGATTTGGTTAGGCTTCAATGCCTGCTCGCCCCACCACCAACCTATGATCCTGCCTCAACCGCATCAAATCTGCACCAAACCAGGCAGTTGCGCTCCGACCGTCACCCCCGGACTTGATCCGAGCTTCCAGCCGCCCACGCCGGACCCTATTTGCATCCGCTCGCCGCCCCATCCCACAGTCACCCTCGGGCTCGACCCGAGGGCCCATCCAGCGCCGCCCCACCCACATACGCCGATGCGACCACATCGACGAAACCCCCGCGTTCAATCGCACGCGCTACTGGGTCCTCGGGTCAAGCCCGAGGATGACGGGAGGGGGTGTGGTTAGCAGTGAGAAACGGAACGGCGGCCTTTAGCCCATGCTTCGCTCTTGCAAACGTGCAGCCGCTTGTTTGGTCGCCATTCGTCGCTTGCTTATGAAGGGCGCAAGCTTATCGCGGGTAGCCTCGACAAGCTTTTGCGGAGCTGAGCGCGGGGATCCAGCAGCGAATGGTGGAGCCGGATCATACTCCATTTGCAGTTGTATCTCCTGCGCGATTTCTTCGCCCATAAGATCAGCGACAACGGTGAGAGCGAAGTCGATCCCCGACGTCACACCCGCTCCTGTCACACGATTTCGGTCCTTAACAACCCGTTCTGCAATCGGAATCGCTCCCAGCAACTCAAGCTGATCAATGGAAGACCAGTGGCAAGTCGCCCGATATCCTTCCAATAGACCCGCCGCAGCGAGCACCAATGAGCCAGTGCAGACGGAGGTCACCAACTTGCACTCGGGACTAATCCGACGAAGAAAATCTAAAGTCTGCTCATCACTCATAAGGTCGATCTGCCCTGGTCCTCCCGGTACGCAGATGAGATCGAGCGAGGTGCATTCATCGAAGAGCCTGGTTGGCAAAATCGACATTCCACGGTCCGAAGAAACAGGCTCCAGAGATTTCCACAGCAAGTGAACCGAAGCACCTGGCACCCGATAAAAAACCTCCGCAGGGCCAGTTAGGTCAAGTTGGGTCAGCTTGGGGAATAGAACAAAACCGATTTGCATGACACTTGTCCCTCGGGCGATCTTGAATGGGGCTCGATAGTCCACTGTTCGACAACTGCACGGCTAGACGGAAACCAAGAGATCTCAAAAAGCTGCGGCCGCGCAAGTATCATCGCTTTAAATTATACACTGCGAGAACGACGAAGAGACCCGTCGATCACGCCCCACCCCTACCCCGGCACCGCCGCATCAATAACCCTCAGCTGCACGCTCTCGCGCCCCTGCCAATGGTCGATGTTCAGCGTCCCCGCCACGTGCAGCCTTTGCCCGTCGCGCGCCTTCAGCAGCGCTTCGCCCAGCGGCGATCCTGCCGCCCGAAACGCGATGGCCTTTAAATTCGCGCCGTCGCCCGAACCGATCGTGCAGCGGACATGCCCACCGGCGCCGACGATTTCGGCGAATTTCACCTGATGGGCCGGAAAGGCAAAGACCGGGGTTGAATTGCCGGCCCCGAACGGCCCGGCCTGCTCCACCGTGCGTACGAAATCGGGGTTTGCGCCCCGCGCCGTCAGCGCCGCGTCGATCTTGCACCCGTCCGATGCTCGCGCCGCGAAAACATCGTCGGCGAGCGTATCGACCATATATTGCCGGAACGGCCCCAGCTGCCCCGGCGCCAGCGTCACGCCCGCCGCCATGGCGTGCCCGCCGCCCTTGGCCAAAAGCCCGCCATTGACCGCGTCGATCACGGCCTTGCCCAGATCGACCTTGGGGATCGAGCGCCCCGATCCGGTCCCGCCGCCGTCTGCCCCCAGCGCAATGGCAAAGGCCGGGCGCCCGAACCGCTCTTTCAACCGCGCCGCGACCAGCCCGACGATGCCCTGATGCCAATCGGGCGAAGCCGTCACCAGCACCGCCGGCCCCGGCCCGTCGCCAATCTCCATTTCAGCCGTCGCCACAGCCTGCTCGACAGCCGCGACCTCGATCCGCTGGCGCTCGCCATTGAGTTCATCGAGCCGCTGCGCCAGCGTCAGCGCCTCATATTCGTCAGCGGTCGAGAGCAGGCGCGCGCCGAGCCCGGCATCGCCGATCCGCCCCCCCGCATTGATGCGCGGCCCGAGCATGAAGCCAAGTTGATACGCATTGAGCGGCCCCGACACCCGCGCGGCGATCGCCAGGCTCGACAGCCCCACATTGCCCCCGGCTCGCATGACTTCGAGCCCGCGCGTAACGAATGCCCGGTTCAGCCCCATCAGCGGCACCACATCGCACACCGTCGCCAGCGCCACGAGATCGAGCATCGCCATCAGATCGGGCAGGCCCGAAACCCCGCGCTGGCGCAGGCTCCGATTGGTCGCCACCAGCACCATGAACGCAACGCCCGTCGCGCAGAGATAGCCCAGCCCGGAAATGTCGTCGCGCCGGTTGGGGTTGACCAACCCATCGGCGTCGGGCAGTTGCGCCGGCGCCAGATGGTGGTCGATCACCAGCACATCCACCCCGAGATTGCGCGCGTGTGTAATCGGCCCATGGCTCGCCGTGCCGCAATCGAGCGTCACGATCAGCCCGGCGCCTTTTGCGACAAGGCTCTCCATCGCCGCGTTGTTGGGCCCATAGCCCTCAAAAATCCGGTCGGGAATGTGGAACGGCGCGTCGATGCCGAAATGGCCGAGATAGCGCAGCATCAACGCCACCGAAGACGCGCCGTCGACGTCATAGTCGCCGAACAGGCCGATCGTCTCCTTGCCCATGATCGCATCCGCCAGCCGTTCGGCCAGCCCATCCATGCCCGCCAGCGTCGAGGGATCGGGCATCAATTCGCGAATCGAGGGCGCGATAAAACTCTCGGCGGCCTCGACGCTCACCCCACGCGCTGCGATGATCCGCGCAAGGATTTCCGACATCCCCGTCTGCTGGCTGATCGCCCCGGCCATGCGCGTCGCGGCGGGGTCGAGCCTGTCGATCCAGCGCTTGCCGGTGACCGATTTTTCAACGCCCAAAAAGGCTTCGGTTTCAAGTTTCATGCCCCGACCTATATCTGCGCCGCCGCACAAGATCGATAGCCAAACGGCACCGGCGCACACGCCGCATCTTTGCCGCGATTGCCGCCCATCTGCGCGCCACGCCGTCGCATATGGGAACTGACACGGTCCTTCCCCCGTTTTGCGGCTATAGGCCCGCAAGGGCACCATTTATTTCGAGGGTTTGTCCATGAACGCTAAATTGCTTTTGCCTTTTGCCGCCGTCTCGATGCTGGCACTCGCCGCGTGCGAAAACCGCACCGAGGCCCCTGCCGTTCCCGATCCCGATGCCGGCAATCCCAACACCGCGTCCGAAGCTGTCGAAGACATCGACACGACCGATGAGGTGATGTCGCCCGAGGAATTGCAGCAGCGCCGCGAAGAGATCGAGGCCGAGGCTCAGCAGACGTTCGAATCGATCATGGAAGACACCCAGCAGGCCGGCGACAACCTCGTCGAAATGGGCAACAACGCCATGGACTCGATCAGCAACAGCGTGGACACCGCGTCCGATGCCCTCGCCACCCAGATCGATGCGCTCGTTGAAAACGCCGCCGAAGTGCGCGACGACAACATGACCGACGCCCAAAAGCTTCAGGTCGTCACCAACGTCCGCAACACCGCCGAAGAAGCCGCCCGCGCCCTCGGCCGCACCGAAGCCGAAATCATCGCCGCCGGCGATTCCGCCGAACAACGCACCCGGGCCGTGATGGGGCTCTAAGCGCTAGGACAGACGCGATGCACAGAGTTCCCCCGGCCTTTTCCCTCTCACATTAGGCGAAAAGGTTGGGCGAACAGGCCCGCTGAGTGGGTAAAATCCCGCGACACCCCACCCCGTCATCCCGGCCTTGAGCCGGGACCGAGTATGCTCCGAACCAATTGGCGACCGCCGTCGATAATATCACCACCGAGCATACTGGATCCCGAATCTTCGCCCGGGACGACAATAGTGGCTGCTTGCGCGCCGATGGTCACCGCGATCGGTGTTCACAACAGTCAGCGCTCAAACGCGCCCCACGTCATTGAGACCTGGGGAACGCCCCCCGACCGTCACCCCGGGATTTATTCCCGGGGGGGGCCAGCGGCAACGCTCATCGAACGCGCGGACGCATCACTTCTTCGGCTTGGGCTTTTTATAAACCTTGCCGTTTCCGCCATCGGTCTTGGGTTTGTATTTCGGCTTGCTCGGTGCCCCATCGGGCTTGGCGCCCTTGAACTTGGGCTTGCCCGGCGCACCTTCCGCCCCAGCAGGCTTGTATTTGGGCCTGCTCGGCGCTGCATCCGCAAATTCGGGATTATACGGCGCCTTGCCCTTGTGCTTGGGCTGGCCCGCAGGCGACCACGCGGTCTTGCCATCCACCCGGCTGATCGTCACGCCCTTTTCCAAGCGCTGGTTCAAAGCCTGCTGCGCGAACGCATTGGCCGCATCGCTGGCAATCTCGAACCGCGTCTCGTTCTCGTCGATCTTGATCGAGCCGACTTCGCGCTTGGTCACCCCGCCCGCCTTGCAGATCATCGGCAGGAGCCATTTGGGGTCGGCGCGATGCTTGCGCCCCAGCGAGAGCGTGAACCATACCCCGCCGACCATATCGGGCCCGCGGGCCGGACGCTCGGCGAATTCGCGCGGCTCGCTCCGCTCAAAGCCCTTATCCTTGCGCCGTGCCTTGGAGGGCATGGAGGGATCGACCTGCGACACCTCTTCGGCTACCGGCCGCAGCGCCATCTGCTGGCGCAAAAAGGCCGTCGCCAGCTTTTCGGCCGGCACTTTGGCCACCAGTTCGGCAACGAACTCGGCTTCGGTCTCGTCAGGCTCGGCGGCATCCATGCCCGCCGCCAGGATCTGGGCGCGATAACGCGCTTCGATCTCGGCGATGGTCGGCGCCGGCGCCACTGTCGCGCTCAGCTTGGCAAAGCCCAGAACCCGCTCTGCCGCCTTGCGGCGATGCTCTGGCACGATCAGAACGCAAACGCCCTTGCGCCCGGCGCGGCCTGTACGGCCCGAACGGTGCAGAAGCGTTGCCGGATTGGTCGGCAGATCGGCGTGGATCACCAGATCGAGGTTCGGCAAATCGATGCCGCGTGCCGCAACGTCGGTCGCGACGCACACATGCGCGCGCCCGTCGCGCATGGCTTGCAGCGCGCTCGAGCGCTCCGATTGCGCCAGCTCGCCCGACAGCGCCACGACGGAAAACCCGCGATTGGCCAGCCGCGCCGTCAAATGCCGCACAGCCTCGCGCGTGTGGCAGAAGACCAGCGCGCTCTTGCTCTCCGACATCAGCAGCGTGTTGATGATCGCGTGCTCGCCTTCGTCGCGCCGTACCAGCGTCATGCGATATTCGATATCGGCATGCTGTTCGGTCGCCGCCGTTGCGGTAACGCGGACGGCATCGCGCTGGAATTTCTTGGCCAGTTCGGCAATGGCGCGCGGCACAGTGGCCGAAAACAGCAGCGTACGCCGCTCTTCGGGCGCTGCCGCCAGAATGAATTCAAGATCTTCACGAAAGCCCAGATCGAGCATCTCGTCGGCTTCATCGAGCACCACGGCCCGCATGTCGCTCAGATCAAGCGCGCCCTTGGTGATGTGGTCGCGCAACCGGCCCGGCGTTCCAACGACAAGATGGGCGCCACGGTCAAGCGTGCGCCGCTCGGTGCGCATGTCCATACCGCCAACGCATGTGGCGATGCGGATGCCGGCCTTGCCATAAAGCCAGTCGAGTTCACGCTGCACCTGCAGGGCCAGTTCGCGCGTCGGCGCGATCACCAGCCCGAGCGGCAGTTCGGCGGCTCCAAACTGCTCGGCATCGCCAAGCAGCGTCGAAGCGATCGCGATGCCGAAGGCAACGGTCTTGCCTGATCCGGTCTGCGCGGACACCAAAAGATCGGCGTCGGCATGCGCATCGTCGAGCATGTCCAGCTGCACGGGTGTAAGCTGCGTATAGCCCTGTGCCGCCAGTGCAGGAGAAAGGGCGGCATGGACTGTGTCCGGCAAACCTGCCGGGGTGTCATTTGTAGATTGTGTCATTTCGGGGTCTCTGTGAACGGGCCGTATAACAGCCCCGGCGCCATTCGGCCAGCGCCCTGGCGCGCATTGCCCATGCGTGAGGCGCAGGCCGCCCCTTTCAGAACCCTTCGGTTCCGTCAAAACGAACCATGATCCGCGACGGCGTCATCTAGCGCCTCGCATCACGTCCGCCAGCCCTTTACCCAACCGTCACCCTCGGGCTTGACCCGAGGGCCCATGCAGCACCCCCAAGCCCAATAATGACGGTTCGCCGACCACCGCAATCCATCGACCCGGCCCACCGCTGCTAACCCCGCAAACCCCCGTCATCCCGGGCGAAGACGCGGGACCCGGCATGCTGCGCGTCAGTCGACACCTTCGATGCCCACCTAAACATCCGAGCATACTCGATCCCGGCCTAAAACCGGGACGACACCGAATGCGCAGCGGCGCTACTGCCCGCAAACAGATTTTGGAAAATAAGTCAGGGCCAAAGGCTCATCGCCCCGGCAAACCCAACCACCGACCGCACGACCGCTAAAAAACGGCGGGGCTACACCCGCCCATGCTCGGCGGTGATCCACCGCGTCGTATGGCTCCACGAGCGCATGACGACCGATGACGTCACCACCTTGTGGGGCAAAAGCTTCACCCCCCGCAGCAGACTCCCATCGGTCACGCCCGTCGCGGCAAACAGCACATCGCCATGCGCCATTTCGTCGGCGGTAAACTTGGCCGCCAGATCCTTGATCCCGAGCTCGCGCGCCCGACTCTTTTTCTCGGCCGTATCGAGGATCAACCGCCCCTGCATCTGCCCGCCCATGCACCGCATCGCCGCCGCCGCCAGAACGCCCTCTTCCGCGCCGCCCGAGCCGAGATAGATATCGATCCCGGTGTCGTCCGAATTGGCCGCGTGGATCACCGCCGCGATGTCCCCATCCGGCAGCAATTTCACCGCCACCCCGAGCTCACGCAATTCGGCAATCAGCGACGCATGCCGCGGACGGTCGAGCAGGCACGCAACGATATCGGTTGCCGCAACGCCCTTGGCCTTGGCCAGCGCCCTGATGTTGTCGCTCGCCGACTGGTCGAGATCGACGATGCCCTGCGGATAGCCGCGCCCGATTGCGATCTTTTCCATATACGCATCGGGCACCCGCATTAGCCCATCACGCTCGGCGAACGCCATGACGCTGAGAGAATCGGCGACGTTCTTGGCGCAGCCCGTCACGCCTTCCAGCGGATCGACGGCAACATCGATGGCCGGACCTGTGCCCGTGCCCACGGCATCCTCGAATGCCAAAAGCTCCGCGTCACGCCCCTCCCCGATCACCACACGTCCGGCAATATCGATAGCATTGAGCGCATCGTGCATCGCCAGCACGGCGGCCTTGTCGGCCTGCATTTCGTCGCCCTTGCCGCGCCACCCGGCCGCAGCAATCGCCGCACGCTCGGTTATCCGCGCGATCTCGAGCGTAAGATTGCGGTCCACGGCGGTGGCCGGCGGGGTTGGTCTGGTGTCGGCCAAGTTGGCGTCCTCGCTAATCATCAAGCGCTCCACCCATAGGGCAAATGCGCCGACACTTTAACGTCGAACCTGCCCCCGCCGCGCAAATTTCTTGCCCACCACGTCCAACAGCGCCAGCGCCCCGCACAAATCCCCGAATTTTCCGGGCCAGCCCGGGCTTCAAAAACGGTGGAAAGGCGAACGGCCAATCGATACCCGAACCTCAGAGCCCCCACCCTAGGAGTTTGCCACTAAGCAGACGAACGTGAGACCACCGTCCTTGCCCCCACCCCCACCAGTCGATCCACCCCCACCAGTCATCCCGGCCCTGAGCCGGGACCTAGTATCCTCCGCGCCATTGGTTGACCGCGGCACCCAATCTCTTCCGCCGAGCATACTGGATCCCGGGTCTCCGCCCGGGATGACAGCGGTGGATGATACATGCGTCTGTGTCACCACCGCGCCGACGCAACGCGATTACCACTAACCGGACAAGCAAGGGACCACCGAGCTTAATCCACCCCCAGCGTCATCCCGGCCTCGCGCCGGGACCCAGTATCCTCCGCGCCATTGGTTGACCGCCGCGCCAAATCTCTCCCGCCGAGCATATTTGGTCCCAGGTCACCGCCCGGGATGACAGCGGTGGATGATACACGCGTGGGTGTAACCACCACTCCGCCACGGCCCACCGACAGAGCCCCTTAACTCGTCGCCTAAAATTCCTCGATCCGGATCAATTGCGGCAGCCCCACGATGAACCCGTCATTGGCGATCCGCTCAAGCGCCTCACGCACCGCGCTCTCTATCGTCTCATGGGTAATCAGCACCACGGTGCGCGAGGTTTCCTCCTCCACCCCCGGCTCGGTCGCCCGCAGATCGGGCCGCTGGATCACGCTTTCGAGCGAGATATTGCCCTCGCCCATGCGCGTCGCAATCGCCGCCAAAGCGCCGGGAACATCCCTTGCGTTCAGCCTTATATAATAGCCACCTTCATGAATGCGCATCGGCGCACGTGTGCAGGGCGCGAGCTCCGAGCTCGGCACCCCGAGCGGCGGCACCTGCGTGCCACGCGCAATGTCGAGAATGTCCGAGAGCACCGAAGCCGCCGTCGCCTCGCCACCGGCACCTGGCCCCGCCAGCAGCAATTCCTGCACGTGGTTGGTTTCCAGCGCCACGGCGTTCAATACCCCGTCCACTCCCGCAATGGCGCTCGATTTGCGCACCAGCGTCGGATGCACCCGCTGCTCGATGCCGCTCTCGACCTTGCGGGCCATGCCCAGCAGCTTGATCTTGTAGCCCAGATCGGCAGCGACCTTGATGTCGGCCTGCGTGATCCGCGAAATTCCCTCGACGAACACCTGATCGGCGGCGATTTCCGTCTCGAAGCACAGGCTCGAAAGGATCGCCAGCTTGTGTGCTGTATCGAACCCTTCGACGTCGAATGTGGGATCGGCCTCGGCATAGCCCAGCGCCTGCGCATCTTTCAGGCACTCGTCGAACCCGATGCCCTCATTGCCCATGCGGGTGAGGATGTAATTGCACGTCCCGTTCATGATGCCGTAGACGCGCGTGATCGCGGCGGACCCCAGCCCCTCGCGCAGTGTCTTGATGACCGGGATCCCCCCGGCCACTGCCGCCTCGAAGCCCAATTGCGCATGCGAGGCCTCGGCCATCTTGGCCAGAGTCACCCCATGGCGCGCCAGCAACGCCTTATTGGCCGTAACCACCGGGCAGCCATTTTCCAGCGCCGCCGTGACCGATGCCAGCGCCGGCCCGTCCTCACCGCCGATCAGCTCGACATAGAGATCGATATCGCCCGACTTGGCCAGCGCCACCGGATCGTCGAACCATTTGAACCCCGAAATATCGACACCCCGATCGCGCGAGCGCGACCGCGCCGACACCGCAGAAACCACGATCTCGCGACCC
Organism: Pelagibacterium luteolum; assembly: GCF_900100665.1. GTDB lineage: Bacteria > Pseudomonadota > Alphaproteobacteria > Rhizobiales > Devosiaceae > Pelagibacterium > Pelagibacterium luteolum. Next base: position 92,507 of record NZ_FNCS01000006.1, read on the forward strand.
ATCTTACGGGCAATCGCGTCGCCATCTTCGGTGAGAATGCGGATGAGCGCCGCGCCAACCGTCCCAAGTCCGGCAATGCCGATGCGCAGGGGCCGGAGCTTTTCGGCCTCGGTGCTCTCATAGGCGATCATCGCCTTGCCGATCCGCTGGCGCGTCTCCGTGCGCGGTTCGCGACCCTCGCGCAGATCGAAAACGAAAAGCGGGTCACCGGCGATCTCGCGCCCGAACCGGGTGGGGGTCCATCCGCGTTCGGCGATGAAGGATTCAACTGAGGATTTGAAGGTTTCGATGTCGCTCATGGCCGTCGCACTTTTGAGTTGCGACGGCCATCAATAGGAATTTGCCTATAGGGTCAAGACCAGCGAGCCACAAAATCGGGATCTGACGCGTCGATCACGCGCACAATCTCCGATCTCGCACCATATATGCGGGGTCGTGCGAGGCGTTGAAGGCGGTTGCCTATGGCTTGGCCAGAGGCACCACATTGCCGTTCGACGCAGTACCGCCAAGGAACTTTTTGATCGCCCGCGCCGCCTGCCGGATGCGCTGTTCGTTCTCGACGAATGCCAGCCGCACATATTGGTCGCCATACTCGCCGAAGCCCACACCGGGAGCCACGGCCACGCCGGTCTCCCTGATCAAAAGCTTAGCAAATTCAAGGCTTCCGAGGTCGGCAAACTGGTCTGGGATCGGCGCCCAGGCAAACATCGTCGCAGCCGGCACGGGGATTTTCCACCCTGCCCGCCCGAAGCTTTCGACCATCACATCGCGGCGATGCTTGTAGATGTTGCGGGCTTCCTCGATGCAGGAATCATCGCCGTTCAAAGCCGATGTCGCGGCCACCTGAATGGGGGTAAACGCACCATAGTCGAGATAGGACTTCACCCGCGCCAAAGCAGCGATAAGCCGTTCATTTCCAACGGCGAATCCCATGCGCCAACCCGGCATCGAGAAGGTTTTCGACATGGATGTGAACTCAACCGACACGTCCATCGCCCCCGGAACTTCGAGGATCGAGTGCGGCGGTTCATCGTCGAAATAGATTTCGGAATAGGCAAGGTCCGACAGGATGAAGATTTCATGCTTCCGGCAATAGTCGACCACTTCCTTGTAAAAATCGAGCGTCGCCACGTAAGCGGTCGGGTTTGCCGGATAATTGAGGATCAAAGCGATCGGCTTGGGGATCGAATGGCGCACCGCGCGATCGAGCGAGCGCAGAAAGTCCTCATTGGGGTCGGCAGGCATTGAGCGGACCACGCCGCCGCTCATGATAAAGCCAAAGGAATGAATGGGATAGGTCGGGTTAGGTACCAGCACCACATCGCCCGGCGCGGTGATCGCCTGGGCCATATTGGCAAAGCCTTCCTTGGACCCGAGGGTCGCCACGACCTGCGTATTGGGATCGAGTTTCACCCCGAAACGCCGACCGTAATAGGACGCCTGCGCCTTGCGGAGACCGGGAATGCCACGTGACGTGGAATAGCGGTGCGTGCGCGGATCCTTGACGGTTTCCTTAAGCTTTTCAACGATGTGGCTTGGGGTGGGAAGATCGGGATTGCCCATACCTAGGTCGATGATATCGACCCCCGAAGCGCGCGCCTTGGCTTTGATCGGGTTGATGTGCTCGAACACATAAGGCGGCAGGCGGCGGATGCGATGGAATTCTTCGCTCATTTTATCCTCGTGCGGGAACACTCTGGTATCCCTATTGGTCCGGCAGCGTCGCAAATCAGCGCGCGCACGGGCGAAAGATTATCTGGTGATCTTGGTGTCGAAACTATGAACGGGGCGTCCGCATCAAAACATAAAGACCGGCCCGCGCCGTGGTCTTTACCGGCCCTGTCGCTCTTTAGGGAAAGAGCGGCAGAGCCTCGATAGCCGTCGCCTCATCGAAGCCGAAGGCCACGTTGAAGTTCTGGATCGCCTGCCCGGCGCTCCCTTTGACGAGGTTGTCGATCGCTGCGATCACGATCACCCGCCCAGGGATGCGATCGTCAAAAACGTTGATCAAACAATAGTTTGACCCGCGCACATGGCCCGTCGAGGGAATTGCACCCTTCTCGGCGATCTGGATGAACGGCTCATCCGCATAGGCCGATTTCAGCACGTCGCGCACCGCATCGGCATTGGCCGCATTACCCAGCTTCACATGTGCCGTTACCAGTTCGCCACGGCTCATCGGGATGAGGTGCGGGGTGAAGTTGACGGCCACCTTCACGCCGGCAGCCAAGCCGATTTCCTGTTCAATTTCAGGGGCATGGCGATGAACGCCAACGCCGTATGGCGTTACGCTCTCGCCAGCTTCAGCCATCAGCGTGTTCTGCTTCGGCGCGCGCCCTGCACCTGTGACGCCGGACTTGGCATCAATGATCATATCGTCGGTCGAGATCGCACCCGCTTTGACCAACGGCAGCAAAGCCAAGAGCGCCGCCGTGGGATAGCAACCCGGGCAAGCAATGATCCGCGCTTCCTTGATGGATTCGCGATTGTGCTCGGTCAGCCCGTAAGCCGCAACGTCTTGAAGTTGCGGTGCAATATGGTCGGCACCATAGACGGGCCCGTAATCGGCAGCATTGCGGAACCGGAAGTCGGCACCCATATCGATCACACGAACCGAAGGATTTTGTTCAATGATTTCAGCCACGAGCTTCTGGCTTGCGCCGTGGGGCAGACCACAGAACACAACGTCGATGTCGGAAAAATCGACATCCTCATTGGCGACGAGATCGGGCAAACCGGCCCATCCCAGATGCGGATAGACGCTCGCCATGGGCTTTCCGGCATGGGTATTGGCGGTCAGCGCGACAAACTTCAATCCCGGATGGCGCACGCCAAGTCGCAACAGATCGGCCCCGGTATATCCGGAAGCACCAAGAAGTGCGGCTCTCTTGGGCGACTGCATGTGACTTGCCCTCGCAATGGAATTGTGTAAATGACGTTCGCGAGGGGTCCTCATACTGCGCTGTATGTGCAAAGTAAATGATCCCTCTTGCCTCTCGGCCTCACACTTTGTGCCGAGTTGCGGCAGCCAATCGAGGTGAAGATGACCAAGCGCATTGCGATGGCCACGATCGGCACGCAAGGTGACGTTCAGCCCTATGTTGCCCTTGCCGGGGCCATGAAAGCGCAGGGCTATTCAGTCGTGCTGGGAACGACACGCGATTTCGAATCCATGGTCACCGATCACGGCATCGAATTCTGGGACCTTGGCGATTCGATCCAGGATTTCGTCAAGCAGGCGCAATTCGAACGCGCCATGAGCCAGAGCCTTCTGGTCAACGCGCCTGCCCTCTTGCGTCAGGGTCAAAAGATCGTCAACCGCGCTGCCCGCTCCGCCTGGGACATGGCCCAGGGCGCCGATTGCATTATCTTGAACATGAACACGAGTTTTTCGATCGATATCGCCGAAGCGCTCGATATTCCGGCTATCGTCGCCGCCCTGCAGCCGCTCAATTCCACCAGTGAATTCCCGCTCTGCATCTATTACGGCCCGACCTTCGGCAAGACGATCAACCGTTTGACCTATTCCACGATGACGGTGCAGCAGATCTATTACAATCTGCCTCGCAACAAGCTGCGCCGGGAATTGATGAATCTCGGCCCGCGCCGCAATGGTGGGTTTTTCAAGGACACCGATGGCAGCGCGCTCTGGACGCTGAATGCCTATTCGGAAACCATCTCCCCCCGCCCGCGCGACTGGCCGAAGACCTCTATCGTCACGGGCTATTGGATGCTGGAAGATCGCTCGGGATGGGAACCGAGCCCGGAATTCAAGGCGTTTCTCGATGCCGGTCCTCCACCCATCTATGTCGGGTTCGGGTCCATGCCATTCGGCGCCGATCGGAATACCGACATCCTGCGCGGCGCCATCAAGCTCTGGCCCGGACGCGTAGTGGTCGGTCGCGGCTGGGGCGGCATCCGTCCCGACGATCTTCCGTCGGACCAGGTCTATGTCATCGATCGCGCGCCGCATGACCAATTGTTCAAGCACGTCAAAGGCGTGGTCCATCACGGGGGCGCGGGCACGACGGCAGCAGGATTGGTGCTGGGCAAACCCACATTCATCGTGCCCCAGATGGTCGACCAGCCCTATTGGGGCCGCCGCGTCCACGATCTGGGCTGCGGCCCCAAGCCCGTTCGCCGTCGCAAGCTGACGCCCGAGCTTCTGGCCGACGCGCTCGAGCAGATCGACACCAATCCCAGCTATGCCCGCAACGCCGAAAAGATCGGCGAAATGCTGCGCGCCGAGGACGGCACCGGCAAGGCGATCAAGGTCATTGAACGCGTTATGGCCAATTACCAACCCCGCGGCGAACGCAAACGGGCTTAACGGTTACAGACTGCATAAGCAAAAATGCCCCAGCTATTGGCCGGGGCATTTGTATTTCTAACCCGCTCAGTTGGCTTAACTGCGCAGCTTGTAGCCTGTCTTGAAAATCCAGGTGATGATCGCCAGCGCAGCGGCCATGAAGAACAGCGTCATGCCAAGACTGATGGCGATATCGACGTCGGCGACGCCGTAGAAGCTCCAGCGGAAGCCGCTCACCAGATACACCACCGGGTTGAACAGCGCGATGGTCTGCCATGTCTCGGGCAGCATCGAGATCGAGTAGAACGTACCGCCCAGAAAGGCGAGCGGCGTCACGATCAACAGCGGGATGAGCTGGAGCTTTTCGAACCCGTCGGCCCAGATGCCGATGATGAAGCCGATGAGCGAAAATGTCAGCGCCGTCAGTACCATGAACACCACCATCCACACCGGATGCTGGATTTGCAGGTCCACAAACAATGCAGCCGTGGCGAGAATAATCAGCGCCAGAATAATCGACTTGGTCGCCGCAGCGCCCACGAAGGCAATGACGGTTTCGACATGCGAGATCGGGGCTGTCAGGATTTCATAGACCGTCCCTGCGAACTTCGGAAAATAGATGCCGAAACTCGCATTCGAAAGCGATTGCTGCAGCAGCGACAGCATGATCAGGCCGGGGACGATGAAGGCCGCGTAGCTGACGCCTTCCACCGATTCTATGCGCGAGCCGATGGCGGCGCCGAACACCACGAAATAAAGTGACGTCGAGACAACGGGTGAAATGATCGACTGCATGACGGTGCGCCACCAGCGAGCCATTTCAAAGGTATAGATGGCTTTGATCGCGTAGAGATTCATGTCCGTTCCCTCAACAGCCCGATGAAGATGTCCTCAAGCGAAGACTGATGCGTCGATACATCCTTGATGCGATAGCCCTCTTCACTGATGGCGGCGATGAGCGTCGCGATACCCGTGCGATCGGATTGGCTGTCATAGGAGAAACGGAGCTCCTCACCGCCATCCGAGAGTTTTAGACCCAGAGCCTCCAGCGAAGGCGGAAGCGCTTTCAGCGGCTCCTGTAACTGGATTGCGAGGTCCTTCTTGCCCAACTTGCTCATGAGCTCGATCTTGTCTTCCACGAGAATGATTTCACCGCGGGAGATAACGCCGATACGGTCGGCCATCTCCTCGGCTTCCTCGATGTAGTGAGTGGTCAGAATGATCGTCACGCCCTGCTCACGCAGCTCGCGCACGACGTTCCACATGTCCCGGCGCAGTTCGACATCGACGCCGGCAGTAGGCTCGTCGAGGAACAGGATGGATGGCTCGTGGCTCAGCGCCTTTGCGATCAGCACCCGCCGCTTCATGCCGCCCGAGAGCGTGATCAGCTTGTCGTTGCGCTTGTCCCAAAGCGAGAGATCGCGGAGGATTTTTTCGATGATTGCATCGTTCCGCGGCTTACCAAACAGGCCGCGCGTGAAGCTGACGGTCGCCCAAACCGTTTCGAAGCGGTCGCCGGTCAATTCCTGCGGCACCAGGCCAATCATGGCGCGGGTCTTGCGGAACTGCGTGATGACGTCATAGCCGCCCACAAGGATTTGGCCCGCCGTGGGCCGCACCATTCCGCAGATCGTACCGATCAGGGTCGTCTTGCCGGCGCCATTCGGGCCGAGCAGAGCGAAAATCTCCCCGGGCCTGATTTCAAGATTGATGTTTTTGAGGGCTGAGAAGCCCGTATCATAGGTCTTGTCGAGACCAGTTATCGCAACCGCGGGGGACGCGGTGGTGGCATGCATGTTCATGGGAATTCGCCCTCCGGCCAGAGGTGCCTATATAGGCGCGACGAGCCGGAAGGCCACCCCCTTGGCCAAGAAAAATGTCATCAGCGCCGCGCGCTCGGCCCAATCGGCCCCATATGCGTCGTGGAAAATCCCTCGGGGGATTTCAGACCATAGCCGAGGAGACGGTCAAAACCCGAATGCGCCAGCCACAGAGCACCCAGGGGCGCAAGGATGGAAAACGGGGTCAATATGCCGATCGCCAGCAATGCCAGCCCGAACGCATAGATGTGGACGAAATTGTACGCCATCGCCCCGATTTTGGGGCCGGCAAGATATGCGGCGAATGAGAGATCGGGGGCGAAAAAGACGATGATAGCCAGCCACCAAGGCAGTTCGGTGATGAAGTGGATGAAAAGCAGAATGCCGGCGGCAAAGATTATTGCCCCTTCCGCCTTCTGCCACAGCCTCGCCACGACCATTTGCGCCCCCATTACGCTTCGATCTGCAATTACTGCAGCGTAAACAAAAAAGCCCCGCTCGCAAGCGGGGCTTCTGATATCGGTCTCGGCGCGATCAGCGCTTGGAGAACTGGAACGAACGACGGGCCTTGGCCTTGCCGTACTTCTTACGTTCAACAACACGGCTATCACGGGTGAGGAAACCACCCTTCTTGAGAACCGGGCGCAGTTCAGGTTCGAACAGTGTCAGAGCCTGCGAGATGCCGTGACGGATAGCACCGGCCTGGCCGGAAAGACCGCCGCCAGCAACCGTTGCGATCACGTCATACTGGTCGACGCGCTCGGCAGCCACGATCGGCTGGTTCAGGATCATCTGCAGAACCGGACGCGCGAAATAGGCGACGAATTCCTTGCCGTTGACGGTGATCTTGCCCGAGCCGGGCTTGATCCATACGCGGGCAACGGCGTCCTTGCGCTTGCCGGTAGCATAGGCGCGGCCGTAAGCATCGAGCTTCTGTTCGCGAACCGGTGCGTCATTGGTCTCAATGCCGGTTGCGGTGCCCAGATCTTCGAGGGAGTTGATGGTCTCGGACATATTTACTTCACCCTCACATTCTTGGTGTTGAGCGCTGCAACGTCGAGGGTTTCAGGCTGCTGTGCTTCATGGGGATGCTCGGCACCGGCATAAACACGCAGGTTCTTGAGCTGGGCGCGGGTCAGCGGGCCGCCCGGCATCATGCGACGAATGGCGTTCTCAACGACACGCTCCGGAAAACGGCCTTCGAGGAGCTCGCGCATCGTGCGATCCTTGATGCCGCCGGGGTAGCCGGTGTGCCAGTAGAAACGCTTGTCGTCGAGCTTCTTGCCGGTGAACTTCACCTTGCCAGCGTTGATGACGATGACGTTGTCGCCCATATCCTGGTTGGGCGTGAACGTCGGCAGGTGCTTGCCGCGCAGACGGGTGGCGATGATCGCAGCGAGGCGACCAACGACCAGACCTTCAGCGTCGATCAAAACCCACTTCTTCTCGATCTCGCCAGCTTTGGCCGAGTAGGTTTTCATTGTGTAGTTCCTTGGTAAAATTCATCTGGACAAGCCACCGGAACCGGAACTTATCCCCGACCGCCCCAATGATGGTACGATCAATTCGTCGCGGGTATTACAGCGCGACCGACAGAGCGTCAAGCGGAAAGAATTTATCTCTTTAAAACATAGGCTTACGATTGCGGTATTGGGCTACCGCACCGAAAGCCTTTTCATATCAGAGAGATACGCGACCACCATAGAGATCAGCGTGAACGCCAGCCCCTGATGAACCAGCGCAATGGGGATATTGACTACCGAAAGTAGCGTCACGATACCCACGCCGACCTGGAGCACGACCAGCGCCGCAATGCGCGGAAGCCATTTGTGGACGCCTGAAAACCCAGGGTTTGTGCGCCCGACCCACCACAGGACCAACGCGTAGATCGTTATGAGATAGGCGAGGTTACGGTGATTGAACTGGACCGTCAGCATATTCTCAAAGACGTTGCGCCATGCGGGGTCCATCGCGAACAGACCGCCTGGTATGACAGCACCATCGATCAGCGGCCAGGTATTATAAATGAACCCGGCATCGAGCCCGGCCACCAGAGCCCCTGCCCCAATCTGGATAAACAGCAACGCTACGAGACCCCAATTGGCCAACACCCAACCGCGTTGTGGCTTCACACCGATAACGGGAGGCTCGAGCATGCGGGCCACCCAGATCAACGCCATCATCAAAACGCTGGCCGCGGTGAGATGCGCAGCAAGGCGATATTGGGAAACCGAAGTCAGTTCGGATAGGCCCGAAGACACCATCCACCAGCCCAGAAAGCCCTGAAATCCACCAGCGACGAACAGTCCCGCCATTGGCCAGATGAGGCTCTTGGGAATGCGACGCTGGACGACAAAGATCACGAAGGGAATCGCAAACGCCACGCCCAGCATGCGGGCCAGGAACCTGTGCCCCCACTCCCACCAGAAGATGTATTTGAATTCATCGACGCCCATCCAGCTTTCGACCAGCCCATACTGGGGAATCTGCTGGTAGGCCTCAAATTCAGCCTGCCAGTCGGCATCGCTCAGGGGCGGGATGATGCCGGAGATCGGCCGCCAGCTGGTGATCGAGAGACCAGATTCCGTCAGCCGCGTTCCGCCGCCGACAATCACGATCAGCAAAACCATCGCCGCAAGCACGTAGAGCCAGATGCGGACGGGCGTCAGGCGATCATGGTCGAGCGCTTTTGGCGCAGCGGAAGCAATTGCAGACACGATTACGGACCGGAGTTGTCAAAGCTGAATGAAGTGCTAATGGGGTGGTCCCCGAATGGCAATGATAACAAACGCCGCAGGCAGGAGCCAAACATGACCCAGCGCCAGCGCAAAGCTCTAGGCACCGTGCTGACAATCGTGACCCTCATTGCATGGGCGGTCATGGGCATGTGGATCTATGACACCTGGCTTGTCGGGGCCAACAACCTCATTCACTTGCTGTTTTTCGTCCTGTTCGGACTCGCCTGGGTATTCCCGGCGATGGTGGTGATCCGGTGGATGGCGAAACCCGACCGTTTGTGATCGTGCCCTGAGAGAGCCCTCAGCTCAGCCGATATCGATACGCTTGCCACGCCGCATCAGAGTGAACACCTCGGCGGTCAACAGCACGTCGATAAAGCGGCGTTGCTGGAACAGGCCATTGAGCGATATACGCGGCAACGCGCTCTTGTGTTCGGCGTGGTCCCTGTAAAGTCCGCCCGGACGGGTCGTCACCGCAGTGGCAAAACCCATATCTCTTGCCGCCGAAAACTCGCGCGGGCCGGCAGCTGCGACGCCGCCGATCGGATAGGACAGATGACGCGGACGGATGCCGAACTGGGCATCGAGAACGTTAACCGACTGCGCGATTTCCGACCGCATCTGCGTTTCGGGCAGCTTGGACAGTTCGAAGTGATGAACCGTATGGGCCCCGATCGTGCAGAGCTGCTCATCGGCAAAGGTCTTGAGTTCCGCCCAGTCCATGATCAGCGCGCGGCAATGCGCGGCCAGATCGAAGTCGTAGCGCGCGGCAAGGGCTTTGATCGAGGCCTCACGCTCAGGTTCGGGAATGGTCCGATAGCGCGCATAGATATGGGCGAAGGTGGCGTTCTTCTGCTCGAGCGTGCCGGCGTCTCCATAATGCGGCCCATCGGGCAACTCGACCGCGACAACGTCGTTCGCAGCGATGACATCCTCGAGAGCCTGCCACCACACCAGCCCGACACCATCGACCAGAGCCGTCGGCACATAAAGCGTGAACGGCGCGGCATGCTTGCGCAAAATCGGCAGCGCGTGGACGAGATTATCGCGGTATCCGTCATCGAAGGTGAGGACCACAAACGGCTTTGCCGCATCGTCCTCGAGCCGTCGCATGGCTTCATCGAGATCGACGATATCAAAGCCCGCAGCGCGTGCTTTGACGATCACCGCTTCCAGAAAATTTGGGGTGATCTGCAGGATGGCGTTCGGTGAAAAAGCTGCTGGCTGTTCGGGAAGGACGCGATGCAGCGTAAAAATCACGCCCTTTGCGGGGGAGAACCGCCGAATGGTTTTGGCAAAGCCAGGCAGCGCAAGGGCTTCGAACGCCAATTTGTAGAGCTTGTAGGGCGCCATTCCGGAACTTAAGCGACTTCGGAACGCGCGCCAGGCAGCACGATCAGATGAACGCTTTCGTAGCCAAGCTCGAGAATTTCATCCTTGGCCGCATCGCCCGTTACTTCCTCGCTGGAAAGCAGGAGGCACTGCGCTCCGGTTTCCGCAAATAGCGGCAAGCTCGAACCCATGCCAGTACGCCCGGTGACGATGACGACGCATTCGTAGATATCTGAGAGTGCGTCGACAAGCGTCGCCATGCGATCCGAATTGCGGTTGAGCCGCGCGCTTTGACCCCATGGAACGTAAGCGAACTGCCCATTAGGCGCGCGGTGCACGACGTCACCAAATTCGGCCTCGTCGACCGACAGATCAGACAGCCCGGGCTCTATCCCCTGCTGGCCGCTGGAGGCGTCGATTTCGGCAACGCTGAGTTGATCGTTGATCAGCTTGGCGGTGAGCTTGTCCGCGAAGTCCTGGGTATCGATCCGCGCATCGTCAGTGGCGATAACCAGTATGCGCTCGATGCCGCCGAGCGCACCGGCCGCGATGGCCTCGATCTCGGTTTCAAGCGACACCGGTGTGTGATGCCTGCGCACCGAAGCGACCGGGGTCGGCGCGACATGAACGTCATCGGCTTCAAGCTGCTCGTCGTTGACTTCCGGCCGACGTGGCGCAACGGGGTGCTTTTCGACCAATGCACGCCCCGAGAGCAATTCGGAAAAGATGACGGCGCCGACCTGCAAGAGGATCGAGACAATTGCGATGGCAACGAGGATCATCATCGTCTGTGGCGCGGCAGGCCGGACCGGGGGCGCTGCCTCGCTAACGATACGAATATCAGGCAAAGCCGAGTTGACGTCGGAACGCGCGCTGGCTTCTGCAAAGCCCAAAAGATAGGCGTTGAGCAATTCGCGCTGTGCCGTCGCTTCCCGCTCCAGTTCGGCGAGTGTGACTCCCTCGATCGTGTCGGTTCCGGCCGTTACCTTGAGGCGGTCAAGTTCAGCCTGCAAAGAGGTCTGCAGGTCGGCTTCGATCTGGGCCTGAGCTTCCAGCGCAGCGGCGATGCGGCGGCCTTCGGCGGAAATCTGGGTGTCGATTTCAGCGATCTGAGCGTCGAGCGCGCGGATCGTAGGATGATTGGGCAAGAGGGTTGCGGCCTGCTGCGCACGCTCGCCCTGGAGCCGCGCCACTTCCTGGCTCAGCTGCTGGCCCACCGAAGACGATTGCACATCGGACACGCCGATGACCGACTGACCGGACTCCAGCAGCGCCCGAATGAGCTGCGCGCGCGATTGAGCCGTGCTGCGACGCTCGGCGGCGGCGGACATCTGGGCCGTAAAATTGGAGAGCTGCTGATTGGTGAGGCTCTCATTGTTCGAGCCGACGAAGAGATCGTTATCGACCCTGAACTCGGCGATAGCCCGCTCGGCGGCGCCCACACTGGCCCGGAGACGGCCGATTTCGTCTTCGAGCCAACCGGTCGTTTCGATCGTGTCGGAAATCTGCTGCCCCGCCCGTCGGCTGACATGAGCCAAGGCGATCCCGTTGGCAATAAGAGCGGCCATATCGGGATCTTCGGAGCGGTAGGCGATAGAAATGAGGCGCGAGCCGCGTTCCTGGGTGACGATCAGATCATCGGAAATGCCTGCAATGATACGATCGAGGTTCTGGCCGGTAAAGGCCGGGTCGTCCTCCAGATTGAGCGTTTCGATCGCTGCGCGGATTGTGTCGCGCGATTTGATCAATTCGATCTGGCTGGCAACCGCCGCGGCATCGAGCAGATATGCATCACTACCGGAGGCGACAGAGGATGATAGCGCGGAGTTCGAACGTGGCTCCACCAGTAGTTCGGCCCGTGATTCGTAAACTCGTGGCACGAACAAGAGCACAGCGTAGGCCGCCGCGCACAGCAATAAGGTGATGAAAGCAATACGGATCAGACTTCTCAATACCGCGCGCAGGATGAGACCCGCGTCGATACTGGTGTCCACTTGGTCTGGCGCGCTGCCGGAATCACTCATGCTTTAAGTCCCTTAGGCCTAGGGTTGCTTATGGCGCGCGTATGGTAAGTATTCAGTTAAGGCCCGAGGCAGGAGGCGACATCCGATAAGGGCTTCTTAACCATGACGTGCGACAGCTAGCATCAGATTCATGAGGTTTGTCCATGAGCTGGCTCCGTGCTGCGCTGTTGCTGATTATCCCCGTCCTGCTTGCCGGCTGTAACCACACGAGTGGCCCGGCGACCTATCTTGTCGAGCAGACCGGCCCCTATCTGCTCGACAGCGGTGATGTCCTTCGCGTTACGGTCTATGGCGACGAAAGCCTCACTAACACCTATCGAATCGATGATTCCGGGAACGTTTCCATGCCGCTGATCGGCGCCGTACCAGCACGCGGCGTGACATCGCAGGCAGTAAATCAACGCATCGTTTCAAAGCTAGCGGCCGGGTTTATTCGCAGCCCCAACGTCGCGGTAGAAGTCGCCGAGTATCGCCCGTTCTTCATCCAGGGCGCCGTCGGCAATTCGGGCCAGTTTGCTTATATTTACGGCATGACGGCTCGGGCCGCGATCAGTTCGGCAGGCGGGTTCTCCGACACAGCCAACCGCAACAGTGTCACGATTTACCGCCGTGTTGGCGCAGAGATGGTCAAGGGCAATGTGGCCCTGGACTTCCCCATCCAGCCGGGCGACACGATCGTCGTTTCCGAACGCTGGATCTGACGATGGCGCGACCACAGCGCATCCTTCAGATCATGCGCGCGCCTGTGGGCGGTCTCTTTCGACACGTGGCCGATCTCACGCGGGAACTGGCGGATCGTGGCCACGCTGTTGGTCTGGTGGTCGACAGCACGAGTGGCGACGCGCAGACCGAGCAAAAGCTTGCAGCGCTTTCCGATGCAGTGGCGTTGGGCATCCACCGCTTTCCCATACCACGCCTGCTCGGCCCAGCTGACATTTCGACGCCGTTCAAAATCAGTCGCTTAGCTGCCGATCTCGACATTTCGATTCTGCATGGCCATGGCGCCAAGGGCGGGTTCGGTGCGCGGCTGGCTCGCTTTGGGTCTCGGACCCGCAAGGCGGTCTATACCCCGCATGGCGGCGCACTGCATTTCAATCCCAGATCACCCAGCGGTGCGCTGTTCATGGCGATCGAGCGAGGGTTGTTGGGCGTGACCGACGCTCTGGTTTTCGAGAGCGCATATGCGAAAGAGACGTTTGCCAAGCATGTTGGCGGCGCCAAGCGTCACCAAGTGGTGATCCATAACGGCTTGGCAGCTGCCGAATTCGAGCCGATCATTCCAAACGCCGATGCAGCAGATTTCGTTTTCGTCGGCGAATTGCGCATGCTCAAGGGCATTGATCTGATCATTGAAGCGCTGGCACCTCTTGTCGGCCCAAATGGCCTGCCGGCGACGCTCATCATGGCGGGAGACGGCCCCGATCGCGGTTGGCTCGAACAGGCGATTGCCGACCGGAACCTCCAGCAGCGCGTGACGCTGGCGGGCGTAAAGCCGGCACGCGAAATGTTTTCGCGCGGGAGATGTGTTCTGGTGCCCTCGCGGGCCGAGTCCCTGCCCTATATCGTTCTCGAAGCCTCAGCTGCGGCACGGCCGGTCATTGCGACAAGGGTCGGGGGTATCCCTGAGATATTTGGTCCGACCTCGGACCGGTTGGTGCCTGCCGATGACGCCGCCGCGCTTTCTTCGGCTATGGCGGCTTTCCTGAACAATCCCGACGCGGCGTCTGCCGATGCGTCAGCAAGGCTCGATTTCATCCGCAACCGGTTTTCCGTTGGGATGATGGTCGACGACATCGAAGCGCTCTATGCGAACCTTGGCCGTTAGGTACAATCTTAAGCATTAGTTTTCATCGAGTCTTCACCTGTGAACGCCTATGGTTGCCCTCACATTCCGTGAGTTTTGCGTAAGGCGTGGACCATGTATCGGGTCGACCCAAAGGAAGCCGTTTTAAGCCATCTCAACCAGCCCAATGACAGGGCCGGTGAGGCATTGTCGGCGCGTGCCGAGGCCCTGATGCGTGCTCATGTGGAGCCGGGTTGGTCTCACAAGGTCATTTCGGGTGTTGCACAGCTTGCGGAAGCGGCAATGCTGCTGGTGGTCGGGTTTGCCATCTACCTCTACTATGTGGGCTGGGCGGCACCGCAAATTTACGTGCCATTGATGCTCGGTACCGTTCTGTCCGCCAACATCGCCTTCAATATCGCGCGGACGCACCGGATCGTCAGCTACCGCACGCAGTTCAAGCAAATCCTGCGCGTCCTTTTTGGCTGGTCGAGCGTATTCCTGATCATCGTTGCGGGGCTGTTCGTGATGAAGGCGGGGGAGGAAATCTCTCGTGTCTGGCTCACGAGCTGGCTGCTCGCAGGTGCTGTAGCACTTATCGCCTATCGGCTGGCGCTGCGCGCGCTTGTGCTGACATGGTCCGAACAGGGCAAGCTCAAACGCCGGACGGTGGTCGTGGGCGGCGGGCCGGATGCGGAAGCGCTGATCGCCAATATCAGCCGCGGCGCAACCAATGATATCGAGCTGATCGGCCTCTTCGACGACCGCGAGGGTGATCGTTCTCCCGATCAGGTTGCCGGGCTTTACAAGCTGGGGCGGGTTGCGGACCTCGTCGAATTCGCGCGCCGGGCCAGGATTGATCTCGTCATCGTGTCGATGCCGCTCTCGGCGGAATCGCGTGTGCTGGAGATGCTGCGCCAGCTTTGGGTGCTGCCTGTCGATATCCGGCTCTCAGCGCATATGAGCAAGCTGCGCTTCACCGACAAAACCTATTCCTATGTCGGCGATTTGCCCGTCTTCGATATGGCGGACCGTCCGATTTCCGATTGGAACCTGGTCTTCAAGTGGGTGTTCGACAAGGTCGTGGCGCTTAGCGCGATCATAGCGCTCTCGCCGATCATGATAGGCACCGCCCTTGCCGTGAGGTTCACCAGCAAAGGTCCGGTGCTGTTCAAGCAGAAGCGCCATGGGTTCAACAACGAACTCATCGAGATTTACAAGTTTCGCTCGATGTATACCGACATGAGCGACGCGAAGGCGGCAACGCTCGTGACCCGCGACGATCCTCGTGTCACGCCCGTCGGGCGCTTTATCCGCAAGACATCGATTGATGAACTGCCGCAGTTGTTCAATGTCCTGAAGGGCCAGCTCTCGATTGTCGGCCCTCGGCCGCATGCGCTTGAAGCCAAAGCGGCCAACCGGCTCTATCACGACGCCGTCGATGGCTATTTCGCACGCCACAAGGTCAAGCCCGGGATTACTGGATGGGCGCAGATCCACGGATGGCGTGGGGAAACCGACACTGTCGACAAGATCATGAAGCGCGTGGACCACGACCTCTATTATATCGAGAACTGGTCCATCGTTCTCGACCTCTATATTCTCGTCATGACACCCGTCTCGCTGTTCACCAAGACAGAGAATGCATTTTGACGGTCTCGTCGCCCGGACTTGTTGGCCGGGACCGCCCCGAACTGGGGCGGGCATTTATCGCGGGCGTACTGCGCAAGGCGCTGCCTGTGATCGTGGCACTTTGGGTGTTTTCGGGTGGCTTCGTCATCGTCGAGCCCTCCCCTTACGAGGTCATGTTTCTCGCAGCGTTCGGGCTGGCACTGATCGGCGGCTTGCGCCTGAGCCGGGGCACCTTGCCCGTGCTCTACGTGACATTGGCGTTCACGCCCTTCGCCATAATCGCAGTGTTCCAGATGCGCTATCAGTCTGTCACCGATGGGCTGATCTACAATCTCGTTACGATCTTTCTGTTCGTGACAACCTATTTTGCGGCTAATTTCGTGGCGCAGGCGCCGTATCGCCACATGCGGCTCATCGCGCATTCCTATGTGGTGGTCGCGATCATCGCGTCCTGCGTCGGTACTCTCGCTTATCTGGGCTTGTTGCCGGGTGAAGGCGTTTTCCTCCTTTACGGCCGCGCCAAGGCATTCTTCAAGGACCCGAACGTTTATGGGCCCTTCCTGATGCTTCCAGCAATGTTCGTGCTTCAGCGGGCATTGTTGGGGCAAGGCAAGAGCGTCGCATGGAATGGTCTGGCGTATCTCGTGATCTTCATTGGGGTCTTTGTAAGCTTTTCGCGCGGCGCGTGGGGACATTTGGCCGCCTCGTCGGCCATGCTGTTCTTCCTTATCTTTTTCCTCGAATCTTCGGGACGGGACAAAGTTCGGCTGTTGTTGTTCGCGGTTGGCGGTACGATGGTACTGGCGGCCGCACTGGCCGCCCTGCTCTCGATCCCGGCTGTGGCTGATTTGTTCGTGCATCGCTTCTCGCTCACGCAGAGCTATGACACCGGCGAAACCGGGCGCTTTGGGCGGATTTGGTACACGATCGAGGTGGCGCTGCTCAATCCACTCGGTATTGGCCCACTGGAATACGGCTACATGCGGATCGAAGAGCAGCCCCATAACACCTATCTCAACGTCCCCCTCTCCTACGGATGGGGCGGTGCGTTGGCGTATTATTCACTTGTGGTCTGGACGACGGTCGTGGGACTTACATGCTTGGCGCGCCGCTCGGTCAACCGGACACTCCTCATACCGGTCTTTGCGACGTTTTTGCCGATGCTGATCCTGTCAGGCATCATCGATACCGACCACTGGCGTCACTGGTTCCTGGTGGCAGGATTGGTATGGGGCGTGTGCGCCGGCTACCGGGTCGTGGATCCGGCGCAATTGAGACTGCGCCGGTCCCTGCCCTAAAACACTTTTCGGACGAGCCAGACTGCCGCGATGAGCACCGTCGCGCCGACCAGAACCCAGAATAGCACCAGCAGGGCCACCGCGCCCAAAATTGCGCCGATGGCATCCCAGAAACCGAGCGTGCCGATCAGCAGTGCCAATAGAACGATCAAAAGAATGGGCATTGATGAAGTCCCCCGTTTGAATGGCGGGGTAACGACTGGACGCACCGAGACGTTCCCAACGCGAGGCCGCAATTTTTTACCCTTCGCACCTTGCGCTATCGGCGGCGATTGGATAGGTGAGAGGCCAATCGGGGCGTAGCGCAGCCTGGTAGCGCATTTGTCTGGGGGACAAAGGGTCGTCGGTTCAAATCCGGCCGCTCCGACCATTCATCAAAAAGGCCCGCGCGCTCACGCCGCGGGCCTTTTTTGTTGGGGTGCAAAGGCTTATGGCTGAAACCTGGACCGTGCTCGATAAGGCGCTTTCCCTCTGGCCGCAATTTTCCGGAAGTCGCCCGACTCTTATCAATCTCTCGGAAAATCACACCTTCAGGCTTGATCTGCCGGATGGTGGGCGTGCGATCCTGCGGGTGCACCGCCCCGGCTATCACACCCGTCTGGGTATCGAGAGCGAATTGGCCTGGATGCGCGCGCTACAGATTGAGGCAAAGCTCTTTACGCCGACACCTTTGGCGGGGACGGATGGGGAACTCGTACAAGAGGCACCGTTTCTCGATACGAAGGATCAGCGCTTCATGGTTGCCTTCGCCTTTGAAGAGGGCGCGGAACCGCAAGAGGCCGAAGACCTAACCGGAGTCTTTCGCCAGCTCGGTGCGCTCGCGGCCCAGTGCCATCGCCACGTCATCGACTGGAGCCCTCCAGAGCCCTTCTCACGGCAAGTTTGGACCGCTCCGGCAATCCTTGACCCGGATGCGATCTGGGGTGACTGGCGGGCCGCGCCAGGCATCTCGGGTGACGTGCGACGCCAGATCGATACGCTCGATCAGACGTTGCGAAGGCAATTGGCCGCTTATGGCATGGGGCGCGACCGGTTCGGCCTCATCCATGCCGATATGCGGCTGGCAAACCTGCTGGTAGCGGAGGGCACGACACGGCTTATCGACTTCGACGATTGTGGGTTTTGTTGGTTCGGCTACGATTTTGGTGCCGCGGTGTCATTTTTTGAGGACAGCGACACCGTCCCTGCCCTTCGCACGGCCTGGCTTGAAGGGTACCGCACCATTCGGGCTTTTGGGCCGGAACACGAAGCAATGCTGGACGCAATGGTAATGCTGCGCAGGATGGCTCTTCTTGCATGGACCGGGTCGCACGCTGAAACCGAACTGGCACAGAGCCTTCACGGCACTTATGCCTCGGGAACTGCGGAAATGGCAGAGCGCTATCTGTTGCGCGGCACCATCGACCGATAGGCGGTCAATCGTAAAACAGCGATACGCGATGTCCGCCGATTTCATGGACGTTGATGTCCATGTCATAAATCTCTTTGAGCGCTTCGGGCCGGATCAATTCGTCTGGCGTGCCCTGCCGCACCACCCGTCCGTTCTTCATCGCGATGATGTAGTTGGAATACCAGGACGCGAAATTGATGTCGTGCAGGACGAGCACGACGGTTTTGCCAAGCTCCCGGCACGCCTTCTGCATAAGCTTCATCATGCCCATTGCGTGTTTCATATCGAGATTGTTGAGAGGTTCATCGAGCAGGACATAATCCGTGTCCTGACAGATCACCATGGCGACGAATGCGCGCTGACGCTGGCCGCCCGAGAGCTCGTCGAGAAAGCGATTCTTGAGGTCATCGAGATTGAGGTAGCTGATGGCCTGATCGATATGTGCCTTGTCTTCGATATTCAGGCGCCCCTTCGAATAGGGGTAGCGCCCGAAGGCCACGAGATCGTGCACGGTCAGGCGCGCCGTCATATGGTTGTCCTGCCGCAGGATCGAGAGACGCCTCGCCAGAACGTCGCTGGGCGTATTGGACACGTCCAGCCCATCGATCGTCACCGACCCGCTATCCATGCCCAAAAGGCGCGAAACGATCGACAGCATGGTCGATTTCCCGGCCCCGTTCGGTCCTATAATCGAGGTGATACCGCCGGCGGGCAGTTGGATAGACACATCGTCGACCACAGCGGTCTCGCCATAGTATTTCTTGAGGCCGGACGTGATGATCATCGGGCAGCTCCGCGCAAAATCAGGATTATGAAGACGAGGCCGCCAAGGAACTCGACGATGATGGATAGCGCCGTGTCGAACTCGAACACGCGCTCGAATAGCGTCTGACCGCCGACCAATGCGATGACGCCCAAAAGGGATGCCGCGGGCAGGATGTATCTGTGCTTTGACACACCGACCAGCCCATGCGCCAGACTTGCGACCAAGAGCCCGAAGAATGTGATGGGTCCGACAAGCGCCGTCGAGACGGAGACGAGAACCGACACCATCGCCAAAATGATGACGACGGTGCGCTTGTATTCCACGCCCAGGTTAACTGCGTTATCGCGTCCCAGCGCGAGCACGTCGAAACTATGCCCCATGCGCCAGAGCACAAGCGTGACACAGCCGACCACAGCAGAGGCGACGCCCAACAGCGTTGGGTCGATGGTCGAAAAGCTCGCGAAAAAGCTATCCTGAAGCACCTGAAAGGCGTTGGGATCCAAAAGGCGCTGCATGAAGTTCGATAGACTGCGAAAAAATATCCCGAAGACGATGCCGACCAACACCAGAAGGTGAAGGCTTCTGTTGCCGCTGAGAAACAACCATCGGAACAGCATCCAGGAAAACGCCATCATCAGCACCACTTCCATGCCGAACTGGGCGTATGGATTGATCAGCACCAGCATCTGCGGCCCAAGGAAGAAAACGATGGCGGTCTGGACGAGAATGTAAAGCGCATCGAAACCCATGATCGACGGCGTGAGGATGCGGTTGTTGGTGACCGTCTGAAACAGCACCGTCGAGACGGCGACGGCATAGGCGACGAGCAGCAGACCCAAAAGCTTGCGGCCGCGGAACGGCAGAACGAAGCTCCAGTTTCCTCGTGCCCCCAGTGTCATGAAGCAGACGATGGACACCAGCGCCAGCACGGCGAGGAGAACGAGGAAAAGTGTGGGTCGCGACCACCGCAGTTTATGCAGCATTTTGACGCTTCCTGAGCAGCAGGTAGAGGAAGACGCCGCTACCGAGGACGCCGACGACCACGCTGATCGGAATCTCGTAGGGGTAGCGTACGATCCGTCCAACAATGTCGCATGCAAGAACGAAAGCTGCGCCCATTACGGCAACCCAGGGAACCGTTCGGCGCATGTTGTCGCCCACCATGAGGCTGACCACATTGGGCACGATGAGACCCAAAAAGGGGATCGACCCCACTGAGACCAGCACCACCGCGCTGACGACCGAGACCACCAAGAGGCCCAGCGTCATGACCCGCTTGTAGTTCAGGCCCAGATTGGTCGTGAAATCCTGGCCCAGACCGGCCACTGTGAACCGGTCCGCAGCGATATAGGCGAGGATCGTGCCTGCAAGACCAAACCAAAGCAGTTCGTAGCGGCCCCTGAGCACCCCGGAGAAGTCGCCCATGTTCCACGCCAGCAAGGTCGGCAGAAGGTTGAACCTGTAGGCGAAAAATGACGTGATGGCCCCAATGATTCCGCCCAGCATTATCCCCACCAAAGGCACGAGGAGGACGTCGCGCAGGGGGACGAAGCGCAGGATGCGCAAGAACAACGCAGTACCTGCCATGGCAAATGCCGCTGCGACGACCATTTTTGCGATGAGCGGCCAACCCGGCGCAAACAGGGTGACGACAAGAAATCCCAAACTCGCGGACTCAGTCGTCCCTGCCGTCGAGGGCTCGACGAAGCGGTTGCGGACGATGATCTGCATAACGAGGCCGGCAATGGCAAGCGAGGACCCTGCCAGCAGAATGGCCAAGGTACGCGGAACTCGGCTGACCAACAGCACCTGCATCGCCCGCCCTTCGGCGTCCGACGAAAAAAGCGTTTGCAGGGAGACATTGCTGACCCCGACGAAAAGGGAAATCACGGCGAGGAGAAGCGTCACCGCAATGGCAAGGATGAAAAGACGCACCCGATCTGCCCTTTGCTGCAGGCCAGCGCGCGAAACCGCGGCCCTAAAGAAAACCCCGGCGGTTGCGAGACCGCCGGGATAGACAGGTCAAAATCGATTAGGCAGCGCCGTTGACGCCTTCGATCACCTGGTCGAGGAGGAGCATCAGACCCTGATAGCCGTGCATCGAGATGTAAGCGGCCTGAGGATCAAGGAAGACCATGTGATCTTCCTGCCAGAAGGTTGTCTGGTGGATCAATTCGTTGTCGAGCAACTGGCGCGCGGCGCCTTCATTGCCCACACCGGCGTCACGGTCGACGACAAAAAGCCAATCGGGGTTGGTTTCAAGCAGATACTCGAACGAGATCGCATCGCCGCCGTGGTCACCATCGTCGACGGTGTCGAAGACCGACGGCATGCCGAGGTCGTTGTAAATCCAGGCAACACGCGAATCCGGGCCATAAACACCGAGATTGCCAGCATTGGTGACGACGACGAGGCCCGTACCGGCGCCGTCGAGAGCCGCGCGGGCCTCTTCAACCTTTGCATCGAGATCGGCGATCAATTCGGCGGCGCGATCCTGAAGGCCGAATGCCTCGCCAAGCGTTTCGATATTGTGCGTCACGCCCTCGACAAAGCTGGTGTTATCGACCGACATGTCGATCGTTGGCGCTATCTCAGAAAGCGTTGGATATGAGGTGCTCGAGCGGGCCGCGACGACGATCAGATCGGGCTGCTCGGCGGCGATACCTTCGAAGTCAGGCTCGAAAAGCGAACCGACATTGATGAGATCATCGACAAGGACGTCCGCCAGGTAGGAGGGCGCGTTCGAGCCCGGCGCACCATCGATCTGAACACCGAGCGCAGTGAGATTGTCATAGGCGGCCCAATCGATAACGAAGACCTTTTCGGGCACGCCCGACAGCGTTGTTTCGCCCTGCGGGTGCGCAATCGTTACGTCCTGCGCAGACGCTCCAGCGGTGAGGGCGAGCGAAGCTGCAAGAACGACCGCGGAGGCGACCGGGCGGAATTGAATGTGAAGTGACACGATCATAATCCAATCGTTGGCTAAAAAACTGCCGCGAATAGTTGATCCGCAACGTCAGGTTTTTAGACACAGCGATGGAGGTCGGTCAATATAGGTGATCAAGTTTGTCCGGTTTTAATTCAGCCGCGAGCGCGACTTATGAGCGCCTGGCAATCCTCTAGCAATTCCAGCGCCGTGTTAAGCCGGTCCCGTTGCTCGGCTGAAAGCCCCGCTGTCTCGCCATGCAATGTTTCAGTATGTCGCTCAGGCGCAGGCAACGCAGTCAAATCATCGATGTCTTCGTAATCATGGTCAGGCACGACGACATCGTCGGGAGATTGGGGCGCGATGGGAACAATGGACCCGGTATCGCCGATGGCGATCACGTGCTTGGCCCCCTGCTCCTTGAGGATGCGCTGGACGCCCTTGATCGTGAAACCCTGATCATAAAGGAGGTGCCGAATGCCCTTGAGCAACTGCACGTCGTCAGGCCGGTAATACCGGCGACCGCCGCCCCGTTTCAGAGGCCGTATCTGGTTGAACCGCGTTTCCCAGAAGCGCAGCACATGCTGGGGGAGATCAAGTTCTTCCGCCGCTTCGGAGATGGTCCGGAAGGCGTCTGGCGATTTGTCCAACGCGACCTGCTCCGTGAAAAATTGTTATTTTCCAGAGCGGACCATAGATTTGTTGATCTTGGATTTCAAGACATTGGAGGGTTTAAACACAAGAACCTGCCGGGGCAGGATCGGCACTTCCTCGCCCGTCTTTGGATTCCGCCCTACCCGCTCATTCTTGGACCGTACCTGGAAGGAGCCGAAAGAAGAAAGTTTGACGTTGTCACCCGTGGCCAGCGCGTCGCTTAAGAGCTGCAAAAAACGCTCAACGAGTTCCGCCGACTCGGTGCGCGACAGCCCAACCGATTGATAGACCGCTTCGGCCAAATCGGCCCGCGTGACTGTTTTTCCCGCCATGGTTTACCCCTCAACCTCTCTGCGACCCTAACAGCCCCCAAGATTTCAACCACTTAACGCCCAAATGATCGCAGGGTCAACGCCTACCAGCGAATGAGCGAAGCGCCCCAGGTGAAGCCGCCGCCCATGGCCTCGATCATAACCAGATCACCCGATTTGATTCGTCCATCTTCACTGGCAACCCACAGCGCGAGCGGCACGGACGCTGCGGATGTGTTGGCGTGCTTGTCGACCGTGATGATTGTCTTTTGCTCGGGAATGCCGAGCTTTTTGCCCGCGCCATCGATGATCCGGCGGTTAGCCTGGTGAGGCACGAACCAATCGAGATCTGCTGTGGCCTTGCCGGTCTTTTCCAGCACATCTTCGATCACGTCCGAAATCATCCCAACGGCATGCTTGAAGACCTCACGACCCTCCATGCGCAAATGGCCGATCGTCTGAGTCGACGAGACGCCGCCATCCACATACAGCTTTTCCCAATGGGTGCCGTCGGTGCGAAGGCTCGATACCAGTACACCGTTTTCCGGCGCATCATCGGCGACCTCTTGGGCTTCAAGCACCATGGCGCCCGCCCCGTCACCAAACAGGACACAAGTCGTGCGGTCGTTCCAGTCGAGGATGCGCGATGCGGTTTCGGCGCCAATGACTAGAGCGCGCTTGGCCATGCCGGTCTTGAGGTAGCTGTCGGCCGTCGCAACGGCGAAAACAAAGCCCGAGCACACGGCCTGGACGTCAAATGCGGTGCCCTTGGTGATTCCGAGTTTCTGCTGGAGAATCGCTGCAGTGGCCGGGAAGGTTCGGTCCGGCGTGGTCGTACCCACGATGATGAGATCGATATCGCTCGCGGTGAGCCCGGCTTTGTGCAAGGCGCGCTGCGATGCCTTGAGCGCGAGATCGGACGTCAGCTCGCCTTCTGCAGCAATATGGCGTTGCCGTATGCCGGTGCGCTGGACGATCCACTCATCGGACGTGTCGACGAACTTGGACAGGTCTTCATTGGTCATCACGCGCTCGGGCAGATATCCCCCGACGCCTCGCACAACAGATTGAATTTTGGTCACGCCTACGGTGCCTCCGGATTCGATATGGTCGCCGGAGCATCCGGCCGGGGGAAGCGTCTGATACCTTCCCCGATCTTTTCGATGAGATCGTTGCGCGCCATGTCATAAGCCAGGCCAAGCGCGCTCTTGTAGCCAATCTCGTCGGTGCCACCATGGCTCTTGATCACGACGCCATTGAGGCCAAGAAACACACCGCCGTTGACCGTGCGCGGATCCATCTTGCTCTTGATCGCCGACAGCGCCTGGCGCGCGAACAGAGCCCCGATCTTGCTCATGATCGAAGATGTCATGGCGTTGCGCAGATATGTGCCGACCTGACGGGCCGTTCCTTCGGCAGTCTTGAGCGCGATGTTCCCGGTGAACCCTTCGGTTACGACGACATCGACCGTGCCCTTCCCAAGATCGTCGCCCTCGACGAAACCGCGATACTCAAAGCCTGCACCATGGGTTTCGCTCAGGATCTTGCCCGCGTCCTTGACCCATTCATTACCCTTCGCCTCTTCAACGCCCACATTGAGCAGGCCGATCGAAGGCGTGTCGGTGTCAAACAGTGCCCTTGCGAGCGCGGAGCCAAGAATGGTGAAATCGACGAGGAGGTCAGCGTCCGCACCAATCGTGGCACCCACGTCGAGTACGACGATATCGGATCGGAGCGTGGGCCAGATTGCGGCGATGGCTGGTCGCGAAATGCCTTGGATCGGCCGCAGGCAAAACGTGGCCATCGCCATCAGCGCGCCGGTGTTGCCGCCCGAAATCGCAACCTGGGCCTCACCGTCCTTGACGGACTGGATTGCTGCCCACATGGAGGAATTGCCCCTTCCCTTGCGCAACGCCTGGCTGGGTTTGTCGTCCATCGTGATGACGGTTTCGCTGTGACGAATATCCGAGACGGCCTTCAGTTCGGAGAACTCTTCGAGAAGCGGTCCGATCACCTCCTCGCGTCCGTGAAAGATGAAGCGCACGTCAGGTCGCTCCCGCAAAAGGAGCTTGGCTCCGTGGATTGGCGCACGCGGGGCATTATCCCCGCCCATGGCATCCACGGAGATCGTTATCTGTCCACTCATTGCCTGCCTTAGTGCATGCCCGCTGAAAGCGCGGGCGTCTCCGGTCCCGCGCACACCATAGCCAATGGACGTCCACTGGCAAGGTTGTCAACCGCGCGGGTCATTTTGGGTTCAGTCCGCCTTGAGCGACTTGAGCGCCGCGAAAGGCGAAAGCGCTGCCGGATCATCGCCTGCCGTCGCCTCATCGAGCTCAACGCCGGGTTTGCGGGGATAGAGATCGATGGACAGCGCAAACACTTCCAAAACGAGATCGGCCAGATCGATTTCGTTTCCGTCAAAATAGTCCGGAAGGTCATCGTCTTCCAGATTGACGAAAACTTCGGCGCCAGCCGACGCCTCACTCGCTTCGTCGTGACCTGGCAGATATACCCGGTCCACAGCTTCATCGATTGACTGCGTCACCGGATCGCCAGTCACGACACACGCCTGAACGATGGTGCCTGATACGCGGCCTTCCGCGCGAAGTCCGCCGCGAAAGCGAGTCACGGTAACTTTCGCCGCAAAATCCTCGACGACATCGACCTTGAGCCGGTCGGCCAGCGCTTTTTTTTGTTCGTCGTCAGAATTGATGATGATGACGCGGCCGGACGGGGGAATTTTGTCGACTTTGACGACGGCATCGAGGTCAAGGGGATCAAGTCTGCGGGTCATTTGGGCTCTCCGAACGTCACTTTGCCGGCCATGATGTCCTCAATCGATTGCGTGGCCAACAGGTCGTCGCAGAGCAGAATATAATCGGCAAATTTGTCGGCTTCTGGATGGGCTTTTCCATCATGGAAATTGCGTGAGACGAAGCCGCTCACCGCGTCGCGATCTCCTGTTTCCAGGGCCGAAGACAGATTTGTCAGCGTGCCATAAAAAAGGCTGCCCATTTTTTCGATACGCTTTCCGACGGAGAGATCACCCACGCCCATCTCCCGAAGCGAGCGATCCATATCCTTAAAAAAGCAATCAAAGACATTCTGCGAGAAATCACGTGTCAGCTTTTCGCTCGAGCGCAGCCGGCGAAAGACCAGCGCCGCATGAAGCGAAATCATGTCGAAACGCCCCGTCATCGTATCGGAAGCGCCCCATTCGGCATAGAAAACCGGGCGCCGGGATTGCGCCACAATGGCGTTATACACGGCGTAAACGGGTTCGCTGAACTTGGTCTTGCGGAACAAAGACAGGATCATGTCATCGCATCTCGCGTACGAGGAAAGTGGCGGTCGTGGTTTAAGAATTTGGCGCCGCCGCTTGCCAGAACTATCCTTGGACGGCTAAACAACACCGGAAATCCCTGGCGCATCGTCGCGAGGCTATAGTCGCAAGACCTGAGGAAAGTCAATTCCATGACCCTGCGTAACGTCCTTGTCCGCGTTTCCCCCATCGCCACGGCGATCGCTCTCGGGCTGACATTGTCGGCCTGCTCCGGCACCGGCCTGGTGGCGGAGCGCACGCAGGGCTACGTTCTCCCCGACGATGCGGTACGTCAGGTGCAGCCCGGATCGAGCCAGGACCTCGTGCGCATTGTTCTGGGCTCGCCGCAAACCACAAGCACCTTCGGTGGCGAAACGGCTTGGTACTACGTAGAGACCAAGGTGACGCAGACAGCCTTCGGATTGACCTCGATTCAGGAACGCAAGGTCGTTGCCGTCTATTTCGACGGCAATCGTAGGGTGACCGACAAGGCCGTTTACTCGCTGGAAGATGGCCGCGTTTTCGCAATCGAACAGCGTCGTACCGGCTCGTTTGGCGAAGACCAGAGCTTCGTGCAATCGCTGCTCGCGTCAGTCTGACGCGAGCACGCATTCGCTGCTAAGCGGCATCGATAACGTGTCGCGCGGTGCTCAGGAAGCGGGCTTGTCTCCGCCGCCATAGCCCTCAGAATATTTGCGCGCCACCGCGTCGAGGACGCCGTTGACCATGCCCGGCACCTCGTCTTCGTAGAAGGCGTGTGCCACATCGACATATTCGCGAATAACGACCTTGAAGGGAATATCCTTGCGCATGGTCAACTCGAACACCCCTGCCCGCAGCAACGCGCGAAGCGTGGCATCAATGCGCGTCATCGGCCAGCCGGACTGAAGGGCGGAATTGACGACCGGATCGAGCTTGATCTGGTTCTGCACAACGCCGCGCACGATGTGGCGAAAATAGTCGGCGTCGGCAGGCAGGTACTGATCGCCTTCCAACTCACGACCGAGCCGGAAGCTTTCAAACTGGCTCAGCGTTTCCTCGAGCGTCTGTTCGCCCACATCCATCTGATAAAGCGCCTGAACGGCTGCCAGACGAGCTGAACCGCGCTGGTTGGCGGGCTTGGTGTCCTTGGGGTCAGCCACGGCTCAATCCTCCATCAGACGATTACGCAGGGCTGCCATGGTCATGGCCGCGACAGCCGCGCCACCGCCCTTGTTCTGGTCGGAGATTTTCGCTCGAGCCCAAGCCTGATCCTCGTTCTCGACGGTGAGGATACCATTTCCGAGCGCGATGCCATCAGCGACCGCCAGGTCCATCAGTGCGCGCGAACTTTCGTTCGAGACGATTTCATAGTGGGTGGTCTCGCCGCGGATCACGCATCCGAGCGCGACATATCCATCATACGCATCTGCCTTGAGTTCGGACGCCATGGCGATAGCTGCAGGTATTTCGAGCGCTCCCGGCACTGTGACGACGTCGTAGGTCGCGCCGGCGTCGTCGAAAGCCGCCTTGGCGCCTTCGAGGAGCGCGTCGGCCAGATCGTTGTAAAAGCGGGCCTCAACGATGAGGTAGTGCTGGCCATTGGCTGAGCCAGGCGCAATTGCAAAAGTGTCGCCAGAACTGGCCATAATTAAATCCGTCGCGTTTCGAGCAGGCGCGCGGCATAGCGCGCCATAAGATCAACTTCAAGGTTCACTGCGTCACCCGGCGTATAATCGGGCCAGTTTGTTGCTGTGAGCGTGTGGGGAATGAGATGGACTGAAAACCGATGGCCGTCGACCCAATTCACGGTCAATGACGTACCATTCAGCGCAACGCCGCCCTTTTTGGCGATAAACGGCGACAAGTCGTCGGGAGCTTCTAGGACGAAAGTGATCTGGTCGCCGATGTCCTTGCGCTCGAGGATCGTCGCGATGCCATCCACATGGCCGGAAACGATGTGCCCGCCCAGCTCGTCGCCCACCTTGAGCGAGCGTTCGAGGTTGATGCGCCGCCCAGCCTGCCAGTCGCCGACTTTTGTCACGTCGAGCGTTTCGCGTGCGGCGAACACGTCGAACCAGTTCTGGCCATCATTGCTCCCCTTTTCGGTCACGGTCAGGCATATGCCCTCACACATGATCGACGCTCCGAGGTCGATACTATCTGGCTCATAGATAGTGCCGATGCGTAACTTGCGTCCGTCGTTGCGCTCTTCGACGGAAAGAAGCGTGCCTATATCGGTAATGATGCCGGTGAACATGGATCAGACTTTCTCGAAGGTCGTGAGCATATCGCACCCCAGCGATCGGGTTTCAACAGGCACAAATCCCAGTTCCAGCAAACGCTGGGTCATATCTGGATGAACAGTGGCGGGAACCCCGTCCGTCCCGACCGTCCCCACTCCGAGCAGCAGGTGAAAGCGATCGACGAGGCCGGCATCGAGGAGGGTATCGGTGAGTGCCGCGCCTCCCTCCACCAGAACGCGCCCGATGCCGCGCTTTGCGAGCGCAACCAGCGCGGCGGCCGGGTGGGGGCGACCGCTTTCGCCTGAGACAGCGACAACATTGCTCAGTTCAGACAATGATTCAGCACGGTCGTTTTCTGTAATGATGACAGTGGATTGGCCAGATTGCCGATTAAAAAGAGTCAGGTCGGGTGGCAGTGATTTTCGGCCAGCCAAGATAACACGCACGGGCCGCCGCAGCGCGAGGCCCGGCAGCCTGACATCAAGTCGCGGATTGTCGAGCCGAGCCGTCTCCGCGCCCAGAACAATCGCGTCCGACATGGCCCGCTGCATGTGGGTCCAGCGGCGCGCCTCATCGCCCGTGATCGCCACATTGCCGTCGTCGCGGCGGCCAATCATTCCATCGCTTGAAACCGCGAGTTTTACAGTCACGAAGGGACGCCCGTGGCGGATGCGTGAGAAAAACCCTTCGTGCAACCGCTCGATGGCGCCTAGCCCCTGCCCCACCGCAACATCGATTCCTGCGGCGCGCAGTTTTGCAATGCTCTGGCCCGCAGTTCGTGGATCGGGGTCGGACGCACCGCAGACAACTCGTTTAACGCCTGAGGTGAGCACAGTATCGACACAAGGCGGCGTCTGGCCCCAATGGTTGCAGGGCTCCAAGGTGACGTAAAGCGTTGCGCCGTTGGTGCCGTTGCCGGTTATGGCCAGCGCCTGTGGCTCGGCATGAGGACGCCCACCTGCCGCTGTGA
Source organism: Pelagibacterium luteolum (assembly GCF_900100665.1). Lineage (GTDB taxonomy): Bacteria > Pseudomonadota > Alphaproteobacteria > Rhizobiales > Devosiaceae > Pelagibacterium > Pelagibacterium luteolum. The sequence continues at coordinate 122,010 of NZ_FNCS01000006.1, forward strand.
CGCCACGACCTAAAACGCGGCCATCGGGCGAGACAACGATGGCCCCGACTGTCGGATTCTCCGCTGTCGTTCCGCGGAATGGCATGGCGATGCGCACAGCAGCCTCAAGCCAGCGCAAATCGGCTGGCGTCAGGTCGCTCACTCGTCATCCTCAGGAAGAGCTGGCGCGTCGGCTCCCATTTCCGTCAGAAACGATTGAAAATCATCGGCGCTTGCGAAGTTCTTATAGACCGAGGCGAAACGCACGAAGGCCACGTCATCGAGGCCCTTTAGGCCATCCATGACGTATTCGCCGATCTGGTCGGATGTCACCTCCACATCGCCCAGGCTCTCAAGCTGCCGGACGACGCCCGAAATCATGCGCTCGATGGTTTCGGGGTCGACTTGGCGTTTGCGCAGCGCAGTATAGACGGATCGCGCCAGCTTCTCGCGGTCGAACGGAACCTTGCGGCCCGATTTCTTGACGACCGTCAGGTCACGCAGTTGCACGCGCTCGAACGTCGTGAAGCGTCCGCCGCAACCGTTGCAAACACGGCGGCGGCGGATGGCGTTGGAATCCTCGGTGGGCCGGGAATCCTTGACCTGCGTATCGTCATTCCCGCAATAGGGACAGCGCATGACTTTATCCGTAGATGGGGAATTTGGCGGTCAGTTCGAGGACCTTTTCCTTGACCTGAGCCTCGACCTTGCCGTTGTTGTCATCGCCATTGGCAGCAAGACCGTCGATGACTTCGACCATGAATTCGCCCACAAGGCGGAATTCTTCGACGCCAAACCCGCGCGACGTGGCCGCCGGCGTTCCCACCCGAATACCCGATGTAATAGCCGGCTTTTCCGGATCGAACGGCACGGCGTTTTTGTTAGTCGTGATATTTGCCCGCTCCAGAGCGGCCTCGGTCGCCTTGCCGGTGACCTTTTTGGGGCGCAGGTCAACGAGCATCAAATGATTGTCGGTGCCGCCGGTGGCAATTTCCAGACCGCCCTTGACCAGGGTTTCTGCAAGCGCCTGAGCGTTATCGACTACCTGACGCGCGTACTGCTTGAACTCAGGGGTCAATGCCTCGCCGAATGCAACGGCCTTGCCTGCGATGACATGCATCAAAGGGCCGCCCTGAATGCCGGGGAAGATGGCCGAATTGATCTTCTTTGCGATCGCTTCGTCACTCGTGAGGATCAAGCCACCGCGCGGTCCGCGAAGCGTCTTGTGCGTGGTCGTGGTCGCGACGTGGGCGTGGGGGAACGGGTTGGGATAGACACCCGCTGCAACCAGCCCAGCCACATGCGCCATATCGACGAAAAGGTAAGCACCCACTTCATCGGCAATAGCACGGAATTCGGCCCAATCGAGAATACGCGAATAGGCTGAGAACCCGGCGACGATCATCTTGGGCTTGTGCTCAGCGGCAAGCGCCCGCACCGAATCCATATCTACGCGACCGTCTTGCTGGCGCACGCCGTATTGAATGGCGTTGAACCATTTTCCGGACTGGTTGGGCTTTGCCCCGTGGGTCAGGTGCCCGCCGGCATCAAGGCTCATGCCAAGGATCGTGTCGCCCGGCTGGAGCAACGCTTGATAGACGCCCTGATTGGCTTGCGAACCCGAATTGGGCTGCACGTTGGCAAATTCACAACCGAACAGTTCCTTGGCGCGGTCGATGGCGAGTTGTTCAACAACGTCCACATACTGGCAACCGCCGTAATAACGCCGGCCCGGATAGCCTTCCGCGTATTTGTTGGTCATCACCGAACCCTGCGCTTCGAGCACAGCGCTCGAAACGATGTTTTCGGAGGCGATCAATTCGATCTCGTTTTGCTGGCGACCGAGTTCATCGGCAATCGCCTTGGCGACGACCGGATCGTGATCGGCAATCGTACGCGAGAAGAAATCAGGAAAAAGTGGGGCTGTCCCGGTGGCGCTCATTGGCGGACCCTCGACCTGTTGCAGGAGTGCTGAATGGCAAGCAAGCGCGCTCCGCATAGCACGAGGCGTCAAGCGATTCCAAGCAAAGATCGGGAAAGCGAGAGACGGTCAGGTTCCCTTGCCCGTATCCATCTCGATGCGCCGGCGCAGTTTTGCCAGCGCAAGATTTTTCATCTGCGTTTCACTCGCGGTGAGCGGAGCGATGGCGACGACTTCGATGCCTGTTTCGACATCTATCGCCGCCACCCTGATCTGCGGACCAGCCTGGCGGAACTCGAACAGCACTTCACGACCTTGGCCAGCGCTGCTCATGTCGCCCCCGAGCCTGATCGTCAGGCGCTGATTTCAGGGAAGTCGATCTTGCCCTGGGCATCGTATTCGTAAACGTCATCGCGGAAACTCACGACACCGTTGCGGTTTGCCCACGCCGTGAAATACGTCATGAAGATCGGCACGGGATTGGAGACGCTGACATCGAGGCGTTCGCCCGACGCGAATGCGCCGTTGACGCCAATGATGTCGTAGCCCGAATCCTGCAAGATCCACGCGACGAAGTCGGCGACATTGGCAACTCGCACACAGCCCGACGAGTGGAAACGCGCGTTTTCGGAGAACAATGTCTGCTGCGGCGTATCGTGGAGATAGACCGCATGCGGATTGTGGAAATTGATCTTGACGTTACCCATGGAGTTCTGGGCGCCGGGATCCTGACGGAAGGTGTAGTTGACCGCTTCCTCTGTCGACCAGTCGATAGCGCTCTGGGGCACTTCCCGGCCGCTGCCGTCGAAAATCCGGATCGAGTATTCGTTGAGATAATTGGGGTTGTTGTTGACCAACCCGATGATATCGCGCCGAATAATCGAGACCGGAACGGTCCAGTATGGATTGAAATTGATCTGGTGGATGCGGCTGCGCAGGATCGGCGTCTGGCGATCGATCTTGCCGACGACGGCCGTATGACGGCGGGCCACCTGCTTGGAGGCGATGGCCTCAATGGCAGCAGCCGGAATGTTGACGTTCACGTAGCGGTCTTCCAAGCGGCCCTCAAGGCCGCGGACGCGTTCCATGTTGAGCTTGATCTGGTTCAGCCGGGTCGCGGCGGGAACTTTCATGGCCCAATAGGTAAATTCGTCGATCTGGCCGTTGATCTGAAGTCCGTGACGCGCCTGGAACCCGCGCACCGCGGCGTCGACGTCCGTATCGAACTGATCCGACAGCGCTACGTCCTGCGAAAGATCGCCCGTGTGGGCAAGATAGCCGCGCAAATCGCGAACGGCGCGATTTTCGGAGTTGAGCGACAGACGGAAAATCGCCTCGGGAACGTCGGGCCAGCCGCCGATGGCGTTCAGGCGCTCGTAATATTCGGCGACGCGCTGAAGATTGTACTCTGTGTCGACCGACACGATCGGATCGAACCCGCCGATGGCGTCCATCGCCTGTCGGGAGTTCAACTCCAACTGTTCCTGGGTCACGACGCGGCGGCCACCGCCCAGCAGATTGCTAAAGAGAGACTGGGAATAGGCCGGCGCCGAGAAGGCTGCAGTGGCGGCAAGGGCAGACATGCCTGCCATGACGGTCCGCCGATTGATTTTTCCAGAATCGTCGCGCATTGCGTTTAATTCACCTATCGTAACAGCAGGAAATGCCGAGCCGCCCTTTTGCATCAAGTCCAACTTGATAACAACGGCGCTCACCTTGGTTTGACCGCACCGTAACCGAGATTGTGGTGCGTCAAGTCGGCGACTGCGTTCTTAGCTCGACTTATTGCCAGCTAAAATTGATTTGCGGCGCAAATAAGAAACGCCGGCACTCTGGCCGGCGTTTGACTGTTCGGTGTGACACCAATGCCACAATAAAGCGTAAGCCTAGAGCTTGTAGAGGATCTGATCGACCCAGAAACGCTCCAGACGCGACAGCGCGGTGTTCAATCCGGAAAAATCCGATTCGCCTAGACCGCCGACCTTTTCGATCGAATTGAGGTGGCGTTCGTAAAGCTCGTCGATGACTTCGGCGACTTCTTCGCCCTTGGGCGACAGGCGGATGCGCACCGAACGACGGTCTGTCTTGGAGCGCTCCTGGAAGATGTAGCCGGTTTCGACAAGCTTCTTGAGATTGTAAGAGACATTCGAGCCCAGATAGTAACCGCGAGTTCGCAGTTCGCCGGCGGTCAATTCGCTATCCCCGATGTTGAACATCAGCAGCGCCTGGACGGGGTTGATATCATCCCAACCCATCCGGTCGAACTCGTCCTTGATCAGGTCGAGAAGACGGCGATGAAGGCGTTCGACGCGCGACACTGCTTCGAGGTAAAGCGGCTTGAGGCTGGGACGCTGCGCATCGGCCTTTGCTGCGGAAGTATTGTTAGCCATTGGTTCTGCCTCACTGTCGTTATTTGCGCGATTTTTCGCGTCTGTGATGCCAACCTAGCGCTCGCCCCATAAGATCGACTTAAGGGACACGCTTAATGTTATCTTACGGGAAAACTTGGCGTTTTTAGGTTTTCACTTCCTTACACCGGTAACGAAATCTGTAACCATTACAGAGTGTAAACGCCCTTGCGCGAGGGGTGATGACCCTGCGGATAAAGGGCTTTGAGGGGTTTGCATCCAAGCGGAAAATTGCGGGCTAATCGTGCCGTCAGTTGATCTCGCAGGGTCAGTCCGCGGCGTGCCGCCTGCCCAAAACCTGCGCGAATCCGAAGATGCCAATAGTTGCCAGCAAGATGGCAAGTTTGAAGATAAAGCCCCACAAACTGAGACGAACCCAGTCGCTCCCTGAAAGGTAGAGGGCGATTTCGATGACGAGTGAGGCGAGCAAAACCAGAGCGCCCCATTGCATTCCGATCCACAATCCGACGGCAGCGAAAAGGCGCGTAACGCTGAGCGCTGTGAGAAAGATGAAGCCCGCCGTCGAGGCCTGGCCGGCCGCAGCCGCGCCGATGCCGAGAACAGCAGCGGCGTCGCCCAGCCCGACAAACAGGCTGACGATAGCAAGGATGCGGGCCAGAAGCGCCGTCGGATCGTTTCGCGAATCCATTCCGAGTTCCCAGTTCTCCTTGAGCTAACGTGATTTGGCGTCCAACGACAAGACACGCGCCGCGTCCAAGCGGGACTATTGGCCCGCCCCCTCCCCTTGCCAGCCCGCATGTGGCTGTTAAACAGAGGCTAACACGACGACGGAGATGCCCGATGACCACGCAGTGGGACAAGCACGACATGACATTTCTGCAGGGACGCCGCTTGCGGCGCCCGCGCATGGCGAGTTGGAGCCGGGATCTGGTGCGGGAAAACACCCTTGCGCCGTCCGACCTGATCTGGCCGATCTTTGTCGTCGAGGGCCAAAACGAGCGTCAACCCATCAAGACCATGCCGGGCGTCGAGAGGCTGTCGATCGACCTCGCGGTCGAGGCGGCGAAAGCGGCGCATGCGGAAGGCATTCCCGCGCTTGCCCTGTTTCCCAATACCGATCCGTCCAAGCGCACCGAGAACGGGCGTGAGGCGACAAACCGCGACAATCTCGTCTGCAGGACGCTTTCGGCCATCAAGGATGCGGTTCCCGAAATCGGCCTTGTCGCCGACGTCGCTCTCGATCCATACACCAGCCATGGCCATGACGGGGTGATGGATGGCGACGAAATCCTCAACGACGCGACGGTCGCCATCCTGGTTCAGCAAGCGCTGGTTCAGGCGCGCGCCGGTGCCGATGTCATTGCGCCCTCGGACATGATGGACGGGCGGATCGGGGCGATCAGGGAGGCGTTGGACGAAGAGGGGTTGGACAACACCATCGTTCTTTCCTACGCGGCGAAATACGCGTCTGCATTCTACGGACCGTTCCGCGAGGCTGTCGGGTCCGGTGCGCGTCTCAAGGGCACCAAGCTCAGCTATCAGATGGACCCCGCCAACTCCGAGGATGCAATCCGCGAGGTGGAGCAGGATCTGGCCGAGGGTGCGGACTGGATCATGGTCAAGCCGGGGATGCTCTATCTCGACATCTGCCGCATGCTCAAGGACCGGTTCGACGTACCCGTGTTCGCCTATCAAATCTCGGGCGAGTACGCGATGATCGCAATCGCCGCGGAGGCGGGTGCGCTGGAGCGCGATGCGGCCATGGCGGAAAGCCTGATGGCTTTCAAGCGCGCCGGATGCTCGGGCATTCTCACCTATTTCGCCCTCGACATGGCGCGCAAGATCAACGGGTGATCGGAAGTGTCGCGCGGCGCGTATAGTGGTCATGGCCGAAGCGACACAAGCTATCATCGTCGGATCTTCCGGAGGCATTGGGCGCGCGCTTTTTGACGGGTTGAGCGCGTCGGGTCGGTATGACCAAGTGACCGGACTTTCACGAACAGGCAAGCCGCCTCTCGACCTCACCAATGAGACCTCGGTCGTTGACGCGATCGAGACCATCGCCCCATTAGGCGCCATACGTCTGGTGATCGTGGCAACGGGGCTGCTCCATGACGGGACTATCGCGCCGGAAAAGTCCAACAGGCAGTTGAGCGTCGATGCCCTCGCCCGCTCTTTTGCAATCAACACGATCGGGCCGGCGCTTGTCCTGAAACACATTCTGCCCCTCCTGCCACGGTCGGGTCGTTCACTGGTCATCGTTTTGTCGGCCAAAGTGGGCAGCATTGGTGACAACCGACTCGGTGGCTGGCACAGCTATCGCGCGTCCAAAGCCGCGCTGAACCAGATCGTGCGCACTTGCGCTATCGAGCTCGGACGGACACACAAAGAGGCCGTACTCGTGGCGATGCATCCTGGAACGGTGGATACGCCCCTGTCGCGCCCGTTTTCCCGGGCGGGACTGGACGTTCAGACCCCGGAGGAGGCAGCTTCTGCCATTCTTGGTGGGCTCGACAAATTGCGGGTCGCAGATTCGGGCGGGTTTTTCGATCGGACGGGCATGCGATTGCCTTACTGATGCACGAAATCGTGGCAATGGACTTGTCATGCGGCCGATTGGTCCCAACATGTTCGGCAACCTGAGGAGCATGGACCCATGGCAACCGATTTTCTTGGCCGCATTTTGCGCAGCGACCTGCCCAGCCCGGCGGATTCGCCCGAATTGTTCGAGGGCGTCCTGACGCGACGTGTCTTTGCATTTCTGATCGACTGCGTGATCATGGGCGCAGCGATACTGGTCATCACGCTGCTTGCCGGTATTCTCGGGGTGTTCACGTTCGGGCTGACATGGTTTTCGATCCCGATCATCGTTCCGCTGACATTTATCGCCTATTACGCGGTGACACTGGGTTCGCCGTCGCGTGCGACACTTGGCATGCGGGCGATGGACATCATCCTCACACCGACGCGCAGCGCACCGCTCGATGGCTGGATGGCCATGATCCACGTTGTGATCTTCTGGCTGAGCACGTCGATCCTGACGCCATTCATCCTGCTGATCGGACTTGTCACGGGTCGTCGTCAATTGCTGCACGACATGATCGTGGGCACGCTCATGGTCCGGCGATCGCCGATGGAGCGGCACTGGGCCGACCATGCCCGTACCGGGTCCACCATCTGACAGTAACGATCTGCCGCGTTGCACCTTTGGCCCGGGCCGATTACACTTGGCACACTGCAATATTGGGCCAAGCGAGTAGCCGCGATGGATCACACCCCGGAAAGCGCCCAGTTCTTTTTGACGGCGCCCTCGCCCTGCCCCTACCTTCCGGGGCAGCAGGAGCGGAAACTGTTCACCCACCTTTCTGGGCGCAGGGCCAGCGCGTTGCACCACCTGCTGTCCGACCATGGCTTCCGCCGGAGCCAGAACCTGATCTATCGCCCCGCTTGCCTCGATTGTGATGCCTGCCAGTCCGTTCGCGTGAACGCCAAGGCCTTCACCCCCGCCACACGCCATCGCAGAAATCTTCGGATCAACGCGGATATCGCCTCTGAGGTCGTGGCGCCGATGGTGACGTCCGAGCAATACGGATTGTTCAAACGTTATCTCGATGCCCGCCATGACGGCGGCGGCATGACGCAGATGAGCTATCTCGATTATGAATTCATGGTGGAGGATACGCCCGTCCGCTCGGTGTTGATCGAATATCGCATGCGGGCCGATGCGGACGGCCTTGCCGAGGGCCAGTTGGTCGGCGTTGCGCTGACCGATCCCCTGCCCGATGGCCTCTCGATGGTCTACAGTTTCTTTGACCCTGCGTTGCGGCGCCGCGGACTGGGCACCATGATGATCCTCGACCACATTGCGCGCGCTGCCGAGATGGGCGGCTATCTCTATCTCGGGTATTGGGTGAAGGACTCGCCCAAGATGGCCTACAAAGTCGGATTTCAGCCACTTGAGGTCCAAAAAGGGGCGCGGGGCTGGGTCGAACTGGATCCCGATTTGCCTCCGGACGCCGAATAACGTGCAGCGCCTCAAATCGATTATAGCGGCACTCGTGGCCGCGGGGTTCCTGTTGGCGTGCTGTATCCTGGCCGGCATGGCGGTCTCGGGAGTGCTGGGGTTCATCTATCCCGCGATGGATCTTGCCAACCACGCACAACCGGTTCTGTTTTTCGGGCTCATCGCGCTCGTCATCACCACGCCGTTCTTCGTCAAATTCGCTGCAGCACGCTCGTTGGCACTGGCTATTGCGGCGACGGGCTTGGTGGCATCCAGTGTGATCTACGTGCCCGAGACCGTTGCAGGCTTTTTACCACGCCCACCGATCACCGGGGATAACCCGACTTATCGGCTGATGACGTTCAACGTTTTCGGACGCAACGAGGAGCCGGAAACGATTGCCCGAACTGTTGGGACAATTGATCCCGATATCGTGGCGCTGCAGGAGTACAGCCCACAAGTGCGGTCGATATTGCATCCCCTCCTTGCGGAACGGTATCCGCATTTCCAGTATTGCGCCGGCGGGCAGAGGGCGTTTGTTGGTCTCTACGCCAAGATCCCGTTTGAGCCCCTTGAGGCTGATGCGTGCTCATCATCAATCATGAGTCAGGATCGCACGGCGCGGATCATCGTCAGGTTCGATGTGCCCGACGCGCCCGATTTTGCGCTGGCGACGACGCATAACGACTGGCCGGCTCCGATTACGCGGCAGGCGATCCAGTTCGCGATGTTGCGCGACGCCTTGTCGACGGTGGATGCGCCGCTGATCGTTGTGGGCGACTTCAATTCAACGCCGTGGTCTTACGCCTTGCGCAATTTCGTGGCCGAGGCGGGGCTGGTGCGGCACACGCGGAATGTGCCGACCTTTCCAACGCTCTGGTACTATCTGCGCGACTGGCGCCCGATGTTTCCGATCCTGCCGATCGACCACGTCATGACGCGTGGCGGCACGCAGATACACACGCTGCGAACCGACGATCCCAGCGGCAGCGACCACCTGCCGATTGTCGTGGAATTCTCGGTCGCTGAACCGTAAATCCACGAGTCATCGAAAGCGGTTAGCCCACGAACTTGTTGTTGCGTGGGAAGCCCGTCGGCGGCTGTCGGCCGGCCTGGGCACGGTCTCCGACCCAGTCGCGCAACTCATCCATGGATTTCGAATAGGTGCGCCCCGATGAATCGGTCCATGTCAGGCCCTCGGCTGCGTTGAAGAGTTTGGCGTCCGAGATGCCGCCATCCTTGTATTTTTGCAGCCGCACACCTTTGCCGCGGTTCATTTCCGGCAGCTGGGCCGCGGGGAAGATCAGGAGCTTGCGGTTCTGGCCCATGACCGCGACCATGTCGCCGGCGGCGGGCACGCACAGCCTTGCCTCGCCGGGACTGGAGACGTTGAGGACCTGCTTGCCCTTGCGGGTGTTGGCGATCAGATCGTCTTCAGTCACCACGAAGCCATTGCCGATGTCGGAGGCGATGAGGCGCTTGGCGCCGGGTCGGTAGATGAAGAGGTCGACGACGTCCTGCCCCTCCTCGATATCGACCATGATACGCACGGGTTCGCCGTGGCCACGTCCGCCGGGCAATTTGTCGGCGCCGAGGGTGTAGACCTTCCCGCCTGTCGTGAGCATCAGGAGCTTGTCGGTCGTTTCGCAGGTGAAGGCGATCTTGAGGCGATCGTCGGCCTTAAAGCTTTGCGTCGCCAGATCGTTGTTGTGACCTTTGAGAGCGCGGATCCATCCTTTTTGCGAAAGGATGACGGTGATCGGTTCGCGCTCGATCATTGCGGTTTCGATGTCGGCCAGATCCGTCTGGGGCGCGGCGGCGAACTGGGTGCGGCGGCGGCCCAGCTTGGTGTCGGGCCCATACGCCTTGCGCAGATCGGTCACCTCGGTTGTGATGATGCCCCACTGCTTTTTTTCCGAACCGAGAATGGCTTCGATGTGGGTCTTTTCTTCGGTGAGCTTGTCGAACTCGGTGCGAATCTCGAATTCCTCGAGCTTGCGCAAAGACCGCAGACGCATGTTGAGGATGGCGTCCGCCTGAACTTCGGTCAGATCCCATTTGGCCATCATCTCGGCCTTGGGATCATCTTCCTCGCGGATGATGCGGATCACCTCGTCGAGATTAAGATAGGCGACGAGGTAGCCGCCCAAGACCTCGAGACGGTGCTCGATCTGCCCCAGACGATAACGCGAGCGGCGGACGAGGACATCCTTGCGGTGATTGAGCCAGGCCCTGAGCGCCTCGGCCAAATTCATGACACGCGGAATCTGGCCCTTGTCGAGCACGTTCATGTTGAGCGAGAAGCGCGTTTCGAGCTCGGTGAGCTTGAACATCGATTCCATTAGCAAAACGGCATCGACGGTGCGGGCGCGCGGCTCGAGGACGAGCCTGATGTCCTCGGCGCTCTCGTCGCGCACGTCTTTCAAGAGCGGCAGACGGCGGGCAAGCAGGAGTTCAGCGATCTTTTCGACAAGGCGCGATTTCTGCACGCCGTAGGGGATTTCGGTGATGACGATGTTATAGGTGCCGCGACCATTGTCCTCGACTTCCCACTTGGCGCGGATGCGGAAGCTGCCGCGACCTGTGGTGTAGGCCTGCTCGGTGGACGCGGGCTCATCGACCAGGATGCCGCCGGTGGGGAAATCGGGGCCTGGGACGAAGCGGATCAGGTCTTTGGCCGTGGCTTCGGGATTGGCGAGAAGATGCAGCGACGCGTCGCAGAGTTCGGCGACATTGTGGGGCGGGATGTTCGTGGCCATGCCCACTGCGATACCGCTCGAGCCATTGGCGAGCAGATTGGGGAAATTGGACGGCAGGACGACGGGTTCTTCGTCTTCGCCATCGTAATTTGGGCGGAAGTCGACGGCGTCTTCGGTGATCGCTTCGAGAAGGCGCGAGGCGACTTCGGTCATGCGGCTTTCGGTGTAGCGCATGGCCGCCGCGCTATCGCCATCGACCGAGCCGAAATTGCCCTGGCCATCGACAAGCGGATAGCGAACGGCGAAATCCTGGGCGAGACGCACGAGCGCATCATAGACCGATTGATCGCCATGCGGGTGGAACTTACCGATGACGTCACCGACGATACGCGCCGATTTCTTGTAGCCCTGCCCCGGATCGAGCTTGAGCAGCCGCATGGCGTGGAGGATGCGGCGATGGACCGGTTTCAGACCGTCACGGGCATCTGGCAGGGCGCGCTGGGTGATGGTCGAAATTGCATAAGAAAGATATCGCTCTTCAAGCGCCTGCTTGAGATCGACGATGCGTTCGTCACCACCCGGCGGGTCCATTACTTCGGCCATATCGGTCCTTGCTTTCGTCTGCCGCGAATCAGTGCGTGATTATAGGGGCGCAGGGGCGGATCGCCTAGGAAACCGGGAGTTATCAACCGAGGGACGTGCGGAAACAGCCGACGGCGATATCGCCTCGGATTGAGCGGTAGTCAAAGACGGCATGGGGCGATGAACGCTCCGCACTGTATTTGTTTTATATGAAGCGATCATCGCCCCAAGCGCTCGGGATTTTTGGCTTACTCGCCCTTCAGAAGGCTGGGGTCAATCCCCGCCGGGTTTCCCCGGTACACCGTCGTGTCTCCACGACGGCTGGCACTTGTGGCGTTTAGGCCTCCCCTGCGGCGACCCGCAAGGAACCCGAACCAAACCCGCTCAAACGTTCGTTGCGCTTGCGTCCATAGGCGCGGGTTCGTTCGGGGATTATGGATGCAGTTGAGAGGGCGGGGATAAGTTATTTCTTGGGCAAGGGTGTTTGCGGAGACTCAGCGCACCCCTCATCCGACCCGGCTACGCCGGCCCACCTTCTCCCTCAAGGGGCGAAGGAAGAACCTGGTTGGCTTAGACGTTTCTTTCAGACTCAGCTTCTTTCTTTCCTTCTCCCCTTGAGGGAGAAGGTGGCCCGAAGGGTCGGATGAGGGGTGCGCAGAGACGCGGAGCCACTTGGGTATGCGACGAGGGGGTCACTCGGTACCGGCGAGGTGGCGGATGAGCCAGTCGCGGGTTTCGGGGGGGCGGGATTGGCGGGGGGTCCAGATGTGGCGATCGAGGAAGTGGCCGGTGAGGGCGAAGGCGTCGCCGATGTCGGCGAGGGATGCAGGGACATCATCGACGAGGAATTGAGGGAGGCGCAGGAGGCGATCGCGGTAGGGTTCGGCGGCCTCGGTGCTGACGGCGCGGCCAGATTTTGGGGATACGAAGGTGAGATTGTCCTGCACGCCGGTGACGGCACAACTCTGGAGATCGAGACCGAAACCGAGTTCTTCGAGCAGGAACATTTCAAAGCGCGCCAATTCGGCCCCGAGCGATCTGCTGTTGGATCGCAGTCCGGGTTCAGCCGACAGTTTCGTCCAGTCGCCGTCGATGAGGGCGATAGAGACGGCGAGCAGTTCGTCGTGCGGATCGCGCTCGGGGAGCAGGCGCAGGTGATCGGCGAGCAATTGTATGAGATAGAGCTTTTGCCGATCGGCCATCAATTCCGCGGCGCGCATGCGGGTGACTTCGGCGACGAAGGTGCCGAGATGATCTTCGAGCCGGGCGCGCCAGACCAGTTGGGCGGAATTGCCCAATTGCAGGGAGGCCGCCTGTTTCGGTGAACGCCCACCGCGGATCAGGCCGAGGCATCGACCACGACCTGGCACCATGGCTTCAACGATTACGGCGCTTTCGCCATGCCGTCTGACACCGATGATAAGGCCCTCGCCGGACCATTCCATGGCTAACTCACCTCCGCCGGGCGGATGTAGAGGTCGCAGTCGTCGCCCTCGTAAGAGGCCTGGTTCAAAACAAATCCCTGGGCCGTGAGCATGTGAACCGACGCCAGATTGAGGGGATCGACGGTTGCGCGCATCGGTTTGTCCGGGTGGCGCTGGCACCAGAAACCCACGAGACCGCGCAACAGTTCGCTGCCATAGCCCCTGCCCCAATAGGCGTGGGCGAGACCATAGATCACCTCTTCGGCGTCATCTGGAGGGCGTGCGATGCCGGCCCAGCCGATCATCTCGCCGGTTTCGCACAGGATGACAGCGCCCGTGGCGTAGCCAAAGCGATCGATATTGTCACAGGAATTGGCGACCCAAAGCGCGGCATCTTCGGGCGACAGCGCTGTGCCTTCGCCGACGAAATGGGCAACGCGCGGATCGGCGAACATAGCGACGAGTCCCGGCTCGTCCGCCGGGGTGAACGGTCGGACGATCAGCCGTTCGGTTTCAAGCTGGCCGACCTTCAACATGGCTCATTTCGTCCAGTCCAGCCCCATTTCGCGGTAGCGCTCGGGGTCGTCGGCCCAGTTGGCACGAACCTTGACGAAGAGGAACAAGTGCACCTCTGTCTCAAACATCTCCATCATTTCCTTGCGCGCCTCTGCGCCGATGGTCTTGATGGTTTGTCCCTTGGCACCGAGCACGATCATCTTGTGGGTGTCGCGCGTAACGTACACAACCTGCTCGATGCGGTAGCTGCCGTCCTTTTGCACCTTGAAACTCTCGGTTTCGACGGTCGCCTGATAGGGGATTTCGTCGTGGATGCGCAGGAAGAGTTTTTCGCGCGTCACTTCGGCGGAGGTCAGGGCGAGCGTCAGATCGGTCAGATGTTCTTCGGGGAAGTGCCATTCGCCGAGCGGGGCCTTTTCGCGGCACCAGTCGATGAAATCGGTGACGCCGTGCCCACGCAAGGCCGAAATCATGAACGTGGTTTCGAACATGCCCTTTTCGTTGAGCGCTTGGGACAGCCCCAACAGCGCCTCGTGCTTGACCTTGTCGATCTTGTTGATGACCAGCACCTTGGGCTGGCGGATGTTTTCCAGCCCCTGCAGCAGAGCCTCGACTTCGGAGTTCAGACCTTTTTGCGCGTCGATGATCAGGGCAACCATGTCGGCGTCCCCTGCCCCCGTCCAGGCTGACTGCACCATGGCGCGATCCAACCGGCGTTTTGGCGCGAAGATGCCTGGGGTGTCGATGAAGACCAACTGGCTTTCCTCAACCGTCATCACGCCGCGCACCTGGGCCCGCGTGGTTTGCGCCTTATGGGTGACGATCGAGACCTTGGTGCCGACAAGCGCGTTGAGCAGCGTCGATTTGCCCGCGTTCGGCGCGCCGACAAGGGCGACGAAGCCGCATTTGGTGTGGATCGTTGTATCTTCGCTCATTGTCCGGCTTTCCACACACCTTCACGTAGAAGGAATTTTTCAGCGGCCTGATGTTCGGCCAGTTTTTTCGACGTTCCAGTGGCCGTTAGAGGCTCAAAACCGCGGACCAGAACCGATATTGTAAAGACCGGCGCATGGTCGGGGCCGGAGCGGGCCGTTTCGGTATAGGCCGGGGGTTCGAGCCCTTTGGCCTGGGCCCATTCTTGAAGAGCGGTTTTTGAATCCGCACGGCGGGCCTGAGCCACGTCGAGATTATCACCGAACATACGGGCCACGAATTCATGGGCGGGATCGAGCCCGCCATCGGCATAGATGGCGCCGATCACAGCTTCGCAGACATCGCCCAGAATGGCGTCCTTGTCGGCGCCGCCGGTGCGGGCTTCGCTTTCGCCCAGTCGGACGAAGGAGCCCATACCGAGCTTGCGGGCCACGCGGGCGCAGGTTTCCTTACGCACGAGGCTGTTGAGCGTGCGCGACAGCTCGCCTTCATTGGCTTTCGGAAGGCGATCCGAGAGCATGTCGGCGACGACGAGACCGAGGACGCGATCACCCAGGAATTCGAAGCGCTGGTAGGATTCAGATGTGCGCTTGGAGGGCGACACCGCACTCGAGTGCGTCAGGGCGCGCACGAGCAGGGCCGGGTCCTTGAAGGTATATCCCAGCCGTGCTTCGAGCGTTTCCCTGTCGCGTGCCCTCAAGCTCATTCGTAAACCGATGTGAACATGCGGTCGAACCGCACATTGCCCGGCCAGCGCCAAATCTGCCAGGGCGGGATGTTATCGTTGATCGAGAAGAAGCGCCATTCCGCCTTGCCGACGAAATTTTCAAACGGCACGTAGCCGACCGCCGTCAGCGAGCGCGAGTCGAGCGAACGATCGCGGTTGTCGCCCATCATGAAATAATGACCCGGGGGCACCGTATAGACCGACGTGTTGTCGAACTGGGCGTTGTCGGACACTTCCTGCACGACATAGCTCACGCCATTGGGCAGGGTTTCGCGATAGAGCTGCACGGGCAGATCGAGGCCGCTGCTGTCGCGATCGATGTCCTCGCCAACCAGTTCGCGCGGGACCTCTTCACCATTAATGTTGAGCGTTCCGTCGATCATCTGGATGCGGTCGCCCGGCAGGCCGATCACGCGCTTCACGTAGTTGTCGCGTTGGGGCACGGGGCGGAACACGGCGACATCGCCACGCTCGGGCGAGGACCCGAAAATACGACCGTTCCACGGCACCTCGCTATAGGGCAGCGAGTAGCGCGAATATCCATAAGAATATTTGGACGACAGGATGTAATCGCCGATCAACAGGTTCGACTGCATCGAAGCTGTCGGAATTGAGAACGGCTCAAAGGCAAAGGTGCGAAACACCAGAGCGATCAGAAGGGCCTGAACGATGATGACGATGGTTTCGCGCAGTTCGCCCTTGCCGGTCTTCTTCTTGGCGGCGTCCGACATAGGGGTGCTCATGGGTTCTGTAAAACTCGTACGGTAGTTACGGGAGCGCTCATGCAGGGTCAACAGGCAGAGCTTCGATGATCACGAAAGCCTGAGCCATGCCGTTGTCATCGGTGATGGTGACGTGGATGTGGGGTGCGTGGCCGGGCGGTACAAGCTTTTCCAGCCGGCGCGCCGCGCCTCCGGTCAGTTTCATCGTCGGCTTGCCGCTGGGGAGGTTGACGACGCCCATGTCGCGCCAGAAGACGCCATGGGATAATCCGGTGCCTAGGGCCTTGGCGCAGGCTTCCTTGGCGGCGAAGCGCTTGGCATAGGACGCGGCGCGCATGCGGCGACGATCGGATTTGGCGCGCTCGATTTCGGTGAAGCAGCGATGGGTGAAGCGGTCGCCGAACCGCTCAAGGGTGCGTTCGACGTGGGCGATCTCGCAGATGTCGTTGCCGAGCCCGATAATCATGCCGTCTCGCTTTCCTTGTGGTCGATGGCTTTGGGCATCAACGCCTCTTCCATGCTCGAAATGGCCCGCGCCTGAGCGGTCGTGGCGCGCTGGACCTTGGAGAGGCCGGGCGTGCGCTTGAGCGTGGCGAGCACATCGGTCAATTGGGCCAGATCGCGGACTTCGAGTTCGAAGATCAGCTCGTGGGAATCGGCGGCAAGGGCGCGCATGGCGAGGTTGGAGATATTGGCGTCGCATGCGGCGATGGCGCCGGTGATCTGGGCCAAAGAGCCGGGGCGGTTCTGGGAGTACATCGATACGATGACCTTGAAGCGCGTCTCGGGCTTGCCGGCCAGGTCCCAGCGAACGTCGATCCAGCCCACGTCGCTGTCGTGATAATCGGCGAGGCTGTCGGATTCGACGGGGAAGACTTCCATGCGGCCGGTCTGATGGAAGATGCCGATGAGCCGGTCGCCCGGCACGACGCCTTCGCGCGAGATATCGACGGGCATGTTGAAATCGAAACCCACGAGGGCGGCGAATTTCTTGATGGCGGTGCGCTGACCACCCGGCATGCGGAACTTGAAATATTGCGCGTTCCGGAGCGAAAACCAGCCTTCGGCGTCATTGCCCACGGGAAGGGTAAGCCTGCCCTTGCGGCGACGCTTGCCTTTCAGCGCTGCGGCTTCGCTCGAGAGGTCTTCAGCCGTGATGCGGCCCTCCCCTATCGCGGCCAGCAGCGCTGCGCGGTCTGGCATGGAAAGGCGATTGGCGAGCATCGCGACTTCGGCGTCGGAGAGTTCAAGCGCCTCGCGTTCGATAACGGCCATCAACACCTGCTCGCCGAGGGACACCGCGCGTTGCAGCGCTCCGTTGCGCACGGCGCGGCGGATGGCCGAGCGGGCCTTGCCGGTGATGGCGATATTTTCCCAATTGGGCGGCGGCATATGGGCGGCATCGCGGAGAATTTCCACTTCGTCGCCCGAGTGAAGCTGTGTGATCAGCGGCATGACGGTGCCATTGACCTTGCAGCCCACGCAGGTGTCGCCGACATCGGTGTGCACCGCATAGGCGAAATCGATAGGCGTCGCGCCACGCGGCAGGGCGATGAGGCGCCCGCGCGGGGTAAAGCAGAAGACCTGATCCTGGAATAGTTCGAGCTTGGTGTGCTCGATGAACTCTTCGGGGTTATCGCCCTCGGTGAGATGCGCGATGGTCGAGCGGAGCCAGTTGTAGGCCTGGCTCTCCTCTTCGAGCTTGTGCATGTCGCCCGAGATGGCTTCCTTATAGAGCTGGTGCGCGGCGATGCCGTATTCGGCGATCGCGTGCATCTCCTGGGTGCGGATCTGCAACTCGACGCGCTGGCGGCCCGGACCGACGATTGTCGTGTGGATCGAGCGGTAATCGTTCTGCTTGGGGACCGAGATGTAGTCCTTGAAACGCCCCGGCACGACTTTCCAGTTGGTGTGGATGACGCCCAGCGTGCGGTAGCATTCGTCCATCGTATCGACGATGACGCGAAAGCCGATCATGTCCGAGAGCTGTTCGAGGGCGATGGCCTTGCGCTCGATCTTGGAATAGATCGACCACGCCGATTTCAGCCGCGCGGACACCTTCGCCTTGATGCCTTGTGTTTCGAGATGGGCGCCGAGCTCAGCCTGAATCTCGGCAATGATCTCGCGGCTGGAAATCTCCATCTGCGACAGGCGGCTGGTGATGGCACTGTAGTGTTCGGGGTAGAGCGTCTTGAAGGACAGGTCTTCGAGCTCGTTGCGCATGTCCTGCATACCCATGCGGCCGGCAAGCGGCGCGTAGATATCCATGGTTTCCTGGGCAATGCGGCCGCGCTTGTGCACGGGCATGAAATCGAGCGTGCGCATGTTGTGAAGGCGGTCGGCCAGCTTGACCAGCAGTACGCGCACGTCCTGGGCGATGGCGAGCAGCAGTTTTCGCAGGTTCTCGGCCTGAGCCTCTTCCCGGCTGACGAGATTGAGGCGTTCGATCTTGGTCAGCCCGTCAACGATCTGGCCGATCTCGGTGCCGAACATCTCATCGATCTCGGTGCGCGTCGCGTCCGTGTCCTCGATGGTGTCGTGCAGGAGTGCAACGGCGATCGTCGCGTCGTCGAGCTTGAGGTCCGTGAGAATCGCCGCGACTTCGAGAGGATGGGCGAAATAAGGATCGCCCGAGGCGCGCGTCTGGCTACCGTGCTTTTGCATGCCATAAACGTAAGCCTTGTTGAGCAAGGCTTCGTTGGCATCGGGGTTGTAGGCCAGAACGCGTTCGACGAGTTCATACTGACGCATCATGCGCCGGGGACTCCAGGACTATTCAGTGTACCAAAAGTGAGAAGGCGCCCGGCCAGGTGCCAGACGCCTTCACAAAAGAGTATAGAGAAAGGCTCGCGCCGATCAATCGTCGCGACGCTCGGGGGGCGCCAGCGACTCGATGCCGCGGAGCAGCTCTTCTTCGCTGATGGTGTCGAACACCGGACCGTCTTCGTCCGAGGATGTCTCGATACGCGGAGCGATATCGCTCTCGGGCTCGTCGACCTCGACATATTTCTGCAGCGAGTGGATCAGATCCTCCTGCAGATCGTCGGGCGAAATGGTGCCATCGCCGATTTCACGAAGGGCAACGACGGGGTTCTTGTCGTTGTCGCGATCAACGGTGATCTGGGCACCGGAGGAAATCATGCGCGCACGATGTGCAGCGGCCAGAACCAGCTCGAAGCGGTTCGGGATTTTCTCAATGCAATCTTCTACGGTGACGCGTGCCACAGCCGGTCTCCATTGCCTTGTGGGGATGAAGCGCCCTCTTACACGAGCCTGTCGGTCAATACAAGCGCCAGCGCCCAATCCTCATCGGCATTATTTTGCCCGGAGGGTGAACCTCTTTCCCTACTCCGGCGTTGAGCGAGACACGCTTTGCTTATTTGTTCGTCTGCCTTTTTTAATTGGAGCATTTGCCAATAATGTTCGATCCACGCGAAAAGGTCGTGTTGTTCATAGACGGCGCCAACCTTTATGCAACGTCTCGCGCGCTCGGTGTCGACATCGACTACAAGCGGCTCTTGAGCCAGTTTCAGGAGCAGGCCTATTTGCTGCGCGCCTATTATTACACGGCCCTCATCGAAGACCAGGAATACTCATCGATCCGGCCCCTAATCGATTGGTTGGACTACAACGGGTACACCGTCGTCACAAAGCCCGCGAAGGAATTTACCGACGCGCAGGGCCGACGCAAGATCAAGGGAAACATGGACATCGAACTGGCCATCGAGGCCATGGAGATGTCCCCCCATTACCATCATTTCGTCCTGTTTTCCGGTGATGGGGACTTCACCGCATTGGTCGCAGCGCTGCAGCGCAAGGGCAAGAAGGTGACGGTCGCATCGACCCTTACGACCCCTACCCCGATGATCTCTGACGATCTTCGGCGGCAGGCCGATTATTTTCTCGAGATTGCCAATCTGGCAAAATCGGTGGGCCGTCCTCAGGTTGACCGCCAACACACGGCAAAGGAGGATGCGACGCACTGATTCCTCAAGGTATCTCCGTGATCGCAACCAACCCGCCTCATGATTGCCCGCTTTGCCCACGTCTCGTCGAATTCCGGCAGATCAATCGCGAGCAATTTCCCGAGTGGCACAATGGCCCGGTTCGCAATTGGGGCGACCAAGGCCCCAAGCTTTTGATCGTGGGGCTGGCCCCGGGCTTGCGTGGCGCCAACCGTACCGGACGGCCTTTTACGGGTGACTATGCCGGTGACTTGCTGTTTGCGACGTTGAAAAAATTCGGTCTCGCTAAGGGCGAATACCGCGCCGATCCGGACGATGATCTGGAATTGATCGATACGATGATTGTCAATTCAGTGCGTTGCGTGCCGCCGCAAAACAAGCCCACCGGGCCCGAGATCGCGACCTGCCGTCAGTTTCTCGATGCGACGATTACGGCAAATGCTCAAGCTAAGGTATTTTTTGCGCTGGGGCGCATCGCCCATGAGTCTCTGCTCACCACTTTGGGTGAGCGGCGCGCGTCCTATCCGTTCGGGCACAGCGCTGAGCATCTATTGAGCGATGGTCGCACGCTCGTCGATAGCTATCACTGCTCGCGATACAACACGAACACCGGCAGGCTGACGGCCGAGATGTTCGAGCGGGCACTGGGTCGGGCGGCGGAGATCATCCGCTCGTGAGGTCTAGCCTCACTCGACAGGCGAGACCCGGTAGGTCGCGTAAGCCGACGCGATCATCTCAGCCTCGTCGGTCTCCGGATACTGGCTGTAGCTGGGCGCCAGGATGCGGGAAATGCGAGCAATCTTGATCCGGTGAAGAGATGTTATCTCAAATTTTGGCCCAGCGAGCGCCTGCAGCGTCGCGGCGCGTGCGGCAAATCCCGCGTGTGACGGGTCCAGGCTGTCGGCCAAGCCCTTTATCTTGAACCCCTTTTGCCGAAACACATCCACGAAGCTGAGGCAAACCTTTGGATTTGCGGCAATATTGGCGGCGGTCACGGGAGAGGCGATGCTGGCGACAATGATTTCGTCGTCACCGCAGGCGGCAAAAATCTCTTTGGGCGAAACGTTGGGAAACCCATCAGTGTCCGCCGTGGCCAGCCAGCAAAGGACCGACGCGCCGATCAACTCATGAACTGTCGCATTGAGCTTCATGGCGGTCCTTTGTTGGGCGTGCGCTACCCCTGCTTGAGCAGGCGCTGCTTGTCGCGGCCCCAGTCGCGGTCCTTCTGGACTTCGCGCTTGTCGTAGCTCTTGCGGCCCTTGGCGAGCCCGATCAGGAGCTTAGCCAGACCACGCTCGTTGAAATAGAGCTTGAGCGGCACAATGGTGTTGCCTTGGCGCTCGACACCTTTGACCAGTTTTTCGCGTTCCTTAGCGGAAATCAGCAGCTTGCGCCGGCGCTTTTCGTCGTGATTGAAGCGGTTGGCCTGGACGTATTCGGGGATGTTGGCGTTGATCAGCCACAGCTCGCCGCCTTCGGGCGAGACGTAAGCCTCGGTGATCTGAGCCTTGCCATTACGCAGGGACTTGACCTCGGTGCCGGTGAGGATGATGCCGGCCTCGAGGGTGTCGAGCACTTCATAATCGAAGCGGGCGCGGCGATTGTCGGCCACCATGCCCGTTTCGAGAAGTTCCTTTTCCTTTTTCGCAGCCATAGAGGCGTCCGATCAGTTTGTGAGGCCGGCGTGAACCAGCGCTGCGTCGATGGCTGCGCGCGTGGTGTCTGTTACCGGCACGAGCGGCAGGCGAATATCGTCGCCAAACAGCCCCAACCGCGAGGCTGCGTATTTCACGCCCTGCGGGTTGGGTTCGATGAACAGGGCCTTGTGCAGCGGAGCGAGCCGATCCTGAATGGTAAGCGCCGTCGCGAAATCACCACTCTGGCACGCAGCCTGGAAGGCCGAGCACAGTTTTGGCGCGACGTTGGAGGTGACCGAAATACATCCCCTGCCCCCATGGGCGTTAAAGCCCAGCGCCGTGATGTCTTCGCCCGAAAGCAGGATGAAATCCGGTCCGAGCGCGCTACGGGTCATCGTCGCCTTGCTCATATCGGCCGTCGCGTCCTTCACCCCGATGATATTGGGGCATTCGTCGCGCAGGCGCTTAATGGTATCGACGCCGATATCAACGACCGTGCGGCCCGGCACGCTATAGAGCACCACGGGCAGGCTCGTGGCGCGGGCGATGGCCGCAAAGTGCTGGAACATGCCCTCTTGGTTGGGCTTATTGTAATACGGCACGATGGTGAGAACGGCGTCGGCGCCGGCCTGTTCGGCAAACTCGGCGAGATGGATCGCTTCGCGGGTGGAGTTTGAACCCGCCCCGGCGATCACCGGCACGCGCTTTTGCGCGACTTCGACGGTGATCTCGATCACCCGGCGGTGTTCTTCATGGCTGACGGTGGGCGACTCGCCGGTGGTGCCCACCGGAACAAGGCCGTTGCTGCCTTCATCGATCTGCCATTTGACGAAGCGCGCCATCGCGTCCTCATCAACGGCACCATTCCGGAACGGCGTTACCAACGCCGTGATCGACCCACTCAACATGTAATTAGTCCTCGCATTGCGCTGCCGGCGCGCCCGACAGCCCTTTCTTGTCTTGATGACGCGAAGCTCCCGAAGGTGTGACTTCACGGACCGGCGCGAAACAACGGAAATGTCACGCCAAAGACTGGCGCACCATAGTGTCACTTGTGGGGCGCGGCAAGCCGATCGGCGATCGCACGCGGTATTCCACTTTCGCCGGAAACGCTCTATGAAGCAGCATGTTCAAACGTGCAACGCCAAAGCTGGAACACACGCCATTTTCGGGCCTGCCGGTAGAGACGATCCATGTCGGGCCCGTCGGCACACAGGTGGCTGTGCACATCTACGGGACGCTCAGCGATGCGGCGCTGCCGGTCGCCTGCCTTGCGGGCTATACCCGCAATATGCTGGACTTTGCAGCGCTGCCGGCGGCCATAAACCGGCAGCCCGAGATGGACATTGCGTTCATCCTGATCGATCTGCCCGGTCGCGGCCGGTCGGCACACTTTCCGACCAAGCGCCCCTATTCCAGTCTCGATGATGCCGATTGCGTTCTGGACGTGCTCGCCGCGCTCGATGTGCCGCGGGCCCTGTTGCTCGGCGAGGGGCACGGCGGACAGGTTGGGATGCTTGCGGCGCAAAAAAGCCCGGGTTCGGTTGCGGGCGCCGTGCTCATCGATTGCGGGCCGATCACCGACTCGCGCGCGCTTGTCCGTACGCGGAACAATTTCGAGCATTTGAGGGGTTTGCGGGGCGAAGCGGGTATTCGCGCGGCATTGCGCAAAATCGTGGGCGCCGACTATCCGGGCGAAGGCGAAGCGCGTCTCGATGCGCTTGCGGCTCGGAACTTCGGCATCGATTCCAAGGGGCGATTGGTGCCCTTGTTCGATCCGCGACTGGTTGCGCAACTCGACAAGTTCGATTTCGACGACGTGCTCGAGCCGCAATGGCCGCTGTTCGACTGTCTCGACCATGTGCCACTGATGCTGGTGCGAACGCAAATGAGCGACCAGTTGCGGCGGGCAACATTCGACGAAATGACCAAACGCCGCACGGACGCTGCGACCTTGGTGATTGCAGGCCAGGGCAGCCCCGCGCTTCTCGACGGTGCTGAAGAAATTTCGGCGCTGGCGGCTTTTCTGCGTAGCGCGAGCGTTGCCGAGGATCAGGATTCCTCGTTCGACTAGGCCGACGTGACCTTTATAAGCGCCCTGGCTTGCGAGACCCATTTTTCGCGCTCGATCCGACCGCGGGTTCCCAGCTTTTCATTCATCGCCGCAATCTCGCGCGCGTCCCAGGCGGCAATTTGCTCAAAGCGAGTGACGCCATTTTCATGAAGCATAGATTCAATCTTGGGGCCTATCCCCTTGATTGTCTTGAGATCATCCACCCTTCCGGTCGGCTGGCTCACCTCTGCGGGGCGTGTGCCGTTGGCGACCTCCACGGCACGGCGACGGCCAAAGAACCGCTTGGCGAGATAGCCGATGCAACATCCGATGAAGAATGCGGCGATGAGAAGCAGTGCGCTTTCGACGATGTGAGGCGTGGGGTTCATGAGTGCGCCCTACGCCTGTTCGTCCGGCGTGCCGTACCAGCCGGTCGCGATGCCGATCAGAAGGGCGATGGCCAGAAACGGCCAATAGATTTGCACCAGATACATAATTGCGCTCACCGCTCAACTCCCCCTTGCGCAGCGATGTCTTCGAAATTGAAGACGATCCTGCGATTTTGCGCCTTGCCCGCTGGCGTATCGTTCGACGCGATCGGCAGGCTGGCACCATAGCCGACTGCATAAAGCCGACCCGGACGAACGCCCAGATCGACAAGGGCATCAACCACCGATTCAGCGCGCGACAGTGACAGCAGCAAATTGGCCCGGTCGCCGCCGTCCGCGTCGGTATGTCCTTCTACATAAATGGGTGCGTCCGGGCAAATGGCGAAAACGTCAGCCAGGTCGGACAAAAGAGTTTGGCTATCCTCGGTAATCGCAGACCGTCCCGAGGCAAAGAGAACACTGCGGCTGTCAAGCAGGTCGGCGACTTGTGCCTCGCACATTGCGACCGCGGCAGCGTCGGTTGGCTCGGGCTCTGGCATGGACCGGGCTATCTCGACCTCGGCAGAGACATCCTCTTCAGGAGCGGGTTCGGCAACCGCATCGGGTTGGGGTGCGACCTCGACGACGATATCGGAGGGTTCGGACTCTGGTGCCTCAGGTGCATCCTGCACGATCTCTTCGGATACGGTGCTCGAAGCGTCCACGTCACTGGGCTCGGGGGCCGGCTCCTCGGGCGCTGGCGCCTCCGCCAGAAGCACATCGACACGACTGGTCAGTTCGGCATTTTCAGCTTCCGGCAGCGGGCTCGGGTCGATTGACGCTGGGATTGCTGCGGTTTCGGCCGGCTCTTCGAGCGCCAAAACCCAAGCCGGGCCGGGGCCGGTTGGGTTCGCGAGCAAGCTCGTCAAATCGGAGACGTCTTCTCCCGGCAGCATGGTACCTGTCAGGCTCCATGCGCCATCGCGATATCCGACCTCGCCCTGTTCGAGATAGCCAACGGCTTCGATGGCGAGCAAGGCATCGCGCAAAAATCCGAGCGGCGCGTCTGGCCGCACGCCCAGTTCGGCCGAAATGCCCGCACGCCGGCTCAAAAGATTGGCGACGGAGTCATAGGGCACGTCGCCCGACATCGCCACGACACCGCCGTCGACCGCGATCGCCCAATGGTAGTCGTCGGATGTGGCAGCTTCGCCCTCAGGAGCAGCTCGGCCCGCGTTATCGAGAACCTGATATTGCGCGTGGGCCGGAAGCCCAAGCGCCAGGGCCGCCGCGAGTCCCACGGTTACAACCGATTTCAATCCCATGGAAACCCTAAACCTCGACGCAATCAGATATTCGGCGCTGCTGCGCCGAATCGTTCCCGCGAGTGTATCCGCCCCTGCCCGACTGATCGACACGCTGAAGACAAAAAGAAAGGGTCCGGCAAAGCCGAGCCCTTCCCAAAATCGCCACTGGCGAAGACGTTATTAGAACGACTTCGAAGCGGAGAACGTAACAGCGTAAACGTCGTCGGTGTCAGCATATGCGGACAGACCGGTTTCGAAGTTTCCGCCAGGTGCGTAGGTTACGCCACCAGCACCGTAAACCAGGTCGCCAGCAGAGTAATCGACGTAGCCGACTTCTGCGTTAACCGAGATGTTCTCAACGACTTCAGCGTTGACACCAGCGTAAACAGCGAAGGTTTCGCCGACGAGAGCGCCGTTGTCGTAGTACGTTGCGTTCATGATGCCAGCGTCTTCGGCATAAGCAGCACCGAGGTAGACGTCGATGGTATCGGTCGCACCGAAGGAACCTTCACCAGCAACAGCGAATTCGTCGGCTTCGGTGAATGCAGCGTCGACGTCGAGCGAGAACATGTCGAACGTAGCGCCGGCACCGATCGTTGCGATCCAGTCACCTGTGTCGTCAGCGACAACGCCACCGCGAACGGAGAATGCATCGAATTCAGCCATAACGCGAGCGTAGTAGTTCACCTGATCGGCGGAGTCGAAGATGTCGCCGAGAAGAACGCCAACTTCACCCGAGATGCCGCCGTTGTCGTATGCGACAGCGAGACCGGCAGTGCCGTTTTCGTTGTTGGGGGCAAAGCCATCGTCAACCTGAAGGTTTTCAAGTCCAACGAGAACCGAGAAACCATCAGCGATGAGCGATTCGATCTGGATGCCGTGGCCGCCGGTAGCAACGGAGTTGGCGAGATCACCCTTGTCGAGCTCGTCGAAGTTCAGAGCGCCATACGAACGATCGAGAATGACGGTGTCAAAGATCGAACCAATACGACCGGCAGTGATGACAGTGGTGTCACCGAACGAAACGTATGCGCGCTCGATTTCCGGGTTGATGTCGCCATTGGCGTTTTCCGTGC
This sequence comes from Pelagibacterium luteolum, assembly GCF_900100665.1. Taxonomy (GTDB): domain Bacteria; phylum Pseudomonadota; class Alphaproteobacteria; order Rhizobiales; family Devosiaceae; genus Pelagibacterium; species Pelagibacterium luteolum. The sequence goes on from NZ_FNCS01000006.1 coordinate 148,291, forward strand.
CGTCGTTGAGACGGATAACGGCGGTTGCTGCACCGGCGTCGGTCTGCGTGGTGGCTTCGAAAAGAAGCTGCCATTCAACGAGCGAGTCAGTGAAGAAATCGGTAGGCGAACCAAAGCCAGCGCCGTAGTTGCCGGTTTCGAAAGTGTACTCAACCGAGCCCGAGATCGACAGGCAGGTGTCGTCGGATTCGATGGTCAGACCGGAGATGCCGTAGGCATCGCAAACGCCGAGCGAAACGAATTCCGCGATCGGATCAGCAGCCTGCGCACCTGTCGAGAGGGCGAGTACTGCGGCAGAACCCAGAAGAAGGCTCTTAAGTTTCATAATTGACCTCCAAAGTCAGTCATTCAGTTTGTTTGTTGCCGGGCTATCCGGCAGTTTGTCGAAACGCGACCACATTTTTGTTTTGGTGTCGTGTGTTGCCGTCGCGCTGCGACCGACAAACGATCCCATGCATGGATTCGCAAGACCCACTCTAGCGATGACTCCCCGCCACGCAACAGCCGTTATGCCGTAGAACAGCCGCCAACATGGGTTGCAGGGTGAATGTTGCAAAATGTCCACACATCTGGAAACCACTTGTTAAGACTTGCGGCGACGGCGTTTACGAAGCCTTCAGAATTGGTGCTCACACACAGTTTTTAGCGAAGTCCTATCCCAAAAGAGCCGCATTGCTGTATGCATCAATGTTGAGAATTCGGGCCAAGGACAGGCGTGTTGGTATTTGATCGGTCAGCCCTTACAGGCGCAGTTTGTATTTCGATTGCAGTCTTGCTGTCTGCGACGTCTATCGCCAACGCGCAGGAGGAAGCAGCCGCCCCCGCGCAACCTCAAATCGATGTCGAGCAGGTCCTGGTCGATCTTGATGCCCTCATACACGCGACACGCGCCACGACGCGATGTGCGCTGTACGACGAGCAGATCGACTATCTTACTCCCCTCGAACAGGTTGGCGCGTCGGTTCGTCTCAATGAACTGACCAGCATCCTTGAAGGCCGGCTCGACGATCTGGCCGATCGTGTTGCCATGATGGGCAATGAGGCGACGGCTCTCCCCTGCGGGGACGACGCACTTGTGCCTTACATGACGTTCGGCCAGCAGATCGGGCGCGATGTCATCGACATTGCCATGCGTGCCTGGCGTGAGATCGAAATCGCCAATTGCTCGTATTTTGCCGACGATGATTTCATGGCTGCTGTCGACCGGGCGCAGGAGGCTGCAGATACCGCCATTATCGAAGGCGCTGAAAATCGCCAGGATTACATCGAGCAGCAGGCAGATGTGTGGGTGGGTATTTTTTCGAGCTCCTGCGCGAACCTCTATTTCGATCCTGTGACCACTCTACCGGGCCAGATCGCCCTGGCGCTTCCCACGCCTTAGCATCACGCAATTGACTTCAGCAACGCATCGAAATGCGCTAAAATCGGTGCGAGGATGGGGCTGTAGCTCAGTTGGGAGAGCGCGTCGTTCGCAATGACGAGGTCGTCGGTTCGATCCCGATCAGCTCCACCATCCCTATCTTACATGTCCCCGATCACATCGCGGATGATGCGGGCGTCGGTTCGGGTACCGCGTCGCGTTGCAGGCGCGTGGTGATGTAGCGTTCGAGTTCTGCCAAATCGATATGGTCGGCGTGGAGACCATATTTCGTGCGCCGCCAGAGGAGGTCGTCCGCAGTGCGGACCCATTCTGCATCGATGAGGTAATCGACCTCGGCGGCAAAAAGGCCCGCGCCGAAATGAAAGCCCATTTCGGGGCGTGACTTCGCCGCGCCGAGAATCGTCCAGCTCCGCGTGCCGTAACGGCGCAGGAGGCGATCGGCGTCGCGCGGCTCGAGGAAGGGATAGTCGGCGCGTAGGCGTTCGATCTGGGCATCAACGCCCTGTGGGGCGAAATCACCGCCCGGCAAGGTGCTCGATGCCGTCCATGCGACCTCACGCGGGCCAAGTGCGTTCTGCAGCTTTTCCAGCGCCGACTCCGCAAGCCGCCGATAGGTGGTGATCTTGCCGCCTATGATGGTCAATAGTTTTGCCTCGCCTGCCCCGCCGGTCAGTTTGAGGACATAGTCGCGAGTCGCCTCCTGGGCGCTGCTGGCGCCGTCGTCGTAAAGGGGCCGGACGCCCGAATAGCTCCACACGATATCTTCCCGCGCGATGGAATCGGCGAAATAGTCGTTGGCGGCTGCGATCAGATAGTCGATTTCCGTATCGGAAATCGCAGCGCTGCCCGGTTCATCGTCAAAGTCGGCGTCGGTTGTGCCGATCAGGGTGAATTCGCCTTCATAGGGAATGGCAAAGAAGATGCGGCCATCCGCGTTCTGGAAGAAGAAGCACCGCTCATCGTCGTGGAGCCGGGGCACGACGATGTGGCTGCCCTTGACCAGTCTGACGCCATGGCGATCCTGCCGGTCGCCGGTTTCGCCCAGAGCGCGCTGCACCCACGGCCCGGCCGCATTGACCAGCGCTCGTGCTGCCACGGTCGCCGTATCGCCCGTCTCGGTGTCCTCGATATCAATGGCCCAACGGTCGCCCTCGCGACGGGCGGCGATGACTTTTGTGCGGGTTCTGATCGTCGCACCACGGTCGGCGGCGTCCTGGGCATTGAGCACCACGAGGCGGGCGTCATCGACCCAACAATCGGAATATTCGAACGCTGGCCCATAGCCCGGGCGAAGGGCGCGGCCCAAGGGGTCTTCGCGTAGATCCAGGGTTTTAGTGGGCGGGAGCAGTTTGCGACCACCGAGATGGTCATACATGAAAAGGCCCAGTCTCAGCAGCCATTTGGGGCGAAGGCCCTTGTGGTGAGGCAGGACAAACCGCAACGGCCAGATGATGTGGGGGGCCATGCGCCAGAGCACTTCGCGCTCGAACAAAGCTTCGCGGACGAGCCGGAATTCATAGTGCTCGAGATAGCGCAGGCCGCCGTGAATGAGTTTGGTCGAGGCCGAAGAGGTGCCCGATGCGAAGTCGTTCTGTTCGGCCAGAAACACCGAGTAACCGCGGCCTGCCGCGTCGCGGGCGATGCCGCAGCCGTTGATGCCGCCGCCGACGACGAAGATATCGAAAATCTGGCCCGTTGCGGGCGATGCACTGGCTGTCATGGCGGTATCCGTAACGCGATCAGGCGCCATTACGAAGCGAAAGTTGCGGTTTTGTGGCTATGGCGGATTGCCGCCGCGTCAGAGCGCCGCAAGCACGCGACGGGCGGCGGCCAGATGGGGCTTATCAAGCATTTTGCCGTTCATCTGGATCGCGCCCGATCCGGGCGCGGCGTCGAAGGCGGCGATGACGGCGCGGGCATGGGCGATTTCATCCTCGGTGGGCTGGAAGGCGGAATTGATGATGTCGATCTGTTTGGGGTGAATGGCCATCATGCCGGAAAACCCGTCGCGGCGGGCTTTTGCGGCGTAGGCTTTCAATCCGTCGAGATCGGAAAAGTCGGGATAGACGGTCTCTATAGCCGGAACGCCGGCTGCGTGGGCGGCGAAAAGGGCGAGGTTTCGCACCATCTCATAGGGCGAGGTGTAGCTGCCATCGGCATGGCGGGCGCTGGTTGCGCCGATGGCGGCAGGCAGATCCTCGGCGCCCCAGGTGAGGCCGCAGAGCCGACTGGCGACGGCACCGTATGTCCCGAGGCCGAAGATCGATTTGGGGGTTTCGGTGGCGATGGGCAGGATTTTGGTATCGGCCATGCCCAGCATTGCGCCGAGTTCGGCCACCGAGGTGCTCGATTCCGATTTCGGTAATACCAGTGCATCGGGCTTGAGCGGCAGGATGGCGCGGAGGTCTTCCTTGATGTCGGGGGTGCCCAGTGCATTGATACGGACGAAAAGGTGCACCGCGCGATTGGCTTGGCCGAGACATCGGGCGACATCCTTTCGTGCCCAGGGTTTGCGGTCGGGGACGACCGAATCCTCAAGATCGAGGATGAGCGCGTCAGCACCGCTTTTGAGCGCCTTTTCCATGCGATCGGGCTGATCTCCGGGGACGAACAACAGCGAGCGGAGTTTCATGAGGTTTTCCGCTGGATGAGCGCGGTGCGGGCGCAGGAGCAGACGATTTCGTCGCGCTGGTTGATAGCGCGATGGGTGAAGGTGACGATGCCGGCCTCCGGGCGGCTGCCGGAGGGGCGCACGGCGGTCACTTCGGTTTCGACGCGGATCGTATCGCCGATGAACACCGGTTTGGGCATGCGCAACTGGTCGTAGCCGAGGTTTGCGATGAGCGTGCCCAGCGTGGTTTCAGCGACCGAAATGCCGACCATGAGCGCAAAGGTGAAGGTACCATTGACGACGACCTGGCCGAACTCGGTGCCCTTTGCGTACACCGCATCGAGGTGGAGCGGCTGGGGGTTGTGGGTGAGGGTCGACATCAAAAGATTGTCGGTTTCGGTCACCGTTCGGCGGATGGGATGGACGATGGTGTCGCCAAGCGACCAGTCCTCGAAATAGCGTCCGGTCATTGATTGTCCTCCACTATTTTCACCAGCACCGCGCCTTCGGTGACCTGATCGCCCTGCCCCGCCGCAATCTCCTCCACGATACCATCGAAGGGTGCAGAGAGCGTGTATTCCATCTTCATGGCTTCGAGGACGACAAGGGTTTCGCCCTTTTTGACTGACTGGCCGGTGGTGATCACTAAGTGACTGATCCGTCCGGGAATTGGAGCGGTTATCGCGCCATCCCCGGCGGTGCCGGCATGGCTGGCCTCGGTGCGATCGGGGGTGAAGGCGAAAACTTCACCGCCTTCAGCGATAAGGGTTTGATGGCTGGATTGGTGGATAATTTTTGGGCCAGGTGTTTGTGGCGCCGCCCTCATCCGACCCGACTTCACCGAGGCAAATGAGGCGGATGCGGCGGAGACAAAGTGTCCGTTGAGGCGCATTCGGATGTGGCGATCGGGGGCGGCGTTCATGCGGAAGCCGGGGAGACCGAACCATGGGCCCTGCCCTTGCGGGAGCATGGATTGGGATGCAAGTTCAAGGGCTTGGAGCGATGGGTCGAGAGGGTGATTCAGGGCTTCGCTATGGCTCGGGATGAAGCCGGTGTCGATGTCGCCGGCGATAAAGCCGGGTGTGGCAAGGGCGCGGGCGAGGAAGCTGGCATTGGTCTTGACCGGGTAGATGGCGACCGTTTCGCAGGCCGTTTTCAGCGTCTCGATGGCCTCGGTTCGGGTGGCGGCGTGGGCGATGAGCTTAGCGATCATCGGGTCGTAGAACGAGGTGATGGTATTGCCCTGTTCGACGCCGGTTTCGATGCGGACATGATCGGGCAACTCGAAGATGTCGAGGCGTCCGGTGGAGGGCATGAAGGCGCGTGCTGGGTCTTCGGCGTATAGCCGCGCTTCGATGGCGTGGCCGGAAAAGACTATATCTTTCTGTAACTTGGGGAGGGTTTCTCCCGAAGCGATTCTCAATTGCCATTCGACGAGGTCGATGCCGGTGATGGCTTCGGTGACGGGGTGTTCGACCTGAAGGCGGGTATTCATTTCCATGAACCAGGTGCGGTCGGGGCGCAGGCCCTCCGACGCGTCGGCGATGAATTCGATGGTGCCCGCTCCGACGTAAGATATTGATTTTGCTGCCTTTACTGCGGCATTGCAGATGGCGGCGCGGGTGGTCTCGTCCATGCCCGGCGCGGGAGCTTCCTCGATAACCTTCTGGTGGCGGCGCTGCAGTGAGCAATCACGCTCGAAGAGGTGGACGACATTGCCGTGCTTGTCGCCGAAGACTTGCACCTCGATGTGGCGCGGGCGGGCGATGAGTTTTTCGATAAGAACCCGGTCGTCACCGAAGGCGCTTTTGGCTTCGCGCTGGCAGCTTTGCAGTGCAGCGGCGAAATCGTCGCGGTGTTCCACCTTTCTCATGCCCTTGCCACCGCCGCCGGCGATGGCCTTGATGAGCACAGGATACCCTATGGCGTCGGCTGCGGGGATAAGTCGGTCGAGCGACTGTTCGGCACCCATGTATCCGGGCGTCACCGGGACGCCTGCGGCCTGCATGCGGGATTTCGCGGCGTCTTTCAGGCCCATTGCCTCGATCGACTTAGGATCAGGGCCGATCCAGATCAGGCCGGCATCGATAACGTCTTGCGCAAATTGTGCATTTTCCGAGAGGAAGCCGAAGCCGGGGTGGATGGCATCTGCCCCGGCTTGCCGGGCTGCGGCGATGATGGTTTCGCCCACGAGATAGCTTTCGCTCGCTGGGGATGCGCCGATATGGACCGCTGCATCCGCCACGCGAACATGAAGAGAATTCGCGTCGGCGTCGGAAAAAACGGCAACAGTTTCAATGCCCACCCGGCGGGCGGTGCGGATGATGCGGCAGGCGATTTCGCCGCGATTGGCGATAAGAAGGCGCTGGATCATCGTCTACATCCTGAAAAGCCCGAATCGCGGGCGTTCGGGGATGGGCGCATTGAGGGTGATCTGAAACGCAAGGCCTAGAATGTCGCGGGTTTGCGCGGGATCGATGATGCCGTCATCCCACAATCTGGCGGTGGCGTAATAGGGATTGCCCTCGGTTTCGTAGCGCTCGCGGATGGGGGTCTTGAAGGCTTCCTCGTCTTCGGCGGACCAATTTTCTCCTTTTGATTCAAGACCATCGCGCTTGACGGTGGCCAGTACCGATGCGGCCTGTTCGCCGCCCATGACCGAAATGCGGGCGTTGGGCCAGGAAAAGAGGAAACGCGGGGAATAGGCCCGGCCGGCCATGCCGTAGTTTCCAGCGCCGAAACTGCCGCCGATGATGACGGTGATTTTCGGGACCGTGGCGGTGGCGACGGCGGTGACGAGCTTGGCGCCATCCTTGGCGATTCCGCCCGCTTCATATTTTCCGCCGACCATGAATCCGGAAATATTTTGCAAGAAAAGCAATGGGATATGGCGCTGGCAGCACAGTTCAATGAAGTGTGCGCCCTTCAACGCGCTTTCGGAGAACAGGACGCCGTTGTTGGCGATGATGCCGATTTTGGTGCCCCAGAGGTCGGCAAATCCGGTGACCAGTGTGGTGCCGTAATTGGCCTTGAACTCGAAAAATCGTGCGCCATCGACGAGCCGGGCGATGATTTCGCGAACGTCATACGGGGCACGGACGTCCGTGGGGATCACACCGTAAAGCTCCGCACAACCCTGCACATATGGTTCGAGATCGGCGATTGTGCGCGTGATCGACGGCGCTGTTCTGGAGTTGGAAACAAGGATGTCGCGAACGATGGTCAGGGCGTGCTCATCGCTCTCGGCGATGTGGTCGACGACGCCCGATTTTTTGCCGTGCGTGTCGGCGCCACCCAATTCTTCCGCCGAAATGATCTCGCCCGTAGCGGCTTTGACCAATGGGGGGCCGGCGAGGAAAATCGTGCCCTGATTGCGCACGATGACCGACTCGTCGCTCATGGCCGGGACGTACGCCCCGCCGGCGGTGCAAGAGCCCATGACGCAGGCGATCTGGGGGATCGATTGGGCCGACATTTGCGCCTGATTGAAGAAGATGCGCCCGAAATGGTCGCGGTCAGGGAAGACTTCGGCCTGATAGGGCAGATTGGCGCCACCGGAATCGACGAGATAGATGCAGGGTAGCCGGTTTTCGAGGGCTATTTCCTGGGCGCGGAGGTGCTTTTTGACCGTCATGGGGAAATAGGCGCCGCCTTTGACCGTGGGGTCGTTGGCGACGATCATGGCGAATTGGCCCGAGACCAAGCCGATGCCGCAGATGAGGCCCGCGCCGGGGGCTTCGCCATTGTAGAGGTCGTGGGCGGCGAGTTGGCCGATTTCGATGAAAGGGGAGCCGGGATCGAGCAGGCGCATGACGCGGTCGCGCGGGAGAAGCTTGCCGCGAGCGACGTGGCGCTGGCGAGCAGATTCTGGGCCACCGAGGGCGGTTTTGACGACGGTATCGCGCAGGGTCGCGGCCAGCGCGCGGTTGTTGGCGGCGTTGGCGCGGAATGTGTCAGAGGCGGGGTTTATGGCGGATTGGAGGGTGGGGTAGATCATGGGCGGCCCACTTTTCCAGACCGCAACGACTGGCGCGAGGTGAGACTCAGTGCCCCCCTCATCCGACCCTTCGGGGCACCTTCTTCGGCTCCAATCGCTCCCCCGGAGCGATTGGTGGCTGCGCCACCGCCTCGAAGTCCCTCAAGGGGAGAAGGGACGCACTGGGTTGGCGCTTGTGCTTCATTCACGGGCCTGGCGTTAGGTGCCCATTCCCCCCTGCTGTGAGAGAGGAATTTGTCGCGGTTTCTCGGCAAGGGACGGAGGGTTTTCGTCATATCCCGATCACCTCGCGGCCGATCAAAAACCGGCGGATTTCGTTGGTGCCGGCGCCGATGTCGTAGAGTTTGGCGTCCCGGACGAAGCGTTCGACGGGCCATTCTTTTGTGTAGCCGGCGCCGCCGAGGGCCTGGACGGCCTCCAAGGAGACTTTGACGGCGTTTTCGCTCGCAAGAAGGATCGCGCCGGCAGCGTCGAAACGGGTTGTGTGGCCGGCGTCGCAGGCTTTGGCGACGGCATAGACATAGGCGCGGGACGAATTGAGCGCGACATACATATCGGCGATCTTGGCCTGCATGAGCTGGAACGAACCGATGGGCTGGCCGAACTGTTTTCGCTCGCGGATGTAGGGGAGGACGGTGTCGAGGCAGGACTGCATGATGCCGAGCGGGCCGGCGGCGAGGACGACGCGTTCGTAATCGAGTCCCGACATCAGGATCTTGACCCCATGCCCTTCGGTCCCCAGGACGTTTTCGGCCGGCACTTCGCAATCGGCAAAGACCAGTTCGGCGGTGTCCGAACCTCGCATGCCCATCTTGTCGAGCTTGGGCGAGACGGAAAAGCCCTCCATGCCCTTTTCGATGATGAAGGCGGTGATGCCCTTGGGGCCGGCTCCGGGGTCGGTCTTGGCATAGACGATCAGGATATCGGCTTTTGGCGCGTTGGTGATCCAGAATTTGGTGCCGTTGAGGACGTAGCGGTCGCCCTTTTTTTCGGCGCGGAGCGACATGGAGACGACGTCGGATCCCGAGCCCGCTTCGGACATGGCGAGGGCGCCGAGGTGTTCGCCGGAAATGAGTTTGGGCAGATATTTGCGCTTTTGCGCGTCATTGCCCCAGCGGCGGGTCTGGTTCACGGCGAGGTTCGAGTGGGCGGCGTATGAGAGGCCAACCGAAGCCGAGGCGCGGGAGACCTCTTCGACGGCGACGCAGTGTTCGAGATAGCCCAGGCCCAGGCCGCCGAACTCCTCCTCGACGGTGATGCCGTGGAGGCCGAGTTCACCCATCTGCGGCCAGAGGTCGATGGGGAAGGTATTCGTCTCATCGATCTCGGCGGCGCGCGGGGCGATCTTGTCGGTGGCGAACCGGTGAGTGGTTTCGCGGATGGTGTCGGCCATATCGCCGAGGGCGAAATCGAAATGGGTCATGTCAGGCGTTCTCCGCGAAAATCTGGAATGGCTGGTTTGTCGGAAGGCCCCCTCACCCGGCTGGCGGTGCCAGCCGACCTCTCCCCCGAGGGAGAGGTAGAGCGCTGCGGATGCTTGCGCGTGCTCATGACCAGCTCCGTTTTTCCATGAAGATCAGGGCCGGGTTTTCGAGGAGGCGTTTGAGGCGTTGGATGAATTTGGCGGCGTCGTAGCCGTCGACGATGCGGTGATCGAAGCTCGAGGAGAGGTTCATCATGGTGCGGATGGTCAACTGTGTGCCGATGGCGACCGGGCGGGCGATGAGCTTGTTGGGGCCGATGATCGCCACTTCGGGGTGGTTGATGATCGGGGTGGCGGCGACGCCGCCCAAGGCGCCGAGGCTCGTGAGCGTGATGGTGGAGCCCGAGAGTTCGTCGCGGGACGCACGGCCCTCTCGCGCGGCGTTGGTGACGCGGCTCATTTCGCGGGCGCAATCCCAAATGTCGAGGGCTTCGACGTGGCGGACGACGGGGACCATGAGGCCGTCGGCGGTCTGGGTGGCGATGCCGATGTGGATCGGCTCGAACTGGCGCAGGACGCCGCCCTCAGAATCGTAATGGGCGTTGATGTGGGGGAATTCGGGGAGCAATTGCGCGAGGGCGCGCATGAAGAACGGTAGGAGCGTCAGCTTGGGCTGGGCGCCCTGGCGCGCGGCGTTGATCTCGCGGCGCAGGGTTTCGAGCGCCGTCATGTCGCAATCTTCCACGTAGGAGAAATGCGGGATGGTGCGGGCGGCGAGTTCCATGCGCTCGGCAATTTTTCGGCGCAGGCCGATGAGCTTTTTGTCGTGGACGGCGTGGCGCTCGCGGGGGGCCGATGCGGGGGCGCGGGATTTGAGGACCGCGTGGAGATCGGCGTCGGTGATGCGGCCTTCCGGGCCGGTGCCGGTGATCTGCGTGAGGTCGATCGACAAATCCTCGGCACGGCGGCGGGTGGCGGGGGACGCGAGGATTTGGTGGGTTGGGATCGAGTCGCCAGCAGTGTGGGAAGGGAGAGGCTGACTGGGTCCTCGGGTCGAGCCCGAGGATGACGGCGGTGGGGTGCTGGAGGCTCGGGGTTCATCGGACTCAGCGGGGTCCCTCAACCCAATCCTTTCCGAAGGGAGAGCGGGATGGGCGGTGGATGGGGTGGGCGCAGAAGGTGAACCAGAGGCGCGGAGGGTACTGGGTCCCGGGTCTTCGCCCGGGATGACGGGGGTGGGGGTGGTGGAGGCTGGGGGGCCATCCGACTCAGCAGGCCCCCTCACCCCATCCCTCTCCCCAGTGGGGAGAGGGGGCTGGGCCGGGGATGGAGATGGCGTGGTCGGTGAACCAGGGGCACGGAGGGTACTGGGTCCCGGGTCTTCGCCCGGGATGACGGGGTTGGGTTTTTGGGGGGCTGCGGATGGGGAAGCGGAGGTCGCTGCGGCCTCGCCCTCCACGGCGATTTCCACGAGGATTGAGCCGACGGGGGCTTTGTCGCCTTCGGTGCCATGGCGTTTGAGGATGGTGCCGGTGACGGGGGACGTCATGTCGATGGTGGCTTTGTCGGTCATGACGTCGACGAGGGTCTGGTCCTCGGTGATGTGGTCGCCCTCCTTGACGTACCAGGCGGTGATTTCGGCCTCGGCGACGCCTTCGCCGATATCGGGGAGGCGGAAGAGATAGGTTTTCATGCCACCGCCTCCACGCAGCGCTTCAAGGCTTTGGTGACGCGGGCCGGGCCGGGGAAATAATCCCATTCGAAGGCGTGAGGGTAAGGCGTGTCCCAGCCGGCCACACGCTCGATGGGGGCGCGGAGGTGATAGAAGCACCGCTCCTGGATCAGAGCGGACAGCTCGCCGCCGAAGCCGCCGAAGCGCGAGGCCTCGTGGACGATTATGCAGCGACCGGTTTTGGTGACGGATTTGACGATGGTGTCGATATCGAGCGGCACGATGGAACGCAGGTCGATGAGTTCGGCGTCGATGCCGGATTCGGCGATGGCGGCATTGGCGACGTGGACCATGGTGCCATAGGCGAGGACGGTGACCTCCCTGCCCTCGCGGACGATCGATGCAGAGCCGAGGGGGACCGTGTAGTGGCCGGCGGGGACCTCGCCCATTGGGTGTTCGGCCCAGGTGGTGAGCGGTTTGTCGTGATGGCCGTCGAAGGGGCCATTATAGAGGCGCTTGGGCTCGAGGAAGATGACCGGGTCGTCCTCTTCGATCGATGCGAGCAGCAGGCCCTTGGCGTCGTAGGGGTTTGACGGAATGACCGTCTTGAGGCCGGTGACGTGGGCGAAAATCGCTTCGGGGCTTTGCGAATGGGTCTGGCCGCCGAAGATGCCGCCGCCATAGGGAGAGCGCACGGTGATGGGGCACCAGAACTCGCCGTTGGAGCGATAGCGCAGGCGGGCGGCTTCGGAGACGAGCTGGTCGTAGGCGGGCAGGATGTAGTCGGCGAACTGGATTTCGACGATGGGGCGCAGGCCGTAAGCGCCCATGCCGATGGCCGTGGCGACGATGCCGCCTTCGGAAATGGGAGAGTCGAAACAGCGGGTTAGCCCGTGTTTTTTCTGCAGACCTTCAGTGACGCGGAAGACGCCGCCGAAATAGCCCACGTCCTCGCCGAAGACGAGCGTGTCCGGGTCGGTGGCGAGCTTGATGTCGAGGGCGGAGTTGAGCGCCTGGATCATGGTCATGGCCGGCATGGGCGGAGCTCCCGGAGGGGCGCGGATGCGCGGCGGGGGTGGACGGGCTGGCTGGGTCCTCGGGTCAAGCCCGAGGATGACGGTTGGGGGTGGGGCGACGCGGGAGACAAGGCGGTATCTCGGAGGATACCGGGTCCTGGGTCTTCGCCGGGGATGACCGGGATTGGTTTGGAGGCGGTGGAGTGAATTACCATCATACCCCCGCCTCCCGGCGTTGTTCGATTATGCGCCAGTCGGGTTCGGCGAACACGTCTTCGAACATTTCGCGGACATTGGGTTTGGAGGTGCCCAGAGTGCCGATGGATTCGGCTTGTTTGACGGCGGATTTGATGTCGGCGGTGATCTGGGCAGAGAGGGCGTCGTGTTGGTCTTCGGACCACTCGCCCAAGGCGATCAAATGGGTCTTGAGGCGGTCGAGGGGGTCGCCGAGTGGCCAGTGGGCGGCTTCGTCTGCCGGGCGGTAGCGGGTCGGATCATCGGACGTGGAGTGGCCGGCGGCGCGGTAAGTGAAGAACTCGATGAGCGTCGGGCCGTGATTGGCGCGGGCGCGGTCGGCCGCCCAGAGGGTGGCGGCGTAAACGGCGAGGAAGTCGTTGCCGTCGACGCGCAGGCCCGGGATGCCGTAGGCAATGGCCTTGGCGGCAAAAGTGGTTTCCCCTGCCCCGGCGATGCCGGAAAAGGACGAGATGGCCCATTGGTTGTTCTCGACGCAGAGAATAACCGGCGCCTTATAGACGGCAGCGAAGGTCAGCGCTTCGTGGAAATCGCCCTCAGCGGTGGTGCCGTCGCCCACATGGCCGATGGCGATCCGGTCGTCGCCGGAATAGGCAGAGGCCATGGCCCAGCCGACAGCGTGGCCGAAGCGCGAGCCGAGATTGCCCGAGAGGGAGTAAAAGCCATAGTCGCGGGCGGAATAGAGGATGGGGAGCTGGCGGCCGCGCAAGGGGTCGCGCTCGTTGGAATAGATCTGGTTGCAGAGATCGATCAAGGGATAGTCGCGGGCCATGAGCCAGGCGAGCATGCGGTAGGTGGGGAAATTCATGTCGCCATTGTCGAGCGCGATGGCCTGGGCGGCGCCGATCGCCTCTTCGCCCAGTGACTTCATGTAGAAGCTGGTCTTGCCCTGGCGGTGGGCGCGGAACATGCGGTCGTCGAACAGCCGGGTCTTGAGCATGGCCCTAAGGCCAGCGCGCAGAGTGTCGGGATCGAGGCGCGGATCCCAAGGGCCAACCGCCCTGCCCTCATCGTCGAGCACGCGGATCAGGCCATAGGGCAGATCGCGCATCCCGGGTTCGGGTTCGGCAATGTCAGGGCAGCGCATGGCGCCGGCTTCGGGGATGGCGATGTGGGAAAAATCGACCGGGTCGCCCGGGCGTGCGGGCGGTTCGGGCACGTGCAGCGCCAGGGGTTCGCGATTGGTTTTATGGCGTCGTGCAGAAACGTCCATGCTGCTCTCCTCCCCGATTGCAACATCTGACTGTTCCTCATGATAGCGCGGATCGAGGGGGAGAACTTGACTTCATTGTCCGCCCATTGCGTAATGGCTTGGATATTTCATCCTATGATCTAGCGCATGTTGAGGACGGGTTGCATGGACGAGATGGATCGCAAAATTCTGGCCGTGGTCCAGGACGACTCGTCGATGTCGGTCGCGGAGATGGCCGAAAAGGTCGGGCTTTCGCATACGCCCTTCTGGCGGCGACTGAAGCGGCTGGAAAAGGACGGGGTGATCAAGGAGCGGGTGTCGATCCTCGACCAACGCAAGCTGGGGCTCGACATCACGGTCTTTGCCAATATCAAGCTCAAGCAGCATGACGAGGAGACGCTCGAGGCGTTCGAGCGTGAGGTGGCGGCGTATCCCGAAGTCGTGGAATGTTATTCCATGAGCGGGGAGACCGACTATGTGGTGCGTGCGCTGGTGGCTTCGATAGAGGAATATGAGCGGCTTTTGAAACGCAAGCTGTTGCATTTGCCCGGCGTTGTGGCCATCAACTCGCACTTCGCGCTCAAGTGCATAAAGCTCACAACGAAGCTGCCGCTGTAAGCACTTCGGAAGCTGAGGAGAGACAATTGAAAATACTTGTCCCGGTCAAACGGGTGCTCGATGCCAATATCGCCGTGCGGGTGAAATCGGACGGCACGGGCGTCGATCTTGCCAACCAGAAGATGAGCATGAACCCCTTTGACGAGATTGCCGTCGAAGAGGCGATCAAGCTCAAGGAAGCCGGGATCGCCAGCGAGATCGTCGCGGTATCGATCGGGCCTGCACAGGCGCAGGATACGCTGCGCTCGGCCCTGGCCATGGGTGCGGACAGCGCGGTGCTGGTCAAGACCGACGCCGTGGTTGAGCCGCTGGCGGTGGCCAAGATCCTGAAGGCTGTCGTCGCGCAGCAGAGCCCTGACCTTGTGATCATGGGCAAGCAGGCGATCGACGATGATTCCAACCAGACGGCGCAGATGCTGTCGGCGCTGCTGGGATGGCCGCAGGCGACGTTTGCGTCGAAAGTCGTGATTGCCGATGGCAAGGCGACAGTAACGCGCGAAGTCGATGGCGGGCTGGAGACGCTGGAGCTTGATCTGCCGGCGGTGGTTTCGACCGATCTGCGGCTCAATACGCCGCGCTATGCGTCGCTGCCCAATGTGATGAAGGCCAAGAAAAAGCCGCTCGAAGAGATCGACGCGGCGAGCCTCGGGGTGTCGCTCGACGCGACGCTCAAGGTGGTTTCGACGGTGAAGCCGGCCGACCGCAAGCCGGGATCAATGGTCGGGTCGGTGGCCGAGCTTGTCGAAAAGCTCAAGACGGAGGCGCGGGTGATATGACGATCCTGGTTCTTGCGGAACACGATAATGCAACGCTTGCCGTAGCGACGGCCAAGGCGGTCGCGGCGGCCAGGGCGATGGGTGGCGACATTCATGTGCTGGTGGCGGGCGCCGGCTGTGGCGCGGTGGGCGAAGCTGCGGCGAAGCTCGATGGCGTCGGCAAGGTGCTGGTGGCGGACAATGATGCCTATGAGCATCACCTGGCCGAGACGGTGTCGGAGCTGATCGTTCACCTCGCAGGAGGATACAGCCACATCGTTGCGGCGGCGACGACGACGGGGAAGAACACAATGCCCCGCGTGGCGGCACTGCTCGATGTGATGCAGGTGAGCGATATCACGGCGGTGGTGGGGCCGAAGACGTTCGAGCGGCCGGTTTATGCCGGGGCGGCGATCCAGACTGTTGAGGCGAGCGCGGAGACGGTGGTCGTGACCGTGCGTGCTTCGGCGTTCGATGCTGTGGGCGATGGCGGTTCGGCGCCTGTCGAGGCGGTGGATTTCGTGGCGGGGGCGCCCAAGGTGCGGTTCGTATCGAGGGATGCGGCGGTGAGTGCGGGACCGGAACTGGCCAATGCGCGGATCGTCGTGTCGGGCGGCCGGGCGCTGGGCTCGGAAGACAAGTTCAACGAAATGATCAAGCCTTTGGCCGAAAAGCTCGGGGCGGCGATCGGGGCGTCTCGCGCGGCGGTGGATGCGGGCTATGCGCCCAATGACTGGCAGGTGGGGCAGACCGGAAAGGTCGTGGCGCCCGACCTCTACATCGCCGTGGGGATATCCGGGGCGATCCAGCATCTGGCGGGCATGAAAAACTCCAAGGTGATCGTTGCGATCGACAAGGACCCCGATGCGCCGATTTTCGCCGTGGCCGATTATGGGCTGGTGGGGGATTTGTTCGCGCTGGTGCCGGAGTTGACGGAGGCGCTTTAGGGAGCGAGTTCCGTGCAGTCATCCCGGGCGGAGACCCGGGAGCCAGTATGCTCGGAGGGGCGGGTTCCGCTGGGATTGATTGCGCTCGGAGGATACTGGGTCCCGGCGCAAGGCCGGGATGACAGGTGGGGGTGGACCCGCTCCGGGGGATTTGATTGAGGTCAGACGAGATGGCTGGCGCCTATGGCGCTGCGCGTCGGGTGCCCTGCCCTAGCGCGGTTGGGCGCCGAGTTTGGTGACGGCGCGGGCGCCGGTGGCGATGGCGGTGGCGAGGCAGGTGGCGGGGGTGTCGCCGCGCAGCTCGGCGGCGAGGAAGCCGGCGAGAAAGGCGTCCCCGGCTCCGGTGGTGTCCACGAGATCGACGGTCTCGGCGGGGAGTGAGATGGGGGCGATGTCGCGAGCGGCGTAGATAGCGCCGTCGCGGCCGCGTTTGAGGACCACGCGGGGGAACCGCTCCAGAAGCGCGGCGACCTGGTGGGCTGGGTCGGTCTGGCCGGTGAGCAGCGCGGCTTCATCGGCGTTGGGGACGATCAGATCGGCACCGGCGATCCAGTCGAGAAAATTGTGCGGGCCGACGGTTTCGAGAAAGCCGGTGGAGGATGGGTCGACGCTGAACGGGATGTCGCGTGCCGCGGCGCGGGTGGCGAAATCGAGGATGGCTTCGCGGGGGCCGGGCTCAAACAGGGCGTAACCGGAGATGTGCAGGCGCTCGGTGCCGATCAGCAGATCGGCGTGCAGATCTTCGGCGCAGAGGCGCGCATTGGCGCCGCGATCGGTCATGAAGCTGCGTTCGCCATCGATATCGACGAGGCAGATCAGCGTGCCGGTGGGACAGACCTCATCGGCGGCGAGATGGGCGGCGACCCCCTGCCCTTCGAAATGGCGCGTAAGGCGCGGGACATCGGCGGCGGCGACGCGGCCCACGAAATGGGCCTCGACGCCCATGGCCGCGAGCCAGACGGCCTGATTGGCGCCCGAGCCGCCCGGCATGGGCTGGATGGTGGCCGGCGTATCGGTGCCGCGCGCGATGGGGCCTTGGGGCACCACCAGGATATCGGTGATGACATCGCCGATGACGAGCACGCGAGCGGCCATCTCGATCAGCCCTGACGGGCCAGCGCAGCCGCGATTTTGGCGGCGACGGCGGCGTTGTTTTTCACAAGCGCGATATTGGCGACGAGGGATTTGCCGTCGGTCAATTCGAAGATGCGGTTGAGAAGATAGGGGGTCAAATCCTTGCGGGTGACGCCCTGCTTTTCCGCATCGGAGATGGCGGCGGCGATGCGGCCATCGATCTCTTCGGCGTCGAGTGCATCAGCCTCAGGGATCGGGTTGGCAACGAGGACGCCGCCTTTCATGTCGAGCTTCGCCTGAGCGGCGATGAGGGCGGCGACCTCGTCGGCGGTGTCGAGGCGGTAATCGACGCCAAAGCCGGACTCGCGGGCGAAAAAGGCGGGGAACGCGTCAGTGCCGTAGCCAACGACGGGAACGCCATTGGTTTCAAGCACTTCGAGCGTTTTGCCGATATCGAGAATCGACTTCGCGCCGGCGCAAACGACGGCGACGGGTGTCTGGGAGAGTTCGGTGAGGTCGGCAGAGATGTCGAAAGTCTGTTCCGCGCCGCGATGGACGCCGCCGATGCCGCCGGTGGCGAAAATCTTGATGCCGGCCATATGAGCGATCTGCATGGTCGTGGCGACAGTGGTGCCGGCGGTGAGGCCCTTGACGAGGATGGCGGCAAGGTCGCGGCGCGACGCTTTTGCAGCGTTAAGGCCTGTCTGGGCGAGGTGTTCGAGCGTTTCGCCGGCGACCCCGACATGGCATTTGCCGCCGATCACCGCGATGGTCGCGGGTATGGCGCCATTGTCGCGCACCACCTGTTCGACCGCGAGGGCGGTTTCGAGGTTTTGCGGATAGGGCATGCCGTGGGTGATGATGGTGGATTCGAGCGCGACGACGGGCTGGCGGTCGGCGAGCGCGTATTTGATCTCGGGGGCGATTTCGAGGAAGTCGGAGGACATGGCGAGGGGCCTTTGTAGGTTTGGCGGGATGCAAACCACAGGGCGGCGCGGGGTGCAAGAGGGGCGGCGTTTTGGAGCAGTATGGATGACGGGGGTGGAATCAGACGATGGCGCCGCGGATAGAGAGCGCGCCGCCGGTGAAATCGGCATCGATGCGATAAACGCTGGCCAGGCGCTCGGGGGTGAGGACTTCGGCGAGGGTGCCGGAGGCGGCGAGCCTGCCGTGGTCGAGGAGGAAGGCGTGGTCGCAAAAGCGGGTGGCAAGGGTGAGATCGTGGAAAGAGGCGAGCACTGTCTTGCCGCGGCGGCGGACGATGTCGAGCAGAACGTATTGGTAGTGGAGGTCGAGATGGTTGTGCGGCTCGTCGAGGATGTAGATGTCCGGGTCGAGCGCGAGCAATTGAGCAAAGAACAGGCGCTGCTGTTCGCCGCCCGAGAGGTGGGTTGCGTCTTCGGTCGCGCGGTTGGCGAGGCCGACGAGGCCAAGGGCTTCGGCGCAGCGGGCCTGGGCCTCGTCGCGTGACAGGGCCAGGGGCAGAAGGCCGAGGATGACGACTTCGGCAAGGGTGAGGCCCGAGAGCGAGACCGATTCCTGGACAAGTGCGCCGACTTTGGCGGCGTAGGCTTTGCGGTGCCAGTCCTTTATCGGTTTACCTTCGAGGCTGACGGTGCCGGTGGCGTCGGTTTCTGCGCGATAGAGGACGCGCATGAGGCTCGATTTGCCCGCGCCATTGGGGCCGAGCAGCGCGTGGAATTTTCCGCGCTGGAGGGCGAAGGAGACGCCGTCGAGCAGGACGGCTTGGCCCTTGGTGAGGGAAAGGGTGTCGAGCGTCAGAATATCAGAAGCCATTTCGGACCCTCCGGAGGATGTAAACGAAGGGCGGGGCGGCAAAGAGCGCAAGAAGTACGCTGAGCGGCAGTTCTTCGGGGGCCAGCAGCGTGCGGCAGAGAAGATCGACGACGACAAGGACGATCATGCCCAGGACGACCGCGACGGGGATCAGGCGCTTGTGGGGGGCGCCGACCAGCAGGCGGGCCATATGGGGGACGATGAGGCCGACAAAGCCGACGATGCCGGCGCCGGCGACCGAGAGGCCAGTAAGCAGCGCGGCGAGGCTGAGCAGCGCGAGGCGCAGCACGGGGAGCGGCACGCCGAGGGCGGTGGCGCGTTCATCGCCCAACAGCACGGCGTCAAGCATCGTGGCGCAGAACCAGGTGGCGATGAACCCAAAAGGCAGTGCGAGGGCCAGCGGCGACATGTCGGCCCAGCGGGCGCCGGCGGCGGAGCCCATTAGGAAGCTCAGCGCATTGCGGGTGACGTGAGGGTCGGCGATGTGGATGAAGAAGGCCGAGACCGACGAAAAAAACAGCGATATGGCGACGCCGGCCAATATCAGCACGAGCTTATCCATGCCCCTGCCCGGCTGAAACGCGAGGCCGAGGGTGAGGACGAAAGCCAGCATGGCGCCGAGGAAGGCGAGGAGTTCGAGGCCGAAACTGGCGACGAAGGCGGCGGGCATCCAGACAATGGCGGCGGTGGCAGCGGCGGACGCGCCAGAGGAGAGACCGAGGAGATACGGGTCGGCGAGCGGATTGCGCAGGAGGGCCTGCATGATGACGCCAGAGAGGGCGAGCGCGCCGCCGACGAGCGCCACCATGATGACGCGCGGCAGGCGCCATTCCCAGATGATGAGTTCGAGATTGGGCTGGGCGTGGGGCAAGCGCAAAAGGGCGGCGATGCGATCGTCCCACGGCAGATCGGCCGTACCCCAGAAGGCGCCGGCCAGCATGGCGAGGACGAGGGCTATGAGGCCGAGGGCGAGCGTCGTGCCGTAGGGGGCGCGGGTCATGGGGTGGTCCGGGCGATTGGGAGCGTGCGGGGAGACTGCGGGCGCTGCGGCCCCTCACCTCTGAGGGGAGCGGGAGTGGCGCTGTGTTCGGAAGTCAGCATGGGGGCACGATGTCGGTTTGGGCGTGAGGTGGCGAGATGGGTCCTCGGGTCGAGCCCGAGGATGACGGGGGGTGGGGTGGATACGGGGGCAAGCCCCACCGCTTGGAGTGGACGGAGGCGCGGACGTGGCTTGGATCGGCAGCCCAACATTCCGTGTGTCACCTTGGGCGAAGACCCTTGGGCCAGTATGCTTAAGGGCGGTGGGCAAATCTCGGGCGCGGAGCATACTGGGTCCCGGCTCAAGGCCGGGATGACCGGGGTGGGTGGGGCGATGGGTGTAGAGCCACACCTATGCTTTGGACGGACAATGCCAACAAACCCGACCGTCACCCCGGGCGTCAGTATGCTCGGGCGCAGTGGGTAAATGGCGGGCGCGGAGGATACTGGGTCCCGGCTCAAGGCCGGGATGACAGGGGTGGGTGGGGTGACCTGAGTAGCTATAACGGCGAACTTAAGCGGGATGACCGCGGAGGGTGGGGTTTGTGATGAGCGCAGAGCTCCCCTCATCCAATTTTTCGCTTTCGCGAAAGCACACCTTCTTCGGCTCCAATCGCTCCAACGGAGCGATCGGTGGCTGAGCCACCGCCTCGAAGTCCCACCAAGGAAGGAGGAAAGCGAGTGCGGTGTGGAGGCGGCGCTTGGTGAAAGCCGTTGGGCGCTGGTCACAGGGGGAGTGCCTCAAGGCCGGTGGCGAGGCGTTCGATGCCGTCGATGAAGCGGACGCCGAGGAGGGTTTCGGAGAAGGGGATGATGACGTAGCGCTGCTCCTGGACGGCGCGAAGCTGGGAGAGGACGGGATCGGCTTCCATGTAGGCGATCTTTTCGTCGGCGGTGGACCAGCCGGCGTCGTTTATGACGATGACGTCGGGATCGGCGGTGACGACGGCCTCCCATGCCAGATTGGCCCAGCGGCCCTCGACGTCTTCGGCGATGTTGGTGAGGCCGACGCTTTGCATCAGCAGCGCAGGGGAACCGCAGCAGCCGGCGGAGTATGGGCTGTCGGTGCCGGAATCATAGAGGAAGGCGGTAAGGCCCTCGCCCGGTGAGGATTCGAGCGCGGCATCCAGGCGGGTGCGGAGTTCGGAGGATAGTTCGGCGGCGCGATCCTCGACGCCGAACAGAGCGCCGATGCGTTCGATATCGACGAAGATGGTCTCGACCGGGATCGGGGTGTCGCCGGGGTATTTGATGCGGCATTCGGAGTCGACGAGATAGGTGCCGACGCCAATGGCGTGCCACTCGGTTTCCGCGCCGAGATTTGTGTCGCGATAAGCCGAGTCAAAGCCGGAAATCAGGAAATCGGGGTTTTGCGCGAGGACCACTTCGCGGGCGGGGAGTTCGTCGTAGTGCTGGTCGATGGCGTCGTACTGGGCGCGCCATTGCTGGGGGATTTCGTCTTCGAGGAAGGCCGTGGCGATGAGGCGATCTTCGAGGCCCAGCGCCAGCATGATCTCGGTGGCTTGCTGGTAGAGCGAAATGGCGCGCGTGGGGGGTGCGTCGTATTCGAAGGTGGTCGCACAGCTTTCGATGGATTGGGCGAAGGCGGGCGCGGCGAAAAGCGTTACGGCGAGCGCCAGGGGCAAGCGAAGGGATGTCATTGCGATACCTCATGGATCACGCATTCGGGGAGCGGTTCGCCGGCTTTTAGGACGGTCGAAACGAAGCGGGAGACCTCGGCTGGATTTGCGAGGCGATACCAACGGCCAGCGGGATAATGGGCCACGACAGGGCCGTTGTTGCAGGGGAACAGGCAGCCAGTGGTGGCGACAAGACAGTCGCGGGCCATGCCCTGACGGGCCAGTTCCTCTGCAAGAACGGTCCTGAGCGGGCCGGCCTCGCGGAAATTGCAGCGCGGGCCGTTGCAGGCCAGAAGGTGGTGCTTGAAACTGGGGACTTCGTCCCAGCCGGCGCCATCGATCGACCCTTGGGTGGGATCGATGGGCGTGGCGGAATCGGCGTTGGCTAGGCTCGAAGTGGCCAGGGCGGTGAGGACGGCGGTGTCCTCGATCTGGTCGCGGGCGAGTGTGAGGTGGACGTCGGCGCGGCCGCGCTCCCGCTGCCAGTGGGACAGCGCGCCGGGAAGCCAGGCGAAGAGGCTGTCGGAGAACGGAATGCCCACGGGCTGGACGAGGATCGACCGCG
This sequence comes from Pelagibacterium luteolum, assembly GCF_900100665.1. Taxonomy (GTDB): domain Bacteria; phylum Pseudomonadota; class Alphaproteobacteria; order Rhizobiales; family Devosiaceae; genus Pelagibacterium; species Pelagibacterium luteolum. Next base: position 170,272 of record NZ_FNCS01000006.1, read on the forward strand.
CGCCCTCCCCGACCAGCGCATCGAGCGCGGTCATGGGACCGGCGTTTTTGCCCTCCATGCGGACGACGGCACAGGCGATCGGGCAGGCGCGCGTGAGGCCCGATTGCAGTGCCTTGAGGCGCCGACCGCTGAGATAGGGTTGCGATACGAGAAATAAGATTGCGTCAGGCGTCATCACCGGGCCTTCTCTTGCGAGAAGGCGGGTGGGATCGCTTCAGCACATGTGCAGCGTCAAAATCCATCCATGCCCCCTGCCGGCACACCTCGTCCGGCTTGTAGCTTTGTTGCAGGCGGCAGGTCTCCTGACTCGCGGCGTTTCGATCGGATGAGGATCGAGCACCGCAACACCCCTTCCCGACTTAAAGTCAGTGGCTTGGCATTGCGATTCGCCGCTTACAGTTGCGAGGGCAGCTCCGGAATTGGCCCCTTATGGGTAATCCGCACCGGTATTCCCTTTTCATCCGCGCTCTACTTGGCGGAACCGTCAGCGGGGAGAGTCATAGCGGGTGTTGGGGGGTGGGGCAAGGTGGGATGCATTGGCCGCCATATCCACTTTTGTCGGTTCGGGCGGAGACCGGGGATCCAGTATGCTCGAAGAGGGGCATTGGGCGGGGCGGTTCCCACTGGAGGCGGAGGATACTGGGTCCCGGCGCAAGGCCGGGATGACAGGTGGGGAGAGCGTGGGGGGAATTCTCGTACGCGTGTGGGCCGTCGTTATCGTGTGCGCCTAGGAGGCTCAGCGCACCCTTGCGATGAGGCTGCAACCATGTTCGCCGCTAGCGGCGCGGGAGGTCGGCGACGAAGTCGGCGTAGGGGCCGGTGCGGAGTTTTTCGAGGAGGGTGGAGAGGTCGTCGAGGGGGATGAGGGAGAAGTCGATGCGGGCGTCGATCAGGGGATAGGGCTGGTCGGTCACGATTTTGATGGCAGCGGATTGGATGCCGCGGGCGTCGCCGCCGGCGATGTCGGCTGCCGTGAGGGCGGCGAGCAGGCGGAGCTCGAGGGAGCCGGTGGCGCGGGCGAAGGCTTCTGCCATGGCGGGGACGACGCTTTCGTCAGCAAGGAGATTGCCGGCGATGGCGAGGTCGGGTTCGAGGTGAAGGCCGACGGCGCCGGTGAGTTCGGGGCCACTCCAGCCGGCGGTCTGGCCGGTGCGATCCATGACGATGAGCTGGCGCTTGTTACGGCCGGGATCGGCGGTGGTGAGGGCGTAAACCACGGCCTCGGCCCCCTGCCCGGCTTCGAGCGCGGCGAGGCCGTCATGGGCGTAGAGCGGGTTTGTGAACCCTTGGGTGGCTATGGCGCCGAGGCGTGCGCGGGCATGGGGCACGAGCGAACCCACGGCCGGGCCGCCGGTTGCTGTAGCAACGCCGAAAGCGCCGGTGGTGCGGTCGAGGGCGAGGATCGAGAAGGTCATCGGCGGGGCACTCCTCGCGCTGGGATAGGCTATCGCGGGCGCCTGGGTGGACCGCAACAGTGCCCGGCTCGCGGGGAGACGCTGTTGCTGGATCCCGGGAATAAATCCCGGGATGACGGTGGAAAGGGTTTGCGGTTGTGCGCAAATACCATTTCCAGCGCCAGTAATTTATAGCGATAAATGTATTGCCATGTCCATTTATGCTGATAAATTAATTATGAGACCAGCGCCTCCAAGGCAAGCTCTGGGGGCCAAAGTCTGGGCAGCAATGACTGTCTGAACTCGCGTTCGATTGAGCGCCAATGACTAGATTCGCGTTCCCGAAGCGAAAAAGTGGGAGCCACTTTTTCTGGGAACGCTCCAAAGGAGAGGTTGTCATGAAGAAGCTTTTAGCCGGGGCCGCTATCGCCGTGCTGATGGCCGCATCGCCGGTTGTCGCGCAGACCCCACCCAATGTTCTGGTCATCGGCCAGATTGCCGAGCCGCAGACGCTCGATCCGCAGGTTTCGACTGCAGCAAACGATTTCCGCATTCTGACCAATGTGTTCGAGGGCCTCGTGCGCTTTGCCGAGGGCACGTTGGAAGTCGAGCCGGCGCTGGCGACGGAGTGGACCATTTCCGATGACGGGCTGGTTTATACCTTCACCCTGCGCGAAGGCGTGACGTTCCATGACGGGACGCCGTTCAACGCGGAGGCCGTGAAGTTCACCTTCGACCGTATGCTGGATGAGAGCCACCCGTTCTACGAGACCGGGCCGTTCCCGCTGTCGTTCAATTTTGCCGATGTGACTGAAACGACCGTGGTCGATGAGTACACTGTCGAATTTACTCTGGGCACGCCGTTTGCGCCGTTCCTGACCAACCTTGCGACCAATACGGGCGTGATCGTATCGCCGTCGGCTGTCGAAGAGTTCGGGGACGAATTCGGGCGCAATCCGGTTGGGACCGGGCCGTTCCGGTTCGAGGAATGGGCATCGAACACCCGCGTCGTGGTTTCGCGCAACAATGAGTATTGGGGCGATCCGGCCGGGGTGGAAACTGTTGTGTTCCGGCCCATCACCGACGCCAATACGCGCGTTGCGGAAATGCTTTCGGGCGGCATCGATATCATGGTGGAGGTTCCGCCCGACAACGTCGCGATGTTTGCAGATGATCCTACCTTCACCGTCTATGACGCCGTGGGTCCGCATGTCTGGTACGTGATGCTCAACGCCAAGGAAGGCCCGTTTGCCGATCCGCTGGTGCGGCAGGCGGCGAACTATGCCGTCAACAAGGAAACGCTGGTCAACGACGTATTGCAGGGGACTGCGGACGTTTCGGCCGGTCCGATCCCGCCGGCGTTTGCCTGGGCGTATAATGATGCGGTTGAGCCCTATCCATATGATCCAGAGATGGCGCAGCAGCTGCTTGAAGAGTCCGGTGTCGAGGACCTTGCGGTGACATTTTATGTGACCGAGGGCGGTTCGGGCATGCTCGATCCGATCCCGATGGGAACGGCAATTCAGGCCGATCTCGAGGCTGTCGGGTTCGATGTGACCATTGAGACCTATGAGTGGAACACCTTCCTTGCGGAAGTGAACCCGGGGCTGGAAGGCAAGGCGGACATGGCCGAAATGGCGTGGATGACCACCGATCCCGATACCCTGCCCTTCCTGACGCTGCGTACCGCCGCATGGCCGGAAGAAGGCGGGTTCAATTCGAGCTATTATTCCAACGTCGATGTCGATGAAATGCTCGATCAGGCGCGGATGGAAACCGACCCAGAGGTGCGTGCAGCGCTTTATCGCGATGTGCAGCAGGTGGTGCATGACGACGCGCCGTGGATCTTTGTGGCCAACTGGAAGCAGAACGCGATTTCGACGGCCAATGTCGAAGGGTTCGAGCTGCAGCCGGACTTCAATCTGACGCTGCGGAATGTGACCAAGCAGTGAGTGTGCGGGGGCGGTTGAGGCCGCCCCTTTTCGCTTTGCCTGTCGCCGGGGCTGCGCTGGATCGCGGGAATAAATCCCGGGATGACGGTTGGGGTTGAGGCCGCGATAAGGAGAGGCCCGATGGGTGGATATATTCTCAAGCGATTGGCTTATGCGGTGCCGGTTATTATCGGGCTGAGCATTATCGTTTTTGGGATCATGGCGGCGATCCCCGGATCGACGGCGCTGGCGATCCTCGGGTCGTTTGCGACGCCGGAGAATGTTGAGCGCGTCAATCGGGAGCTGGGGTTGGATCTGCCGATCTGGCAGCAATATTTCGTCTGGGTGGGCAATATCCTGCAGGGCGATTTCGGGCATTCCTACATATTGCGCCGGCCGGTGCTCGATGAAATTCTCGAGCGGTTCAGCGCGACGCTGATCCTCGCTGGGGCGTCGTTGATCCTCTGTTCGATCTTCGGGATCTTGGCGGGCGTCGTTTCGGCTGTTCGTCAGTTTGGGTGGACGGACCGGATCGTCACCTTTTTCGTTTTGATCGGGATTTCGACTCCAGCGTTCTGGCTGGGACTATTGTTTATCCTGATTTTTGCTGTGCAGCTTCGAGTGCTTCCCGCCTCAGGAATGTATGCGGTTTATGGCGGGGGCGACCTGCCGGACCTGCTGCGGCATCTGATCCTGCCGGCGGTGACGCTGGCGATCGTCGCGACGGGGGTGATCGCGCGGCTGACGCGGGCTGCGATGCTCGAAGTGCTACGGCAGGATTATGTGCGGACGGCACGAGCCAAGGGGCTGGACGAGCGCAAAGTGATCTACCGCCACGCCTTCAAGGCGGCGCTGGTGTCGATCATTCCGGTGATCGGCATTCAGGCCGGGTTCGTGATGGGCGGGGCTGTCTATATCGAGACGGTTTTCCAGTGGCCGGGGATCGGGGCGATGCTGGTCAACGCGATTTCGACGCGCGACATCATTTTGGTGCAGGGCGGCGTGCTGCTGGTGGCGACGACCTATGTGCTGATCAATCTTTTGACCGACGTGGCCCAGGCGCTGCTCGACCCGAGGCTAAAGACATGACGCAGGCGCTGGCGACGACATCCACCTCCGTATCCACGGCGCGGCTTTCGAGCTGGAGCCTGTTGCTCAACAACAGGCTGGCAACGGCGGGGCTGATTATTCTGACGGTAATCGGGGCGATTGCGCTTCTGGCGCCGTGGCTGCCGATCCCCAACCCCAACACGACTCTGCCGGCCAACCGGTTGCAGCCGATCCTGTCGGACGGTCATCTTCTGGGCACCGATCATCTGGGGCGCGATATCCTGTCCCGGCTGATCTGGGGATCGCGAGTGTCGATTGCCGTGGGGGTGTCGGCGACGCTGATTGCGGCGTTGGTGGGGTCGCTGATCGGGCTGGTTTCGGGTTACGCACGCGGGACGACGGACAACGTCTTGATGCGCGGGATCGATATGATCATGGCGTTTCCCTATATCCTTCTGGCGCTGGCCATCGTTGCCGTGCTGGGGCCGGGCTTGCTCAATGCGCTTTACGCGATCGCCATCGTCAACATCCCGTTTTTTGCGCGGAATGTGCGCGGCATCACCGTGGGTCTGGCGAGCCGGGAGTTCGTCGATGCGGCGCGGCTGTCGGGGAAGACGCACGCGGCGATTCTTTTTACCGAGGTTTTGCCCAATGTTCTGCCGGTGATCGTCATCACCATGTCGACGACGGTTGGGTGGATGATCCTCGAGACAGCGGGACTATCGTTCCTCGGGCTTGGTGCGCAGCCACCGCAGGCCGATCTTGGCTCGATGCTGGGCGAAGGGCGCAGGCTGTTGTTTACGGCGCCGCATGTATCGATCATTCCAGGGCTGATGATCTTTGCGCTGGTGATGAGCATCAATCTGCTCGGCGATGGTGTGCGGGACGTGCTCGATCCGCGCTTGCGGGCCGGTGATCTGACGCGCCCATTGTCGGTGACGCGGGTGAAGCGGAAGACGGCCCCTGCCCCGGTAGAAGCGTCCGATGCCATTCTGGACGTGCGCGGGCTGGAAACGAGCTTTCAGCGTGGGCGGGCGACGGTGCCGGCGGTCAAGGGCGTGTCGTTTGCGCTGCGCAAGGGCGAGTGCATGGGGCTGATCGGGGAATCCGGATCGGGCAAATCGGTGACAGCGCTGTCGTTGCTCGGGCTGGTGGCTTCACCGCCGGGGGTGATCACCGACGGGACGGTGGCGATCGAGGGCGAAGATGTGTTCTCGCGCTCCGAAACAGGCATTCGGGCATTGCGCGGCGCCAAGGTGGCTTATGTGTTTCAGGACCCGCTGACGACACTGCATCCGCTGTATCGGGTGGGCGAGCAGATCGCCGAGGCGATTACGGCGCATCAGCGGATCGGCAAGGGCGAGGCACGGGCGCGGGCGATTGCGCTGATGGAACAGGTGGGCATTCGGGACGCCAAGGACCGCGTGGACGCCTATCCGCACGAAATGAGCGGCGGGCAGCGGCAGCGGATCGGGATTGCCATGGCGCTGGCCAATGATCCCGACATCATAATCGCCGACGAGCCGACGACGGCGCTGGACGTTACAGTGCAGGCGAAGATTCTCGATCTGCTGCAAAATCTGCGCAAGGAGCGCGGGATGGCGCTTTTGCTGATCACCCATGATTTCGGCGTTGTGGCCCAGGTGTGCGACCGGGTTGCCGTGATGAAGGATGGGGAGATCGTTGAGGCTGGTGAGACGGCCGAACTGCTGCGCGCACCGCAGCATCCCTACACGCAAAAGCTGATCGCCTGCGTGCCGGAACTGGGCCAGGGCAAGGCGTTTCTCGAAACCGTGCGCCCCCTGTTTGCGGAGGGCAAGCCATGAGCAATGCGATCGTGGTCAAAGATTTGGTCAAGACGTTTGGCGGCAAGCGGTCGCTGTTCGGCGGCACGGGACATGCTGTGCATGCGGTGAAGGGTGTGTCGTTCGAATTGAAGCAGAACGAGACGCTGGCCATCGTGGGTGAGAGCGGATCGGGCAAATCGACAATCGCGCGCATGCTGGTGGGGCTGGAGACGCCGACATCGGGGACCATCGCAATCGGCGGGCAGGACTATGCTGAATTGCACGCCAAGGGGTCGCGCGAATTCGGGCAGATGATCCAGTATGTGTTTCAGGACCCCGTGGCTTCTTTGAATCCGCGCAAGACGATAGACACGATTCTGGATGTGCCACTTAAGCTTTTGCGCGGCTATGACAGCGAGAAGCGCAAGGCACGCAAGCGGGAATTGCTGGACGCGGTGCAGATGCCGTCCGACACGCTGGAGCGGTATCCGCACGAGTTTTCCGGTGGGCAGGCTCAGCGGATCGCCATTGCGCGGGCGCTGGCGGCGGAAGCGAAAATCATGGTGCTGGACGAACCGGTGTCGGCGCTCGACGTGAGCGTACAGGCGCAGGTGTTGCTGCTGCTCGATGACCTTAAGCGCGAGTTCGATCTTTCGTATCTGTTCATCAGCCATGATCTGGCGGTAGTGGAGTCGGTATCCGATCGCGTTGCGGTGATGTATCTGGGCGAGATGGTGGAGCTCGATACGGCCGAAAAGCTGTTCGCAGCGCCGGGGCATGAATATACGCGGGAGCTGATTGCGAGCGCGCCGCGTTTGGAGCGGGAACGACAGTCGCGGCCAGAAACAGACCGGCGCGGGACTACTGAGCTATCGTCCCGGGCTTGACCCGGGATCCAGCATGCTTGAGGGCAGCGGTCTGGCAAACCGGCGGAGCATACTGGGCCCCGGCGCAAGGCCGGGGTGACGGAATTTGGCTTGACGAGGTTGGGGCAGTTTCGGCCGCCACCATCTGCAAAAAAACGAATTGAAATGACCGAGCAATCAGACATCGCCGTCCCCTCCCCGGTTCGTCGCAAGCGCACTGACGAAATCGTCGATGCGATCAAGAAGACGATCATGGAGCATGGGCTGCAGCCGGGGGATCGGTTGCCGCAGGAGCGGGAGTTGATGGAGCAGTATGCGGCGTCCAAGGGGACGATCCGCGAGGCGCTGAAGTCACTCGAGGTGCAGGGCCTGATCCGCACGCGGACCGGGCCGGGTGGCGGGGCGTTTATCGATACGATGTCGGAAAACCGGGCGATGAGCCTTCTGTCCAACTATCTCTTCAACAAGACCGTGACGATTGCCGACATCTACGCGCTGCGCAAGGTGATGGAGCCGCTGGTGGCGGTGAGTGCGATCGGGAACATGGATGCCAAGGGCTATAAGCGGCTCAACGACATCATCGCGATTTACGACCACGAGCCGGCCGACGATGACGAGCGCTGGGCGCAGCGCATGGCGGAACTCGATTTCCACGGCGTGGTGGCGGAATATTCCGACAATGCGCTTCTGGCGTTTACGTGCCGGTTCTTGCAGCGGCTGCTGAAGGATCAAACGGTGGCACGGGACATCTATGTGCAGCCCAAGCCCGTACTGCGTGCGCAGGGGATCGAATATCAGCGCAAGATGATTGCTGCCATGCAGGCGGGAGACCGCGAGCAGGTGCATAAAATCATGTCGGATCATATGGCCTATGCCGAACGTTCAATGCTGGACCTACAAGCCGAATTGACCGGCGATTTCCTGCATGACCCCGTTGCTCGCGGCTCCGGCGAGCGGCGCAAAAAGGTAGCCCGATGATCGATCTAGACTATTTGAAGCGCTGTCTCGAAGACCTCGTCAACACGCCCTCCCCCGTCGGAATGACCGATAGGGTGGCGACCAAGGTCGCCGCGTGGCTGGAGACGATGGGCTATGACGTTTCCCACACGCGGCGCGGGGTGATCAGCGTGACGGTAGGTTCGGGTGCGCCTAAGCGGGCACTGGCGGCGCATCTCGATACGCTGGGCGCCATGGTGACCGGGTTTCATCCCAATGGGCGGCCACGGCTGCGCAATACGGGAACCTGGGCGGCGCGGTTTGCCGAGGGTGCGCGGTGCACGGTCTTTACCGATGCGGGCGAATTGCGGGGCACGATATTGCCGCTCAAGGCGTCCGGGCATCGGTTTAATACGGAAGTGGATACGCAGCCCGCCGATTGGGACAATCTCGAGGTGCGCGTTGATGAGGCTCCCGCGCATGAAGATCGCGGGCCGGATGGGTCGCATGCCTATCCGATCCGGATCGGCGACATCGTCGCGATCGACGCGCAGCCGGAATTTCTCGACAACGGGTTCATCGTTTCGCGCCATCTCGACGACAAGGCGGGGGTCGCCTGCATTCTAGCGGCGCTGAAGGCGATTGCGGATTCGGGCAAGGCGCCCTCGGTGCCGGTGCAGGTGATGTTCACTGTGTCCGAGGAAGTGGGAATCGGCGGGACGCACGGCTTCGGGCCGGAGGTTCAGGAGCTCGTTGCCGTCGACAACGGGGTGACGGGTCCGGACCAGGCGACCCATGACGGGGCGGCGACGATCGCGTTTCGCGACCGGACGGGGCCGTTCGATATGCCGATCACCCGGCATCTGGTCAAACTGGCACAAGACAATGGCATTGCCCATGTGCGCGATACGTTTCGCTCCTACCGTTCCGATAGCGCGGCGGCGATCGATGCGGGATGGGATTTGCGCGTTGGGCTGATGTGCTTTTCGCTCGATTCCTCGCATGGGTGGGAGCGTACGCATATCAAATCGCTCGAAGAGCTGACCAAGCTCATCATCGCCTATATCGAGAGTGATCTGGTGCCGCTGCGGGGGTAATTTTTCCGTGCGGGAACTCCGGCGCGTGGGGGCCGTTCCTGGACGAGCGGGGCGACGGAGACATTCATGACATCGGCAAAGGCTGCGCACGGCGTGCACGTTGACGGATTGATGCGGGCGGTCGGTGGCGCGCTGATCTTTTCGCTGCCAATGCTGATGACCATGGAGATGTGGCAGCTGGGGGTGACGCTGGAGCGCTGGCGGGTGCTGTTGCTGCTGGTGGCCGCCTTCCCTATTTTGATGCTGCTGTCGCGCGAGATCGGGTTTGAAAAGACTGGCGGTTGGCGCGAGGATTTTCGCGATGTGATGATTGCCTACGCGATCGGGATCGTGACCAGCGCAGGCATCATGCTGGTGCTTGCGATCTTTTCCACTCCCGTTTCGCTGATCGATGTGTCGGGCAAGATTGCGCTGCAGACCGTGCCGGCGGCGCTGGGCGCGTTGTTGGGCCGGGCGCAATTTGGTGGGGGCGGAGAACCGAGCGAAAAGGATGAGTCGTTCGGCGGAGAACTGGTGATCATGGCGGCGGGGGCGCTGTTTTTGTCGCTCAATGTAGCGCCGACCGAAGAGATGCAGTTGATCTCGTTTCGCATGACGGCGTGGCATGCGCTGGCGCTGATCCCGGTTTCGCTGCTGATCATGCATGCCTTTGTCTTTGCCGCCTCGTTTTCAGGGGGCAGCGAAGTTTCGCCCGAGACGCCATGGTGGAGCGCGTTCCTCAGATTTACGGTCTCGGGTTACATGGTGGCGCTGGTCATCAGCTTTGCCGTGCTGTGGCTTTTGGGCCAGGTGGACGGCATGAGCTTTGAGCGCGCGATACGCGTTTTGGTGGTGCTGGGCTTTCCCGCCGCAATCGGGGCCGCCGCGGCGCGGCTGATCTTGTAGGACACCGAAGATGGCCAATCGACCTCGCAAACCCAGACAGCCCGTCAAATCCGTGCAAGGCGGAGGCACGGCGCAAAAGGATCGCCAGCCTCACTGGATCGAATGGGCGGTGTCGGCGCTCAGCGCCTTGGTGATCATCGTTCTCGCGGGGTTCATCCTCTTTGAGGCTGTGACCAAGACCGGGCAACGGCCCGACATCTCGTTTGAGATTGTCGATAGTTTCGAGATGGGGAGCGGCCTCGCGGTCGAGGTCGTGGTGCGCAATGAGGGCGATGTGACGGTCTCCAACGTCGAGATCGCCGCAGAGGCGGGTGACGCGTCGGGCGGGTCGGTGACGCTCGATTACCTCGCGGCGCAGAGCGAGGCGGAGATCGGGTTCGGGTTTGTGGCGGGCACCGATCCCGAAACGATCGTGCTGCGGCTGGTGGGCTACAGCTATCCTTAAGCTCGGCTAGCGGTTGTTGGCGAGGTTTTCGGTGATCTGATTGGCGTGGTACACCACGACCTTGGCGAGATCGGGGATGTTTTCCTTGGGCATCTGCCAGGTGGGGCCGGAGATCGAAATGCCGGCGATGACCTGCCCCTGAAAATTTCGGATCGGTGCGCCGATGCAGCGCAGGCCGGGGAGATGTTCCCCATCGTCGATGGCGTAGCCGCGCTCGCGGATGATAGCCAGTTCCTCACGCAGGGCGACGGGATCAGAGATCGTGTCGGGCGTGAATTTGGGCAGACCGGCTTCGATCAGGCGATCGATAACCTCCTCAGACTGCCAGGCCAGGATGGCCTTTCCCACGCTCGTGCAGTGGGCGGGAGCGTTTTCAAGGAAGGTCGAGGGGGTTGTGTTTTCGACAGTGGGATCGGCGCGGCGGATGACCACGGCGCGAAAGCCGTCGAACATGGCGAGATGGACCGTGTGGCCCGCAAGACGGCGCAGGGAGTTGACGGTGACGGCGGCTTCGCGATGGATGTCGAAACTCGAGAGCGCGGTGTTGCCGAGCGCGAAGAGTTTCAGGCCGAGACGGTAGCGGTCGCGCTCCTTACCCTGTTCGAGAAACCCGACGTCGCGGAGGGATGCCAGAAGGCGATGGGTGGTGCTGCGGGGGAAGCCGGTGCGGTTGCAGATTTCAGCCAGGCTGAGGGCGCGGTCACTGAGCGAGAAGCATTCGAGGACCTTGACCAGCTTGACGAGCGATTTCAATTGCTCGTCGCCTGTCCTCGGCGGTTTGCCCGCCAGCTTGCCGGTGCCTGCGTCTTCCCCCGAATGATCGATCAAGTGCGTCCCCTCACCTCCCGTTCCGCAGATCGGAACGTCCTCCCGGCAAGCTTGCCATCCCGAAGGGTCCGCTGTCACGGATAAAGTCCCTATATAGGGCGGCAGGGTGCTACTTTAGTTGTATATGTGAGTATTGGGGGTCGGAGCCCTGCCCTACGAGCGTAGCTCTGCGGGCGTTCGGACCTTGGCCCTGCCATACGAGCATAGCTCTGCGGGCGTTCGTAGCTCGTCCAGCCCTGCGAGCATAGCTCTCCGGGCGTTCGGACCTAAAATCTGTCCACCGGACAGATTTTCCGGCAAAGCCGGACTGTCCTCACTCCCACTCGATTGTTTAATCCCAGCATAACACGTTGAAAACGTTCAATTATTTTCATTGTCTGCGCGACAATCCCGGCAGCCATACCGTCAAAAAGTTACGCTCTTGATTTTAAAGGGAAAATCGCCAGAAAAATATTTTTGAGGTTTCACGGACTATCGACACCAATCGGGTCACCTTTGCTCCGGTCTGCAGTGGCGACTTACTCGACTCCGCATCGGAAAAGTACCGTCAGCAAGCTATAGCACGCTCGCACACTTGGCACCATCTGCTCCGGAATAGTGCGGCCCTCGCCGCACCGACTAGCTCATCAGATGTCCCTGATCTCAACGCGGCCGGTTGAGCCGGTACTCGTTGGCCGGAACGTCTACACGCCAGGACTCGCAAGGATGGACGATGAAATCATCGTCATAGTGGTCGAGGCGGCAGTAGATTTCGGCGACGGACACCGTCGAAACATAGACCGCTGGGTTGGGAAGATCGTAGTATTCGACGTGGTGAGCTGCATACCAGATCGCCTTGTCGAGAGATGGCGTCCACGACATGCCCATGCTGTGCACGGGCCCTGCGCAACCGCGGAACAGCGTGAGCCGCTCACCTCTAACAAAAGTGAACGTCTCGCCCAAAGGTTTGAGTGCGCGGAGGCGATCCCGATCACACGCGTCAAACACGTCCTTCAGCACCGAGACACCCTGGTCGCGAAAGTGGGATGCGTGCACATAGGCGTCAAGCCAAGGCGCTTCGAGCCCTCCCAAGGCGGCCAGAACCCGATAGTTGCGGATGATAAAACCAAGGCTCTCCGTCGGGATGTAGCCATGGAAGTTTTCCCCACGGGCGATCGCCTTTCGGACTTCGATAGCGTCCGCTTCCGCGAGCCCAGTAAAGTCCAGGCATTCCGACCCCAGCGGCTCTATTAACGTTGCGGGAGCAGTTTCCATCGACGCATTCCCCCGACCATATTAGGTATCAAGAAAATCCCATTCACTGCCCGTCACCCAGCGCAAAGCGCTGAGTTTCCCATTGAGCATTCCCCACTCGAAATCGCTCCACGGCCCAAGATTTTCCAGGCCGACCTCATCTTCCGTTCGCTTCGCTGCAGCCAGAGCCCTCTGCCACACGGTGTCGACAGTCACTTTCTGATGGCGCTTGGGATGCTTTTTCCACTCAGCTTCCGTGACAACTTTGTGTTTGCCGCTCTCAATCGCGGCGCGAAGGTTCCAATGTCGGTTGTACCAAATTTGCCGAAACAGAAGATTTTCAGCCTCCATGATCTCGCTGAGCAATCGCGGCTCCTCCCGGTACTCAAACTCCCATTTCACTTCTTCCATCAGATCCGGCGCGTAATCGTTCAGGATTTCTCCAATCGCTAGCGAATACGTGGAGTTCTTGGCGGCAAACAGGTCGCCAAGATCGGGGTGCGGCTCTCGTTCATCGCCTGCCATGTTGGAGAAGTCATGCTTATTGTGCGTTACAAAAGCGTAGTCCGCGCCTTCGTCGGCCACAGATACAATGTCTCTGTAAATTTCTATGAGAATTGCGTCGCCAATGCTGTTCTTATCTTTGTGAAACGGAGCGCGCTTATCGACTGCGCGCTGTGCAGCCCGAAGCTTCACCGCATCATCCGTCTCAACCGGGCTCGCAGCGGCAAACAATTTCTCTATGCGCTGGATGCTCTCATGTACGGCTTCGCCGAGGATCGTGATGCGGTGATCCACGTCATCCAAACTGGCCAAGGCCTCCTCCCGGCCCTCCGCCTTACCAAACTGCCGTACAGCTTCTTTGACTCGCTTGAAGGTGCTGCTCAGACTCTTGCCGCTGTCTCTTATGATGCGGTCCTTGTTGCGAACGAATTCGTCGACCGACTGCTTTGGCAAAACCAAGGTGACTTCACCTGCCTCGATCATCTGCTCAAGAGCGGCAAGTGTGGGTTGGTGCCGATAATCCTTGGCCATATCGAGCCACACACAAGTATCAACTAACAGGTGCAGCACGATTTCGACCTTCTTTGTTTGCTTTGTCTACCATGCATAGTTCACGCGCTCACCAGACGTCTTAGGTTCTGGAGAACCGCGTCTTCCATGGCCTTCGCCGAAACGTTCCGAGCTTCCGCCAGTTCGGCGACCGTGTGGCCGACATCGCGTGGCCTGAGTGGCTGCCCATCCCTCTCCACAAACGGCCCGTCGGTTTCAGTCAGCAAACGGTCGAGCGGAAGACTCCCAACCAGTTGTCGGTGCTTGGGTGAGCGCAGCATCTCTCCGTTGATCGAGAAATAGCAGCCGAGCGCGACCGCCCGACGGGCTTCGGCCGACGTGCCGGTGAACCAATGCATGACAACGCGTCCCCGGTCCTGCGGCAGGGAGCTTTCAATATGATTCAGCACTTTGCCGACTGCGCGGACGCTATGGACGGTTAGTATCTTCCCGCCCTGTTCAGCGCAGGCGCGGAGGATGCGCTCGAACACCCGCTCCTGTGCCGGAAAACTCCGATAGAAGCGAGGGCCGGCGTCCAGGCCAATCTCGCCGACATAGCGTGCATCCGAGAGGTAGCGCTCGAAGATCGGCAACTCATTCTCGCGTTCGGCGACGAGCTGCGGATGTAGCCCCAAGGCGATCCGGACATGCGCCGACTTCGCCGCAAGCTCCCGGTTTCGCGGCCAAGCCTTCGGCGTGGTCGTGACCGCAAGCGTCGCCACGCGTTCTCGATCGCATTCGGCAATAAGAGCCGAATGGTCTTTGTAGAGATCGACGTGGCAGTGGAAATCGACCCAGCGCGCGGCCGATTGATTGGATGTCTCTATCATAGCGGACGGGCCTGGACGCCGTGCAACAGTCTGCCGACCTCCTGCAGGCCGGCGACGTAGACGGCCTCATAATCGGAGAGCTTGCCAGGATGATCGATCAATGGCCCCGGTCGATGAATATCGAAACGGGCTCGCCCAGGCTTTCGTGCGAGGCGCGATAGCGCAAGCTGGAAGGAGCGCACATGCTCGCCCTCCGCCTTGTTTGTATCGAGGACCTGCGCTCGAAGATCGGGAATGCGGTACGACGTATCGTCGGTGCCCCAGCCCTCGAGGATCGAAGCGCGCCGGATGAGACACGGCACACAACGTCCGCAATGTTTGGGCGTCCTCTCATTCGGGTCCGGATCGTAGCGGCGACTTCCAGGCGACGAGCACGACATCGTGTGCTTCGCTTCTTTCCGGAGGAACGGGATGTCGGCGCATTCTTTCGCCATTTGGCCCTTCGTCATGAAGGCGTAGGGATTTTCCAGTCGGACGCTCAGGCCGAGGCCTTTGAGTAGATCCTCGAAACGCGCCATGTAGAACGGATGTGTCGTGCGAGTGCTAAGTGCTCCGAGGCGGAGCGGATCCAGGGGCACGTTGAGCGAGATCAGGCCATTCTCCGGCACATGCACGACCATGTCGCCGCCGATCGCGTCGGCCGCCATGACCGCCAGCGAGAAGAACAGAAATGAACGCCCCCTCAGCGTGTCCTCGACCGCAGAATGCTCCACCGTGTCGGTCGGGAATCCCACTCTTGCCCGAATGTGATGAAGCGTTGTTCCGCCGAAGCGACGCTTCATCACCTCGGCGCAATAGGCTTGGTGCGTGCTGGTGATGCCGTCCCAATAGTGGCTCACCAACATCGGCGCCTGACCGCGCGCGAGCAGATCGATCGCACCAATGAAACTGTCCAGCCCGCCCGAAAACAGGCAGACCGTTGTCGGGTTAGCTGTGCGCAGCTTCGTCGGTCTGGGCGCCAGATCGCGAGCGCCGGCGGCGCGAGAACGAAAATAGACGCCCCAGCGGTCGCCGGTCAGGAAGTTAAGCGTTGTCGCGATCAATGGCGCCAGCCCTTGCCAGCGAGCGGCATCATATACCGGCAAGTGGAGGTCGATCTCGCGGGTCCAGGCGTCCTGTGCGTCAGCGGCACGCGAGATACGCGTATCGGCGGCAGTGATCGCCGCGGCCAAAAGCGCCAGATCGACCGCTGTTTCGGAGGGGCGAAGGCCGAGCTCACAGAGTTGATCCAACGCCTGGCCCAGCCCATAGCCCAAACGGAACTCGCCATCGACGAAGTTGATCTCCGTCTCTTGTGTATCCACACGGCTCGGAGAAATGCTTGTGCCGTCTCCCGGACCAAGCCGCGCAATGATCGTATGATGCCTCATGCTGCGGCCTCCCCGGCGACGGCAACCAGCTCGAAAGCCGTCTCGTAAATCTGGTTGACGACATTCTCGATATCGCGGTCAGACAGACGCTCCAGGCTTTCGAGCCTTCCGGCGAGCTGACCGCGCGTTGCGCCCTCGACAAAATCATGAAGCTGCGCCTGGGCGCTTTCCACGGCAGCGATGTCGTCAGGGAAGGTAATGCCCCGCCCGCCGAGGTCTGCCATCACCCGCCCTTCGATCGAACGCGAGATAAAGTCCAGGAAGACGTCCTGGAGCTGCTCCGGCGTAAGTGTATCGAAGCTGCCCAGCCCCGCTTCGGCAAGATCGCCGATCGTCTCCAGCATCGCCTGCCGCGCGATCGCGTCGTCGACCGCGCCGCCTGGTGGACAGATAAATTCCAGAATCGCTACGAAGACATCTGCCGCCGGCTGCGTTGCCAATCCGGCCAAGTTGAGTTGACGAAGCGTTTCGGTTGGTCCGAGACGTTGGAAGTCACGAACAACGCCCAACAATCCGCTGGCTGTGGCGCGGGATGAGCCCATGCGTCGCGCGGCCCGTCGGGCCCCGCCGGTGCTGCCGCGTACATAGCCCGACAGCGCACTTCCGAGCGCACTACGGCTGCCGGTCCTTGCGAAACGCGTGAAATTACCGCGAGCGCCACCAAGGCTACCGGTGCCCTTCGTATCCGGACGCGACGGCGTGCTCGGAACGCCCGGAATAGCAGGCGCTGCCGGCTGTCCCGGTTGCGGGGATGACGGTCCGCCGGGCGCGCCCGGTGCATTCGGACTCACCGGCGCTGTTGCCGGAGGTCGAGGCTGGGTCGGCGGCGTCGGGTCGTCCACGAAGGATGGAACGAGGCCGCTTGAGGGTCCGCCGTAGCTTTTTGACGTGCCCATCCGATCAACCCCGCTGCAGTTTGCTGATGCCCTGCGCGGCTTTTTGCAGAATCGAGTTTTCCGTCTGCTCGGCCCATGATCGCAGCGTCGTCTGGTACTCCGCCGCGATGCCCGTGTCGGTGAAGCACGCCCCCCAGCTCGACGCCGCCCAGCTCCCGACCTTGGCCACCGGCAACTCACGGATGAACTCCAAAAGCCGGCGTTGCAGCGCCGGATGCGCCTCGACCAGACGGACGAGGCCGTCCGCCCCCTTGGGCTTGGCCGCGAAGTTGTCGTCCTGAAGGATCCGGCCACGGATTGCCTCGAAAACCTCCTCGGGCTCTGGCCCTGTGAGTTTCGCGATCTCGCCGACGGCGCCCCGGACCATCATCGTCGGCCCCATCAGCTTCTCGACGAGGCCCTCAAGATGGCTTGCGGCGGCCAGCCCGCCCAACGAGCTACGCTTGTCACGCGTGACGAACACATAAGGTCGCAGGTCTACGCCCGTTAGCGGTGGGTCGATTGCCGCCCAGCCCTTCGCCCACTCGTTCTTTTCCCATTCCATGGCTTCGGCCGGGAGAGGTGCAGGTGCCGAGCGCGCAGCCTTACGCCCGCCCTTCGCGGCAGGCTTCTCGTCGTCGTCCTCCTCCGGCGCGGGCGCCCGGACGTGCTCCTCGAAACGCCGCAGCGCCTCGGGTTGGCCATCAGGGTGATTAGCCGCGAGGCGTGCAATCTGTTCGTAGAAATCCGGATAGAACCGCTCGGCGAGCATGATCTTGGCCAACACCGGGCGCTGAATGTCGGCACCGAAACCGCGCTCCTCGGCAATGGCGTGTCGCAACATCATGGAATTGAGGAAGCGTTTTATCTGGCGTGGATTGCCGCGCGTGCCCTCGCTTAGGATCTTCGTCACGTGGGCGCTGATCACGAGTGCCTGATCTACGTCGGGCGGCATCTTGCCTGCCATGGCCTGTTCCACGGTCCTTCGATCGAGGCCACGGCTCTTCCACGGCCGTCGCATATCTTCCCGCGCCGATGCGAGCAGATTGAGGAACCGCGGGTCCTTCGAGCCGAGCGCGTTCTCCGCCAGCAGAAGGGTCACGTACACGCGCGTCTCGGCGACACCCAGCGCGGGAATTCGGAATGGAACCTGGATCAACTTTTCTAGGTAATTGCGCGCGTAGCTTACCGGGCCGGAGCTGGGCGGCAGGTCGGGGAAGTGCTCGCGCACTGCATACTCGATCATCAGTTCATCAGCGCCGATGACAAAGGCGGTGCGTTCGACAAACAGGAAAAGGCGGATCGCTTCGAGCGTCGCGATCGCCGTCTTCGGCAAGCACCGGTCGAGATCGTCGACGATGACGACGAGCTGGTCGATGTCGGCGGCGTCGAGAAGCTCCTTGAACTCCTCGCGGAAGGCATGAATGTGCTCGGGAAGATTATCGCTCTCGTCCGGCGCTTCCTTGAGGAACTCGCCCGCCTTTTCGGCGACCCCCTTCAGATCTTCGATCGAGACATGGTCCTGGGGTTTGGCCAGGAACGAGGTGGCAACATCATAGAGGCCCTTGACCTGATCGAAGGTCGGGATGCCGGTCGTCGCCGTAAACGCAAAGCCGCCAGCCTTGCGAGCAAGCTTCAGCCAGTCCACCCGCTTCAGGACCTTCTTCGCGGCGTCGGCCACCTTCGTCGACGTCGGACGGGCGCGACGAAGCTCGTCGACAATGGTCTCGATGACGACCGTTTTTGCGTCCTCGAAGCCCTCGAACGTCCAACCGTTGAACCAGAGGCAGAGGACACGATCGTCCTCCGCGAAGGCGCCCTCCAGCATTTTGAGAACGCTTGACTTGCCTGCGCCCCAATCACCGTGGACGCCGATCGTCACCGGCGCGTCGGGCGTCTTGCGGATCAGAGTGACGACCGTCTTTGCGATGGCCTCGTAGTAGAGGAGATCGGTCGCCGTCTCCTGATCGTTCAAGAACATAGTTCCACCCTTCGCCTACATTACGCAGGCCATAGCCTCAGCCTATTTGTTCTTCTCACTGACCGCATTATCGTTCCAACCGCACGCGCAGCCGGCGCGCACGTTCCTGGAAGGCACCCTCTCCACCTTCGAGAATGTCGCAGACCGCCTTCCTGATCTCCGCGTTCTCCAGACCGCCCGACCGGTACGAGATCGGCGGCAGGGAGCCGTGCGGATGCGGTCCCGCCTCGGCAATGATGATCTGATCCGCATCGGTGTTGATCACCAGGTTCGCATTGTGCGTCACCATGATCACCTGACGGTGGGACTTGGCCTCGACGAAGAGGTGAACGAGCTCATCAAAGACCGACTTTGGATCGAGGTTCTCTTCGGGCTGGTCGATCACCAGCGGCCGGTTGTCGCTGTCATCGAGCGCCAGGTAGAGAAGCAGAAGAACAATGCCGCGGGTGCCAGGCGACAGCTTGCGGATGTCGACGCCGTCGTAGTCGATGCCATAGCGGATCGCGATATGATCGGTGCTGAAAAGCCATTGGGCGAAGCGCTTCGACCAGGCCCGAAACTCCGCCTGATCCGTGTGCGCGACCGGAGAATGGTCCAGCAGGTCCCTCTGGTAAAGCCGCCGGAACTCCGCCATCGCGGTAATGACGGCTGCGGAATCGCCGGTCTCCCACGCGCCCTTGAGCACCTCGTTTGCCTTCTGCAGCAATGTGCCCTTACCCCGGAACGCACCAGTTTTGCGGAGGTCGATCAGGCCGTCTTCGGCTTCGTTCGCCCATTGCTCCACATCGGCCACGCGCGCGACCGAGAACGACAGCTTCTTCAAGGTGCCGGACGATGCGGCGAGCCGCGCCATGAGTGGTGCGTAGAGATCTGCCAGCACCGATTGTTCCGCGACGAGCGCATCGAAGGCCCTGCCGTAAGCTTCCTCACGCTGCGTCTGCAGGTCGCGCGCGCGATCCTTGGCGCCCTTTGCGTCGGTGGCCTTCTCGGTCAGCGTTTGCAACGCTGCAGTCTCGGTCGCGATGCTGCCCGAAAGCGCGGTGTAGCGACGCTGTGTTTCCTTGTCCGCGCTGACCAGCTTCTCTAGCCGCGCCATTTCCGCGTCGAGGACCGCCTGTGACAGCGTGGACAGATCGGTGTCGTCTGGAAAATAAGGCGTGTTCGGATCGCCCAGCGCCGGCGTCGTCCCCTTCAGGGCCGCGATCTTGCCGTCCACCCACTTCACATAGTCCGCGAGATCACTGTCGACCGGGCCTTTGTAGTCCAGCAAGAAGGCCGCCCACTGCTCAGCCGACAGGCCACTGTGCGTATGACGTGTCTGCGCCTGCCGCAACGTCTCGGGGGCCTGGTTGCGACGCAGGTCCTTCACCTCGTCCTGCAGGGCAAGAAACGTCTGTCGCTGGCCGGCAAACTGTCGCAGCTTCGAGCGGACCTGATTTGCCGCTCCGGCAAGGTCGGTGTGGCGCTGGGCTCGCTTTTCGCTGCCGGCCGACACGAGCTTCGCGCGGTCTGCGGTGTAGGCCTCGACCAGTTTCTTCTTCTGCGCGGCCTGCGCCTCATAGGTCGCGGCCAGCTTTTCTTTCTCCAGCTCGGCGCCGATCCGTTCCGAAATCTGCGAGACGGCCTCGGCTTCACGATCGCGAGCGAGACGATGCCGGGACGCGCGGTGCTCCAGCAGCTCGGCAAAGTCCAATGTGCCGTCCCGTGCGTCATCGGGGTGCGCCTCGAAGATCACCCGCTCGATCTCCCTCAGCAGGCCATCCGTCAGGCCGCTTGACGAGCACAGATCCTCGACGAATTGCTGCGACAGATATCGGACGCGCTCGTAGCTGTAGGGTCCGTTCGAATCCGATCCGTCGAGTGCGCGCGTGCTGGGTTCCCCCGCCGCCCAACTCACTTTCACCTTCCCGTCTGCGACCAGCGGTCGAGCGCGCACGAGAAAAGACGGATTGGCCCATTCCTCCGCGTTCCACGACTCGTCGGGGATGGAGTCACAACCCGCAGCGATCATGTCGGCGAGTGCGGTCTTGCCGGAACCACGCGCGCCGATGATGGCGACCAGGCCCGGATTAAGCGGAATGACCGGCGTCGTCATCCAGGGGGCGTCGAGCACGCGGACTTCCGAGATCACCTGCGATGGCGTGGCCGATCCGGGCGGCTCGGCGCCGACATGCGCACGGCCGCTGGGGTCGATGCATGCCTGCCGAAGGGCGTCGAACTCTAGCCCCCCTTTGATCCACGAGAAGCGGTCTCCGAATGGAGACGCCACATCGTCGAGCTTGTGGGCGTCGCTCCCGTGCAGGCAGGGTTTCAACCCGCCATAGCGTGCCCGAATCTCCTCGGGGCCGAGGTCCCGCAGGCCGAGCCAAAACTCCCGCTGCGCGGGGCTGCCTGCGAAAATGACGTCGGCGAACCCTTCGATTTCACGCCGGATCGTCTGGTCGGCAGCCTCGCGCACGCCCGACGTACCGTCTGTGGCGCCGCCGGCCACCGCGATCAGGATGTTTTTCTTCGCCCAACCGTTGCCGGTGAAAAGGTCACGCAGTTGCTGGAAATTGACCTTGAATTGGTTGGCCCCATAGCTCAGCGCGGCGCGATCGTCGGTGATAGCCGGATCGGCCTTCTTGCCAAGCCGAATAAGGTCCGCGCGCGTGCAGTCGAAATGATCCTGCATGACGTTGAAACGCAGACGCGACAGCAGACGCCTCAACTCTTCGATATGCTGAGGATCCTCCGGACTGACGAACAGGTGGAGGTTGACGAAGCCGCCTTTGGCGGTCGCGACATCGAGCCTCAGCTCAACATTGGGAAAGATCAGCTTGGCCGCCGGCAGTCGCCCGGCCGCCTTTTGCCTCAGCACCTCCTCATAGGTGTCGGTCACATAATAGTCGGTGACCGCGATCGCCTCGATCACGGGCGCGGCCTGCTCCAACGCGGTGAGATAGTCGTGCCACGCCGTAGGACCGCTGAACTGGTTGTTCATGACGGTGCCCGGTGCGTGAATATGCGGTTCCCACCGCCGCCATTCCGATCCTCGAGTCAGCATCTTCCCCCCTATGCGCCCACGCGATTGGCCCGCGCGGCTATGTCGGCGCATCGCGCCATAAGCGCCTCGAAGGGCTCGGCCTCCTCCAACAGCAGCCCGTCCTCGACCATACGAAGATAGTCGTCTTCCAGCGCCTTCAGCGCGTCGCCGTCGGGTACAAGACGCAGGCCGCCGTTGACCGCGACCGCGTAATCGATCGGTTCGCGGTCGGCCGCCTTCTCGGCGAAAAACATGCTTTTGTGGCGCGCGACCGCCTGGGCGAGCTCTCTATCCGCAAACGCAGTGGTCGCTAGGCCAGCCTCATCCAGCCTGGCGAGGTCGTGCCAATGACGCGCGAACCTGTCGCCACGCAGTCGTGCCTGCAGGCAGAAGACATGGATCGCAGTCGCCTTTTCCCAGAACGTCCGCTCGGCGTGCATGACGCGCGGCCGCGCGGTGGGAAATTCCACCGCCTCCACCAAGCCCGCCGCATCGCAGACGACATCACGCGGACTCGCCGGTTCACCGGTTGAACGCGCCCCAAACTCGAGCATCACGCTTGGCGCGACATATCCCGAACCGGTCGCCGTCGCCTCGTAATCGATGAACAGCTTGTCGTCTTCGACGCGGATCACCGCCGCCAATTCCTCGCTGGCCAGCGCATTCGCGATGGTCGGCTGCGCCGTTCCCGCCACCCACTCGGGCAGTCGCTTGCGCACTTCGCTTGACCAGCGCTTTTCCTCACTCCGGGTCTTCGGCAAGGCCTCGCCATTGTCGCCCACCAGGTCGGGGGCAAGTGCGCGGATGTCATAGGTGAGGTCGACGTCCTCGGAAAATCGACGGATGACCCCGTAGGCTTTCGACAGCGATGTGCCGCCCTTGAAGACCAGGTGTTCGCCCAGGGGCGAGCCATAGAGGGCGGCAAGCGCCCAGACCACCCAGGCATCCTTTTCGAGCAGGTGCGTCGGGCGACCGGACCGGTCGGCCGCGACGCCCAAGACTTCGCGGCGATCCGCGGCCGAAAGGCTGAGGAATGCGTCAGCCATGCGCCGCCTTTCCCACGCTGCGCGCGAGCCAGGTCGGAAGCTGCGGCGCCGCCGCCACCAGCTCGTTGAAGGTGGTCTGCGGAAGTTTGCGCTTCAAAGCCAACAGCGCTGCCTCGGCCTTTTCGGGACCAAGCCAAGCCAGCGCCCGGACTGCCTCACCGGCCGGGCGATTGGCCAATGCGAGCTGCCAGCGCGGTGCGTGCCGCAGCTCAACCACCTGCTTGCCAAGGTTCATTTTCCGGGTGCGGCCGGAGGTCAAATAGACCGATCGGACCGGAACCTGTGTCGTGAGGCCAAGGGTGTTGGCGGCCGCCGCACCGCTGGACACGATGACTTCGCCGCGCTGGCTGGCGAGCGCCTCGACCGCCTGCTCCACCGAAGGCGACCGCGTGCCAAACCGACTCGTCACGGGACGCAGATAGACACCGCGGCCAGCGCGGATCAGTTGGCCACGCTCCGCCAGGCGCGACAGCGCCTGGTCAACCGCAGCCCGCTTGCCGAGGTGAAGCAAGCTCTTCGCGGACACAGGCATACCCTCGGGCAAACCGCCCGCATGTGCCAAAATCTGTTCGCTCAACCGTTGCATGCTGGTCTCCTGTCAGAAATATACGCAGTTTTCTGACAGTTTGCAATCGGCGGCTCGCTGTCGTCCAGCTAGATCAGCGGAGCCCCCGCGTCGAGCAGGCCATCCAGAAAGTCCTCGCGCGACGGAACTGGCCCCGCCCGCGTTGCCAAGATCAGCGCCTCGACGACCTGACGGGCCAGCGAACGGGCCATCACTTGCTCCTGCGTCGAGATGTCCATCATGGCGCGACCATGTAGGAAGGCGCTCCTGATGTCGAAGAGCTGCTCATACTGGTCGGCATAGCTATGCCCGCCGAGCAGGCCGGCAACCCGCCCTTTCATCCGGTTCGTGGCGCGCATCCCCTTGTGCCGATCGGGCGCGATCCGAAAGCTCTTCTGATAGTCGGCGCGCAACCCGAGCGCCGCCTCGATCGTCGTGATGTGAGCGAGGAATTCGTCCACGCCCTCGGCCAGGAATGCGCGGACAAGGAAATGTGCGATCGGCGTCTCGAACAGCACCGATCGCTTTGCCTGCTCGACAATCGCCCAGCGGCTCTGGTCCCAGACGGCCAGTTCGGCCGGGGCCTTGTCCTCCAGGCGTAACTCGACCGGGCGTTCTTCCTCGTAGGTTCCGCCGTAGCCGTCGTCGTAGATGCGGTCCTCCCAGTTCAGCGTGTCCGGTGAAGGTGGCGAACTCAACCGCACGAAGAGATCGCCGTCGACGGTATGGACCCACGGCACGCGAAACCCTCGCCAATCGACCTCCGGCATGGTCGACCAGCTCTCCCAAGGGGCCAACAGCAAGAAGAACAGCGCTTCTTCGAACACGCCCGGAAATCGTCCCTTATGCGGTTCGATCCGCCCCAGATCCTGGCTGAAATCTATCGAGAACATCGGAACCGCTCGTGCTTCCGGCCCGTGCTTGAACGCCACCGTCTCCTCGACGACCAGCCAGTGAAACTGAGCGAACCGATCGGCGTCGAACTGCTGCCGCGGATAGAGCCGCTTCAGTCGGCGCTCATCGACCATGGCGCGTAACTCGTCGGCCGTCAGCCGACAGACCTTTGCGGAGCCGAACGCAAGCGGCGGAAGGTCATCCGCCAGATCGAGCGGTGCGAGATGCATCCGGGTGCACTGGGTGGCGCGCAGCGCCGCGTCGAGGCCCGCCGCCGCTTCCTCCACAGGCAGCGCCAGTTGCGCCGCTGCGCCCTGCAGGTGACACGGCAGGCCCAGCGCCCTCAACGCCGTTGAGAGCGCGAAGTCCGGTCCCGTCTTACCGGCGCCGGGGTAGCCATCCCGGCACGCTTCGCGCAGGCGTACGAAGGCCGGGTGCTTGAGGATATTATCGGGCCCTGGCGGGAGGAGCCGCCACAGGTTGGCCATCGCATCGAGCATTGCGGCACTCGGGCCGATCACCACCTCGCTCATCAGGTTATCCGAAGCCGCCGCAGCAGCTTGCCCAGGACGGCCTCATAGTCCTCGGCCTTCGAGAAGTCGGCGTAGAGCTTGCCCTTCAGGAATTCAGGCAGCTCGCACTCCTCGTAAAGCAGCGGCAACACCACGACCTCGCCGCTGGCGATCTCCCTGTTCATCGCCACGTCCAGCTCCTTCTTCACCCAGGGCGCGCCGATCGACTTCTTCGACAACACGACCGCGATGTATCGGCTGAGCTTCATGCCCTCCTCGATCTTGGCAATGAGCGAATCGCCAATGTCGATCTCGGCTTCGTCCAGCCACACACGCGGCACGCCACGGGCCATGAGATCCTTGCGAAGCTGGCGCGCGAAGGGCTTGTCGACGCCTGTGTGGCTCAGGAAGATGCCGTGGTATTTCTCGTGCGCGGGGTCGGCCTTTTCCATCGCCAGGCTGTCACGAACGAGCTGGTTCGCCGCCTCCGGCGAGGTCGGCGGCGTCAGCAGCCAACCCGTCGTCGTCCCCAGCGTCACCCTGCCGCCCAGACTATAGCCTTCCGGCGTCGCGGCGATCGAGCTGAACCCGTCGGACGGATCGGACAGGCAAAGCGTCCAGCCGCCGGCCTTGGACAACTCGTCGAAGTAGCGGACGAACGGGCTGTCGGGGTCGATGCCGCCCATCCGTCGCCCCTTCTTCACGAGAAGGTCCGAGCGTTTGACGAAGCTGGCGATCTTCGGCGCGACATAGCCGAGATGCGTTTCGCGATAGCCGAAGAAATTCATCCGTTTCGGTTCGGACAGGCACCAAACCACGGTTGCGCCGTCCGCGATCGCGACCTCCATCTCCTTCTCCCGGTCGTCGAGGTCGAAGGCGGTGTCGATGTCGTAGCGGTCGTTCTGACGCTTGAGCTGGCCCAGCTCGTTCGGTTCGTTTGAAAACTCCCCGGCCGTGCCGAACAGAAAATGGCTGTAGCTCTCCGGATTGATGATGATCGTGTCATATTCGTAGAGCGGGTACGCGGCGCGTGCGCGATCCACGCCGGCCCGGCACAGGCCCAAATTCTCGATCTCCACGCCCTCGATAGCATCGCCGGTATAGGTCACGCCCACCGTCAGCACTCTTCTCATCAAACAATCCTCTTCCCATTTTCGCGAGCCCTGTCCGTCGCGCCGATTGCTCCTGGAACGCCCTCCACGTCCCGCGTGGGATTCACGTCCATGACCTCGCCCCGGCTGCCGACAAGCGCGATCTCAATGCCGGCCAGCGCACAACGCGGCGCCAGACGCTCGGCCAGACGCAAAGTGCCTTCCGTCAGCGGCACGACCGCGACCTGTCGGCCTTGTGACGGCGTCGCCATCAGCAGCCCGACCGTCTCGCATAGCCCTTTGTAGAGCCGGGACACCTGGCCCGGGTGCCGCGTATTGATGATGCCGCCCTTGCATTCGGCCGAGATGATGCGGTCGCCGACTTCCGCCACGACATCGCCCAGGCCTGACTTGGGGTTCACAGTGACTGTCTGGCCCGCCGGATTCCGATAGACGCCGCCATAAGCCGTCGTGCCGAGACTGGAGACCTTCACGAACTCCCGGCGCAGCAGCCAGGCGGCGAAATCGAATTGCTTGCCATGCTCGCCGTCGGGATGAATGCGCACATGCTGCGCATTCGCCGTGCGCAGGAGGTGCATGGCGTAGGCGACCATGACCGCGCCTTCGTAGAGGTGGTGCTCATGGGCGCCGTCGGACTTGCCGACACGGTTCGACGGCGGCTCAAGCGCCGTCACAAGATCCTCGAAGTCCAATTCAGCCTCCCAGATTCCGATCGCGTTCCTCATTGCCGCGACCGCCATTGACAGTCGCTTATAACCGGTCATATTTGCCCGGTAAAGGAGCCCGGTCATGTTTGCCTACAGCCCAGATAAATTCGCCTCGCTCTACGCGTCCCCTCTCGGTCAGCGCCTCTGGGCGTTTCTCACTCTGCCCGAAAGCGTGGCCCGCCTCGAGACCGCGTCCGAGCTCAGCAAGCCGGCGGTCGAGGGCATCGAGGAGCAGCTCCTCGCGGAGTTTCGTGAGGACGTGCTGGCCGACCGCGTCAAGCAGATGGTCGGTCACATGGTCCGGCAGATCCTGGAGCAGCGCGATTGGGTGCTCGACCAGAGCGACGTGAAGGTGCAGTCGGTGCCCTTCAGCAAGGCCGCGCGGTATCGCCGGCCGGACTGGATCACGTTCCACGCCTTCCGCAACACGAGCGATCCGCGCGACGTCGTCATTACCGACCGCCGCCAGAACGCGCCGCTGCCGACCGACGCGCGGTGGACCTACTATGCGACCTTCGCCAGCCCGCTGAAGGCGGCGGTGGCGTTCGGGGTGCGCGACATCCGCCAACTTCGCCAGCACGTGCTTTCACACGGCTATCAGCGCTTACGTATCGAGCGAATGCTCCGCCGCGCCTAACGGGATCTGACGATGACCAAGCTTTTCGACGTCGACGGCGCCAATCTCGATCGTGGCTTCATCAACCTGAAGGCTGCGGAATCGCGGTATGAGCAGCAGCTTCACGACCATATCGAAGCGATGTGGGCGACCTACGAGCCCTATGCCGACCCTGACTTTCCGCAAGGCTTTGCCCGCGACGTCGATGGCCGCTTCTGGGAGATGTATCTCGGCTGCACCCTGCTCGAGGCGGGCCGGACGCTGTTGCCGGTCGTCGATCGCCAGCGCCAGGGTGGCCAGCCCGACCTCTGCGTCCTCGACGAGGTCGCCGCATCTGGATCGAAGCCATCGCGCCCGACGAGGGCGCGCCAGGCCCGGACCAGATCGTGCGGCCCATTCCCATCAACGAGGGCGGCGGCCTTGTCGCCGCCCCGATCCGCCAGGCACAGTTGCGCACGTCCGGCGCTTTATGGACAAAGGCGCAGAAGATTGCGCTCTACATCGAACAGGGCGTGATCGCGTCCGACGACACGCGGATCGTCGCCATCAGCGCCAGCCGCTTTGGCGATTATGTCGCCGAGCGGCCGTTGCCGCTGATCATGACCACGCTCTTCCCGATCGGCGATGCCTACATCACCATCGATCGCGCGACTGGGGATGTCGTCGAGGAGGGATTCCACACAGCGCCGCTGATCGACCGCGCACGCAATCCCATCCCGCGCACGGCGTTTCTGGACGAGCGCTTCGCCGACGTCTCGGGCGTGATCTGGTCACGCGTCGGGCTCGGCAACATGTCGCGCGGCGGCCGACCCATCACCTATGTCCACAATCCCCTGGCTCACGTGCCCCTGCCGACGAATTGGGGCGTCTGGGATCGCGAATTCGTCGCCGCGCCGAACGGCGACGGATGGGAGGCCAGCGACATCCTGGCTCCGACGGACGTAGCGGAGGCTCAACGATGAAGGAGGAACTTGGTGCGAGCGAACAGTGGTTGGAGGCGCGTGCGCCGGGCTTCAGTAATCTTCCGGAGCCGGACCGCCGCGCCATCTTCGACTTCGCTTTCCTCTGGAGCCTCTTCGAAGCACAGGTCATGGACAATTTCGCCCGCGCCGATCGTATCCGCGAAAAGGTGGATGCATGGGCGGCGGCGGGAACGCTTGGGGCCGATCTCTATGACGCTGAACTCTCCTACTTCCGGAAACGCTACTTCGCCGACGGCAAGCTGACCCGCCATTTTCCCTTTCTCGATCTTCGGCGGTCGGACCACCCTGATCTCGTTCAAGCGGTCGTTGAGGGCGCGAACAATGATCCTCGCGACCGGGTGCTTGCGCTGCTGATGATCGTCTGGCGCTTGCGCAACAACCTCTTCCATGGCGCCAAATGGGCGTATGGGCTTCGCGATCAACGCGTGAATTTCGCTCACGCAAACCAAGTTCTGATGCGGTTGCTCGAACGGCATGGCCAACTCGGCTGACGCGGCCGGCAGCGCACGAATGCGCTGAGCCTGACTTCCGTAAATCCGCATATGCGCCTTTGCGGGGAAAGCTTTCCCCTGCGCCCGAGCCTGTAGTCCCGGTCGACCCCTTCTGCGGGGATACCCCGCAACGCCCCTCTCCTGGGCGAAAACGCGGCGATCAGGACGCTGCCGGCTGACGCCCTTCTGGGTTTCAATATCCTGATCCCGTCCCTTGCGCCCGGCCTCCGCTTCGCTCTGGCCGGGCCTGTTACTTGTGGGCTCTGCCCCCCGGCGCGGCGCAAGGGATCGCTGGCGCTCGACCGAGACGGTCTCCCCAACCTTCCGCGCGGATGCGCGATTCCCACCCTCGCCCATGACTTCGATCCGCTTGTGCAGGCCGGGTGATCCCCCTCCGTCCCGGTCGCCCTTGCACCTTGCACCCCCCGGTCTCGCCGACGGGCAGGGTTGCAGCGCAGCGCTGCGCTTCAACCCAAGCCCATAGGAGAAGGACCATGACCACGACCGCCAACACCGTCCCGACCGTCGAACACGGCGCGACCGTCTTCATCCCGCTCAACAAGCTCAAGAAGCACCCGAAAAACGCCCGCAAGACCCCGCATAGCGAGGCCTCTATCGAGGCGAAGGCGGCAAGCATCGCCGCCAAGGGCATCCTGCAAAATCTGGTGGTTGAGCCGGAAACCGACGCGGCAGGCGAGCCCACCGGCTTCTATCTCGTCAGCATCGGTGAAGGCCGCAGGCAGGCGCAGATGCTCCGCGCCAAGCGCAAGGAAATTAAGAAGACCGAACCCATCCGCTGCGTCATCGACACCGCGAACGACGCCGCCGAAATCAGCCTTGACGAGAACGTGACGCGCGAAGACCTCCACCCCGCCGACCAGTTCGAGCGCTTCCGCGAGCTTTCGGAGGATCGGGGCTGGGGTGCGGAGGAAATCGCCGCCCGGTTCGGTGTGACCGCTCAATTCGTCAAGCAGCGGATGCGTCTCGGCGC
This sequence comes from Pelagibacterium luteolum, assembly GCF_900100665.1. Lineage (GTDB taxonomy): Bacteria > Pseudomonadota > Alphaproteobacteria > Rhizobiales > Devosiaceae > Pelagibacterium > Pelagibacterium luteolum. The sequence goes on from NZ_FNCS01000006.1 coordinate 199,775, forward strand.
TGTCAGCCCCAAGCTGATGCAGGTCTATCGCGATGGCGGCTTGACCTTGAACCAATTGATGGCCTTCGCCATTACCGACGATCACGCGCGGCAGGAACACGTCTATGAGAACCTGCCCTATAATCGCGATCCGTCCATCATCCGGCGCGACCTGACCAAGATGAACGTGCCCGCGACGGATCGCTGCGCGGTCTTCGTCGGCGCGCAAGCCTATACCGAGGCAGGCGGCACCATCATCCGCGACCTGTTCACCGAGGATCGCGGCGGTTTCTTTGAAGACCCCGCGTTGCTGGACCGGCTCGCCGTCGAGAAGCTGGAGGGGATCGCCGCCGAGGTGCAGCAGGCCGAGGGCTGGAAGTGGACCGCCGCCTATCTCGACTTCCCCCACGCCCACGGAATGCGCCGCGCCTATTGGCATCCGGTAGAGCTTTCCGAGGAAGATGCCACGGCCTACGACGCCGCGCAGGACGAGCTTGAGCACCTGAACGCGGAGTGGAAGGACGCCGACACCGACCTCCCGGACGAGGTGGATGCGCGCCTTGCGGAGCTTGAAGCCGAGATCAAGCGGATCGACGCCAAGCGCCACGCCTTCGATCCCGACGACATCGCGAGCGGCGGCGTGTTCGTCGTTGTCGCCCATGACGGCGGCGTGCGGATCGAGCGCGGCTTCATCCGCGCCGAGGATGAGGCACCTGAGCCGGAACTAGAGGAAACCGAGGGCGGCGAAACCGTCATCGACGGGGTGCGCGTCAACGGTGACGGTGAAATCCTCGACAGCGACGGCGCGGACGAAGGCGACGAGCTTCCCGAAGCCGAGCCGGAAGAAGACGCCGGGGATGCGGGCAAGCCGCTCTCGGACGCGCTCATTCGCGACCTGACCGCGCATCGCACCCTTGGCCTGCGTCTGGCCCTTGGCGAGCAGCCGGACATGGCGTTGATCGCCGTGGTCCATGCGCTCGCCGCGCAGACCTACTATCGGGGCGGCAGCACGGCCAACTGCCTCGAAATCAGCCCGACGAGCAATTACCTCGCCGCCCACGCGGACGGCATCGAGGACACGGCGGCGGCGAAGATGCTGGCGGATCGTCATGCCGGATGGGCCGCGGACATGCCGCGCGACGTGGCGGACCTCTGGGACTTCGTTGCCGGTCTGGACCATGCGAGCCTCATGGCCTTGCTCGCGCATTGCGCCTCGCTGACCGTCAATGCGGTGAAGCTGCCTTGGGAGAGCAGCAAGCGCCGCGCCCACGAGACGGCGGACAAGCTGGCGACGGCGGTGACGCTCGACATGACGGCGCACTGGACCGCGACCGTGCGGAGCTATCTCGGGCGCGTCACCAAGGCCCACATCCTCGCCGCCGTGCGCGATGCCCTTGGCGACGAGGCCGCCGAGCAGATCGCGGGCAAGAAGAAGGTGGAGATGGCCGAAGCCGCCGAACAGCTTCTGGCCGGAACTGGCTGGCTTCCGCCCGCGCTGCGCACCGAGTGCCCCGCATGGCTCGACCAGCATGCCGACACCTTCGCCCTCGATACCGTCGCGCCCGCACCGTCGCAGGAAGTGTTGATTGCCGTTGAGATCTGACCCGGTACTGGAGTGAACCCCTGGGACTGGACCAGCGGGGAAGAAAAGCTGATACGCTCTGTGGGCCTTGAA
>NZ_FNCS01000020.1 GCF_900100665.1 Pelagibacterium luteolum
TGGACGATGAGGTTGAGGCGCTGCGTCCTGCGGGCCCACGGCGCAAGCACGCCATGCTCCACTCGCTCGGCAAATATCTTCTGTCCACACAGCACGCTGTTGCATCGAAATCGGCGGGCTTTGACGAGTAACCTGACTCGACGGCCGCCAAGCGGGAGGTCGGAGGCCTTTCGCCAATAATGACTATGGATACTTCGGCTGCTCCGCCCACAAGAGGGGCAAGCACTTCCCGTTTGACGAGGGCGGACGCTGATCTCGAGATGACTGTCTCTCTCCAGCGTCGTCTCGATGATGAAACCTGACGGTAAAAGCGACGAAGTTCCAAGCTTGCGCGCCATTGCAGTGATTCCTCTCAAAAGGAAATCACACCGCTCGATTGCACCAAATGTGAGTCAGAGCCAATATTCCATGCCGAATGACATGGGGTAGGGCGGCTTGGCGCTTAGAAGTCACTTGAACGCCCCTTGCTCTGCCGCTCGCGCTTCCAGCGATCGACCTTCTTGAGCGCGTCTCGTCCAGCGGGCGATATGACCACCAACTTGTGTCCGGCCGGATCTTTCCCGCGATCGACCACAAAGCCCTTTCCGAGTAGGTCCTCAATTGTGCGAGGACCGCATCTGTCGATGTCGGCGAATGTCTTGGGTCTCTTCTGAGTGGCAAGCCAGCGGAGGATGACAACGGTGCGCCTGTCCAAGGGCACCAAAGGCCGCGAAAACAAAAAGCTGCTCACTTCGCGAGTCTTGATGCCCTCATGGATCGTTCTTAGGGCTCTGCTTGATCGTGGCGCCCGCATCTCCTGCCATATGGCCAGAAGGTCGGCTTCGCTGAACAGGACAGTGCGGCCCGTCACAGAGCAGTTGCCGGTACGGCGCCCCAAGCGCGCCAAGGCGTTTTTGTTCAAGCGCAGGCGTTCCGCTGCCTCGGCCAAGCTGTAGATTTTGTCTAGCTGCTCGCTCACTGAGCTGCCTCGTAATCTACGACGGCCTGCCGAGATATTCTGATTAGCCTGCCGGCGCGAAACGATTGCAGGTTGCCGGCATTTACCAAGTCACGCACATGCTGGTGTGAGCAGTTCCAGCGCTTGGCCAGTGTTTCTGGAGTGTAGGGTCGCAGCGACTCGTCGGGTTTCGCAAGCACTGCCTTCTTAAGTAGGCGCAGCCGCTCTGTGACCGAGCATATGTCACGCTCGATCGCCTCTATTGCTTCCTCAAGTTCTGAATTCGTCAATGCACCACCTTTACTCGTTGGATTTCGGGTTTCTCCGTTCTCCTCGAGTGGTGGTGCGGTGGTGACGCGTTATTAGGTTAGCAGGGAGAGGCGAGCCGTCAAGCTTTCAAGGCAACGCCTGGGCCAGTTGCTGTGTCGTCGGGATCGAGGAACTGGACGCCGGCTGCCTCGAAGGTTTTCACCAGTAAGTTGTTGGTCGCGAACTGCAACGTCGAGCGACCCGCTTCGAAGTTCCGAATGGTCGCGTTGCCAATGCCAGATTCATCCGCAAGGCGCCGCTGTGACCAGTCGATAAGGGCTCTGGCTGCGCGGCATTGTGCGGGTGTCATGTGCTTCGTCTCCGGTAGGTCATTGCACCCACCTTTAGCACCAGAGAAACAATTTCGCCACTCCTAGCGATTTTAGCTTGCAACGTGGTTAACTATCGTTTATCGCTAGTTTTAACGGAAATCATTACTTTAGGAGGATCGACATGAGCACCAAGCACAAGGCCACCGACCGTACCATTACCCTCGGCGACCTAATTATCATTCTTCAGGCGGCACGCGAGGCAGAACGCGACACAGGTGCCGACATTGCGGACTCGTTGATGGACATCCTACTGGAAGAGGCAGCGGAGGCGTAACGTAAAACGGTCCCGTAGCTCAGCTGGATAGAGCAGCCGACTTCTGATCGGCAAGTCGCACGTTCGAATCGTGCCGGGATCGCCACAGCTTGCCGCTGCCTCTCACCACAGGCCCGTACCTATATGGTCGGGTCGAGCCACCCGTAAGGGCGCTTGCAGGGGTAGCGGGAGAACTAGTTCAGCTTGACACGCTCGGCTGAATTCGTATGGTTGAGACATCGCCCTAACAAGGCCAGTCGCCGCTCGCAACCCATTTCGCGGCTCTTCCGTACATCGTAACCGCCCGCAAGGGCATGTTTGGCACGTCCATACAGTGGGCTTCCGCCGAGCACGTTTTGACATGCGCTCGAGTGGCGCAAGCGAGGAGAATTGAAATGGATCAAGATACACTGGCGGAGACTTTTTTAGACCAAGCCGAGTGGCGCGAACGGAAAGCAGCCGAGTTTCCTGACGACGAGCGAAATACCGCAGCGGCAAAGCACCTGCGCGCGTTAGCTGCGACAGCCAATGAAGTGGATCAGACGCTACTCACAGCGGCCGAGGAATTGTTCGAAGATGCACCCGATATTGAAGTGTGGACCGAAATGCTAAGGCAAGAAGGGTTTGCCTCTGAGCACTCTTCAGCGGCGGAGTTTGTGAAAGCGTTTATCAGCAAGAGGTCTTCGGGCCACTAATCTGGCACTGTTGCCAGATACAGGCGGACCCCATCGCTTAACGGTGGTGGGGTTTCTCTATGCGGGGCAGGGGATGGAAACACGCGGAATCCGTGTCGCGCATGTCGCGCGTGTGTCGTGGTCCGCTGCCTGCGCTGATTGTCATTCGTTACAAATCAAAGGCTTAGCTTCCCATCCATTCCGCGACACATGCGACATGTTTTTGAGAGATTTTCGGACTAAGTCATTGATTTTGTTTGGCTGGGGAACCTGGATTCGAACCAGGACTAACGGAGTCAGAGTCCGTGGGTCTACCGTTAACCTATTCCCCAAAAGCCTTTTGGATCAGTGTCTTACCGTTACGGTATTTGATGGTTAGACACTCTTGCGAGAGCGGTTAGACAATTTCCGTTCTCGTGATGTGCCGCCTTGTAGCAGATTTGCCATGTCGATCAAGACCCCATTTGCGTCTGCGTTCGACGCATAGTGTTCTGTCATCTTCCAATTCTCGTGGCCGACGTAATCCTTGATCTGGTCCAAGGAATAGCCCAGCGCTCTCAGGTCCGTTGCCACCGAATGGCGCAGGCCATGGAGCGTTATGCCGGGATCCGCAATCCCGCGCTCGATGCACTTGGCGAAGAACTTCCGCTGAGAGGCTGTAAAGCCCGCATCAGACCATCCCTCCCCATACGAATTTAAACAGAGCATGACGGCATCGCCCTGGGGCGCCACTGCTATTGCCGCGTCCAGAATCGTGCGGAGCTTGCCGACCACAGGCAGCTTCATCGTCTTGCCGGTCTTGCTGGTCCGAAACGACAGGAAACCATTCTTGTAGGCAGACTGCGGCAGCTTGAGAATGTCGCCGCGGCGCATGCCCAGATAGCGTGCGAGGGCCAAGGGCAGGCGTAAGTGATCCGGTGCGACTGCAAGCACGTTGTCGCGCTCTGGCAGGCTCCACGGTCTATTCTCGCGCTTGCGATCCGCCGCCATTTTGGCTTTGGCCAGCCCGGTGACGGGGTTCTTCTCAACCAGTCCGTATTCGGCGCCGTGGCGAAACGCGCTCGAAAGCATGGCCATCATGTGATTGGTGAAGCCGGCGCGCTTTGCCTTGATCGCCTTGTCGCGGAGCTTGGCCATGAAGGCGGTGTCCATCAGGTGCAGCGGCGTGCCAGCGATCGGCTGCAGATAGTCCATGCACTTTTGATAGTCGGACTTGGTGCGCGTCGCCAGATCGGTAAAGGGCGGAGCTTTCTTGTAGCTCTCCAACAGCCCAGCCAGCGTGCCAGACTTCGGCGCTGCCGGCGCATGGAGTTTGTCGAGGCGGGCAACCTCGGCGGCTATCTCGGCGCCTGATAGTGTGGCGTCGATCGCCGTTCCGCTCTTGCGGTGATAAAGGCGCAGCGTGCCGTGGCGGTCCTTGTACCGCTTAACGCCCTTCACTTGCACCCTCATCGAGTTTCCTTAGCCAGTCGTCTGCCATTGATGGCTGGCTAAGCGATTGGGCATCTGCCCAACGGTCAAGGTCTCGCACGTCGTAACGCACGCTTTCCCCGATCTTAACAGGCGAAACCCGGACATGTGCCTTGAGGCTGTTGACTGAGCCCAGCCCGAGATAAGCAGCGGCCTGCTGTGGCGTGAGCATGCGACGTGGGGGAAGGGGCGGGACGTGCGATATTTCAGTCATCGTACCATCCCGCCGCTGTTCTGATTGCGGCCAAAACCCAAAAGAACGCTGGCACCCACCAGAGCCAAACAGCCCTGTCAGATAATATCACTTGTTCTGATAGGCCCGTGGCCATGTTGGCGCACTCCCACGCGATGAGGGCACAAGCGACCGTCCACGAAAATCTCATGCAAGCCCTCGGATTTCCTGCCACTTCGCATTGGCGGCATCCTGTGCGCCCTCGAAGCTGTCAAACGGCCCCATGATAGTGCTGGACGCGCTGACCGCGCTCTTGGGGTTGCGCAGGCGATAGGAGGCGGTGAACAGGCCACGATCCTCTACGATGAGGAACTGCCATGCCCCTGCCCGGGCGAGGTAGCTGGGCAGGGGCATCATTGGATGCGGGTGTGGTTTGAAGGTGAGCGTGTTCATGTGCGCGGCCCATCCTTGTGCATGCCCAGCAACCCTTGCGCATCGAGCATCTTTTCGCGGGCCTCAAAGAGCGTGTCCGCGATGCACTGCTGGTCGTATTCGGTTTCGGCGCTCTCCATTGCCAGATGGATTGCAGAGACCATGGCGATGGCTCTATTGAGCGCATCGCCGGCCTTGCCGACTGGGTTTGTTTCGGTGGCGCTCATGCTGCCACCACTGGCTTTGCTGACCAGAACGCCATGCGCTGCAGGAGCTCGGGGAGAGTGTCCCCGCCGGAGCCAAAGCTGCAGTGGTGGTGCATCAGTAGGCGCAGGCGGCGGTCTTCGTCTGCGGGATTGGCAAATCGCACTTGCTCAAGGCGCTTGATGAGCGCATCGGCAAGACCAAGGACGTAGGTTTCACCTATATCTGCAATGAAATCCGCTCCGGGGTAATAGCTGTGATCGCTGCGACTTGCCCGGGGTTGGTTCTGGATAGAGAGGCTGGCCAGGTTGAGCTGCTGCAGTCCGTCATAGGCCAGCTCGAAGTCGAGAATTGCCCAGCCGGTCATATCGAATTTTGGTGCGGTGATCATTGGGCAACCCTGTCTTGTGCGAGCAGGTAATCTGTTGCGAACTCGGCCTCTTTGAGCAGTGCTTCGACGCGGCGCGATGATTCAAAAATGAGCCGCTGGGCGAGAGCTAAATTTTCCTTCGACGGCACGGCGTCCTCAAGCAGGGTTTCGACGCGTAGCATCAACGTGGTGGTGATGGTCAGGTCGATTGCGACTTCGTTCATCATGTCGACAGCGCTGTTGCTGATGACCTGAAAAGGCTTGCGCTCTTTTGGTGTTTCGGTGTTAGTTTGCAGGGAAACCATATTTACCTCCAACGGTGTTTGGTTGAAGGCTCGGGACAGGTTGCCGCCTGCCCGAGCCCTTTTGTTTTAGGCGCGGTAGGCGTCGAAGCTGTCGAGCAGCAAGAACAACTGTTCCCTGTCCAAGCATTCCGATGTCTGCATATGCATGCGGAGATAGCCGATCTTCCGGCGCATCTCCCCACAGTTGGCAGGGGTGTGCGCCAGAAGGGCGTAGAGCGTCGCGTTCTCGTGCTCGTCGGCTGCTTCGTGCTCTTCGCGCTGCTCGTCAGTGACGGTGCGGCCTTCTTCTTCGGCCGCCATTTCGTCGGCTAAGGTGATGGCACGATCAAACCGCGCCATAGCGGCAGAGTGATCTGCAATCCGGTCGTAGATATTGATGGTCGAAGCGGACATTGAAAAACCTCCAACGGTGTGTCGCTGGAGGTCATTTAATGCCTAATGCATTATTAAGTCAATGCGCATCGTGCGAAAATCGTGCGATTTGTCAAAGTCGCCCGATCCTGCCTACTGCACGACCGAGAATGCGTATCTCTGCGGCTGGGATATCCTGCGGCTTGACTGCTTCGTTGTCGGATATCACCATCAGCCTTGCGGGCTTACTGCCAACCACTTTTGAGAGGCGTTTCACGCGGGGTTCGCCGTCGCCGTCGTCAAAGACGTAAATGCCATCACTGCGAAACGCTGGGTTTGTGGTGTCGACAATCACTCTGTCGCCGGGCTGCAGCGTTGGCAGCATGCTGTCGCCGGTCACTGACATCAAGATTATCCCGTCGCGCTGGGCGCGCAGCTCGTGACGGAAGAACGATTCGGGCAGCATCCACTCGGCAACGACCTGATGGCCAATGCCCGTTGTGCCGTCCGGTAGGGTGATTTCGTTGCTCTCGCCTATCTGCCCGTCCCCGGCGCCGGCTGAAACGTCGATCTCAGGGAATACGCCTTGCGTTGCTCCGTGGTAGCGATGACCTGGGACAAATACGCCATGCGTCGTTTCTGCCAGGTCTCTCTGCCAATCGCGAAACGCCTGTTCCTTGTCCTCTGGCCACTGCCTCGGCTCATCTCCGACTAGTAGCCAGGACTCTCGAACATTAAAGAAATCCGCATATCGTTCCGCTGCCTTCAATGTCAGCCCTCGGTGCCCGTTCTCGTGCGCGTTGTAAGTGGCCACAGATATTTTCATCGCCTGCGCAGCATCGGTCCCGGTCTTATATCCGGCTGCAATTCGGGCGTCTTTCAGTCGTTCGTGCTGGTCCATAGTGGCCTCCGTTCATTCGTTCGTGCGTGTAGCACGATCCTGTCATGCGCGGGGCATTGACTATCATTCGTGCTTAACGCATTATGGCCCTCGATTTGCATTATGCGAAAAGGGTCCGGGAGATGGACGACGAGAACATCCCTTCAAGGTTGAAGGCGCTGAGAGAGGCCCGTGGATGGTCGCAATACAAGCTGGCCGAACACATCGGATGCAACCAGTCCACAGTCCACAGGATCGAGAACGGGGACCGCATTCCGCGCGGGGCTCTCAAGAAGATGATCCTTCTCGTGATCGATAGCAGTACTGCCGGGAAACCAGCGGGCGAAAATGAACGGCCAGCGATGGCTGTCTGACTTTAACCGGGTCGGGCAGGCAAAGTGGGAACGAGCCGAACGACCCCAACCATGGATGACACTATGCAACGCGATGATTTCGTGAGCGGGGAAGATGTGCCTGAGCCTGATGGGGGGATGATGCCCTTGTCTGTGTTCATGCAGAAAGAGCCAGAAACGCGGGCGTTTAACGCATACCGCGTGGCTTTCAGGGCCAACGAGGCGCACCCCAACCTCCGCAACGCTGCTGCTCTGGTGAAGGCATGGAATGCCTTTGCCGACATTATGGGGCTGGCACACGTATGACCGCAGACTACGCGCCAAACTTTTCCCAACATGTGTTGCCCTATGTGAAGTGGTTTCAGGACGACTTCATCAACGGCGTGCGCGGCATGAAGGCGCACGAGATCGGGATTTACACGACCCTGCTCATGGAAATGTATGCCAGGGGCAAGCCTCTCGACCTGTCACACGATCGTCTTGCGCGTCTTTGCGGCGCCGACCGGCGGACATTCACTCGCGCTCTCGCCATGCTGATCGAAGAGGGGAAAATCGTTCGTCTCGATAGCGGTCTCTGGAATGAAAGATGCGAAAATGCGTTCAGGGAGCGCGCAAAAATGCAGGAGCAACAAAGCGCGGCTGGTAGAACTTCGGCAGAAAAGCGCAACAAAATCAATGCTCCAAGTCAACGACCGTTGAACGCCCGTTCAACGCCCGTTCAACCAATCTTAGAAGCTCAGACTATAAGAGAAGATACCCCTAACGGGGACGTTCCCGTCGTTGGGAAAGCCGGTCCAGTTGGGGGCAGTCCGGGCCTGGAAAAGCAGGCATACGATTTCGGAAAGACCGTGCTGGGCAAGTCGGCCGGCGGCGTCATCACAAAACTGAAAAAGCACCATCGAGGCGACTGGGCGGAAGTGCTGGCCACTCTGCGCATGGCGGCAGATAAGGCGGACCCGTCCGAATGGGTCGGGGCTGTGCTGGCCGGAAAGCGCGACCTGAGCTGGGAAAAGCGTGAAGCCGACATCTATGCGAGTGTCCAATGAGCGACATCACAGCAGTTTCCCGGGCACTGTCTGACCGCGCGGCGGCGGTGGCCGAAATGCTTCTGCCCAACGGCAAGCGGGTCGGGCGTGAATGGCGGGTTGGATCGCTCGGCGGTGAGAAGGGCGAGAGTTTCGGGGTGTGCCTCACTGGCGACAAGGTGGGCGTCTGGAGCGATTTCCAGAGCGGCGAGGGCGGGAAAGACCTGATCGACCTGTGGGCGGCGGTGAAGAGCCTCACGCTCTCGGAAGCGCTGCAGGAAGCGCGGAACTACGTCGGCATGACGCGACCCGTCGCTTATCGGGAGCCTCGGCAGGAATACACGCGCCCACCAAAGCCCAAATGCACGACGGCCTCGGGCCGGGTGTTGGATTATCTGCGCGAAGACCGCAACATTCCTGCGGAAGTCATCGAGCGCTACAAGATCGCGGCGCAGGGCAACGCAATCGTTTTCCCCTTCCTGCTGCCTGATGGCGTGCTGGCACTGGCCAAGGTGCGCGATGCGGTCGACGGGGCCAAACCTAAACCGACTGCGCCCAATTGTGAGCCGGTGCTGTTTGGCTGGCAGGCGATCCCGCCCGACGCGCGCGACGTGATCATCACAGAGGGCGAAATCGACGCGCTATCGTGGGCGGCATATGGCTTTGCGGCCATGTCCGTGCCGTTCGGCGGCGGTGGCGGAAACAAGCAGCAGTGGATCGAAAACGAGTTTGACCGCCTGGACCGCTTTGAGCGGATCTATCTTTCAACCGACATGGACAAGCCGGGTGACGAGGCGGCAGACGAAATCGCCAAGCGTCTTGGGCGCCATCGGTGCCTGCGTGTGCGCCTGCCGCGAAAGGACGCCAACTCGTGCCGGGTGGATGGTTTCACGCAAGAGCAGATGGCCCAGATATTGGCCGATGCGGAAAACCTCGACCCGGAAGGGCTGCGCAAGGCCAGCGACTATTACGACGAGCTGGCAGATGTCTTTCAGCCCGTGGAAGGGTCGCGGCCCGGCTACAGCACGCCATTCTCGAAACTTGAGGGGAAGGTGTATTTCCGGCCCGGCGATCTGACCGTGTGGACAGGTGCCAGTGGGGCAGGGAAGAGCCAAGTTCTATCGCACTGCATCGTGCATTGGGTCGATCAGGGCAGCAGGGTTTGCCTGTCCAGTCTCGAAATGCGGCCAGTGCAAACGCTGCGCCGCATGGTTCGGCAAGTGGGCGCGGTGGAGAACCCGACGAACGAATTTGTTAGCGAGGCGCTGCATTGGCTGGATCGTGGGCTGCTGCTTTACGAAAAGATCGGCAAGGCCGGCGTCGACAGCTTGCTGGAAGTCTTCGACTATGCCCGGGCCCGATACGGGTGCGACCAGTTCGTGATCGACAGCCTGATGCGGCTGGGCATCGCCTCTGACGATTACAACGGGCAGGAAACGGCAGTGTTTAAGCTCGTTGACTGGTGCGTCGCCAACAGCGTCCACATTCATCTGGTGGCCCATGCCCGCAAGGGTGAGAGCGGTGGCGGTCCTCCAGCGACCGACGACATCAAAGGGGGGATGGAAATCGGCGGCAACGCCGCAAACATCATCAGCATTTGGCGCAATCGCAAACACGAGGACGCGATCCAGGCGGCAAAGACCGACGAGGAACGCGACGAGCTCAACGAGAAGCCGGGAACGATCCTCAACATTCCGAAACAGCGTAACGGTGACTTTGAGGGCAAGATCGGCCTGTGGTTCGATCAGGCCACCTACCGCTACCATTCATCCTTTGATCGCGGTCTGTGGCCGCGCCAGTACATCAGCAACGGAGATTGACCATGGAACAGTGTGGAACGTGCAAATTCTGGCGCATTCGGTCTGACGAGGCGGCAGGGAAGGGCGGCGGATACTGCGTCCGATTCCCGCCATTCGCGCCGGCGGCGTTCAACGTGTGGATGACGAGCAGTGGCCAGACCGGCGAGGTGACGGCTAGTTCTAGCCACCTCAATGACGCGTGGCCAAATGTGCATATCCAGTCGTGGTGTGGCGAGTATCAGCAGGCGCTCGAAGCAGAGCAGCCCAGCAATGAGAAGTGGATCGAGTTCTGATGACCTTGCAAGGCGTAGTGCAGCGGCCAGATGGGCTGTTTGATGTGGTGGTCGACGGCAGGGTGGTCGCCGGAGCCGTAGGGACCAACAGAGAGGCATGGAGGGCATACGATCGAGCGACCGGGGACGTGGTAAGCCCGTCTGAAAAGCGGGCGGATTTCGCTTTTCAGCGATCCCTCGATGTGAAGGTCAAGGAGCCAGTGACGCGGCGTCCTCCAATGACCGTGGCTCAGATAGAGGCGGGGCGATCACCAAAGGGCGGATGGACAGCCAAGACACTGCGCGGGTGGGGTGTGCCCTGGCCCCCGCCAAAGGGCTGGCGGCGTAAGCTGCTGAAAGGCGAGCCTGTTGCACGCAACGCGAAGTGAGGCTATAAGCGTGGCATCCCACTTTGCCTGCCCGACCCCTCCCATTTCGAGGGGTCATTCTGTGACTGAAACACTTGGTTTCCGGCTGGTTCAAGATCCCGCCGTATCTGACGCGCAATTCTGGCACCTCCGGGCCCAACACCCGGATAATCCCGATGTCGGGAAGGTGCTGGCGGCGGTTAATCTCCACACATACATTGGCGGCTTTGCCAAGTTCTACGGGGCAGAGCACCAGATCATGGCGGCGGCGAAGTTCCGGCGCCTGTATGACATGGCACAGGTCGGCGGCTCCAAGGCTTGCGACATGGAACGCGAACCCGTCGACGGCGGCGGCTTCAACCCAGATGCCGTGTTTGAGATCGGCGCGGACGCTCGGCGCGAGTTTGTCCTGATGCAGCAACACCTGGGGCGCAAGATGTTCCAGCGCTTCGAGTTCGTGGTTGTCGGCGGCAAAGGCCCCACTGCCTATGTCCGGTGGATCACTGGAATTGCCAAGCCCAACGCCAAGCTGGTGAGCCGGGGCAAGGTCGAGGTCCGACGCATAGCGAACAACCTTGCGGAATACTGGGGGATGGCTAGCAAGTCACCGATTGACCGAGTGGCGTAAAATCAGATAGGTTTCAGGCACGGTCGCAAAATGCGACTTTGAACAAGGCTCTGCTTCGGCGGGGCCTTTTTGCGTTTCAGGTTGCCAGCGTCGTTGATTTTCCCAGCGGCCATGGCGGTGTGCGCGGCACGGGTAGCTCCCAATCCGCGAAGTCGTTCTGTGCACAGGGCGCATCTTGGCGGCTCCGTGGTGTCCAACCAGTTCCGGAGCCGCCTATCCATCTCACAGGGGAACGCTATGCGCCTCATTCGCAAGCTGCTGCGCCTTGAGCCAGCGGGCTACACACTCGTGCGCGAGGACGGCAAGCGCCACAACCGAATCCGGGGCGATCTGATCCCAGTTGGCGTGTCGGTCATCATCGATGACGGGCGGTATTTTGTGCGCACCGATACAGCGGACCACGACGGTTTCGAGGTGTATCGCGAAGGCCACAGCAGCCACATTTATCATTCTGCCAATTCGTAGGCCACTCCCCACAACCAGAGGCAACTACCATGGACACTGCAACCTCTGCAGCCATCAAGGCTGCGCTTCTCAAACTCGATCACGGCAATGACGATCATTGGACGACTGGCGGCAAGCCGGCCATGAAGGTGGTCGAAGAGTTCGCCGGCCAGAACGTCACGCGCGCTCAGGTCGAAGAGGTCGCGCCAGATTTCGAGCGCGTCACCGATGAGGCCCAATCCGGCAACCGCGCCGCGCTCACTGCCGTGGCAGGCTTTGACAGCATTATGGGTATCGGTGACAGCTTCGTTGATGCCGACGTCGACTTGGCTGCGAACGCCAAGGACGGCGACGACTTTTGGCGCCAGTGGATCAAGGCGCACGATCCGGAAAAGCTCCACAAGCGGCCCTATCACATGCTGAGCCGTATCGAGCAGGCGCGCATTGCCGTCTTCCTCGCAGTGGCGAAGGACTGACATCAGTGCCGGCGCTTTCTAACGCCAAGCACGAGGCTTTCGCACAGGGCATGGCACAAGGCATGTCAGCGTCGGAAGCCTATGTTGCTGCCGGGTACAAAGAAAGCCGCTCTGCTGCATCGCGCTTGTCAACAAATGTGAACATTGAAGCCCGAATAGCTGAGCTGATCGAACAAGGGGCTGAAAAGGCGCAGACGAGCATTGAGCGTGTGCTGGCTGAGATGTCGCGGCTCGGCTTCTCGGACGTGCGGAAAGCATTTACTCCAGGCGGTGCGCTGCTGCCGCCCAGTGAGTGGGATGAAGAGTTCGCCGCGGCTGTTGCTGGCATCGAGGTCGTAACTCGGCCCACTGGTGAGCGCGACGAGAAAGACCGCCCGATCATCGAGCACATCCACAAGATCAAGCTCTGGGACAAGAACAGTGCCCTCGACAAGATCGCCAAGCACTTGGGCATGTTTGTTGATCGCATCGAGCATAGCGGCTCGGTGAGTGTGACGATCGATCGCGACGACGCAAAGCTGCTCTAGCCGTGACATTCCAGCTCACGCGCAAGCAAGAAGCGCAGCGCGACCTGATGGGCTCGGACGCTGCGCATGTGATGGCGTTTGGTGGCTCTCGATCGGGCAAAACATTCGGCTTTGTGCGCGGGACCGTGACCAGAGCAGTGGCGCACCCCAGCCGCCATGTCATGCTGCGGTATCGGTTCAACGCCATCAAGACGTCGATCATCCTCGACACACTGCCCAAAGTGATGGAGCTCTGTTTCCCTGATCTGGCGCCTAAGTGCTCGATGGATAAAACGGACTGGTTCTTTGCCATCCCGACTGATGACAGCAACAGCCGGCACTCTCGGAAATGGTCGGAAATCTTTTTCGGTGGGCTCGATGACAAGGCCCGGACTGAAAAAATCCTCGGCCAAGAATATGCGACGGTGTTTCTGAACGAATGCTCGCAGATCCCGTGGGCGTCTCGCAATATCGCCATGACGCGCCTGGCGCAAAACACGCCGCTGCGGCTCAAGGCATATTACGACTGCAACCCGCCGGGGATGGCGCATTGGACGTATCGGCTGTTCATCGAGAAGCGCGACCCTGACAGGCGCACTGGCATAGCGAACCCGTCCAATTACGGGGCGCTGCTGATGAACCCCGCCGACAATCAGGAAAATCTGCCGCCTTCCTACATGGAAGAGCTGCAGGCCATGAATGAGGCCATGCGGCGGCGCTTCCTGCTGGGCCAGTTCGCTGACTTGTCCGAATCGGCGCTGTGGACGCTCGAGCTGCTAGACCAGCAGCGCATCGTTGACGGCAACATTCCCGAGATGGTGCGGATCGTTATCGCGATCGATCCTTCTGGCGCCTCCGGTGAAGAGGACAAGCGCTCTGATGAGGTCGGCATGGTGGTGGTCGGTCTGGGTCGCGACGGCAGGGGATATCTGCTCGAAGACCTTTCAGGGCGCATGGGGCCAGCCCAGTGGGGCAAGGCTGCTGTTGCTGCCTTTGATCGGTACGAGGCCGATTGCATCGTGGCGGAAGAGAATTTCGGCGGCGCTATGGTGGCGGAAGTCATTCGGGGCGCTGCAACCGATCGAGACCGCAAGACAGGCGGACAGGTTCCTTACCGGGCAGTGCATGCCAGTCGCGGCAAGATCGTGCGGGCTGAACCCATTTCGGCGCTCTACGATCAGCAGAAGATTTCACATGTCGGCTATTTCCCCGACTTGGAAGACCAACTCTTGGCCATGACGACGGCAGGCTATGTCGGCAGCAAATCCCCGGACAGGGCTGACGCTCTGGTCTGGGCGCTGGCGCATCTGTTCCCCGCAATGACCAAGAAAGAGGCGCCCGAGGGCGGGCACAGGAAACCACAGGTATTGCGCGGTCGCACGCGCTCAAGCGCCAGGAGATAGCCATGGGCGGACTTTTCGGCGGCAAGCGTCGCAGCGAACCAGTAGCAACGCCGGCCAAGCCTGCGCCACAGCCAGACAGTGCGCTGGCGGACGATCCCCGCCCGATGCCGGACCCGGAATCGCCCGCTGCGCGTCGAGCCGCAACGGAAGAGCGCAACCGCGTGTCTCGGCGTTCCGGGCGTGTTTCCACTGATCTGACCATGCGCCAGCGGCGGCAGCGTGAGCAGCCTCGCTCGGCGCTGGGGAGCTTTTAATGGATACTCGCGCAAAAGAGCTTTGCAGGATTGGTAAGGGGCTGTTCACCAAAAAGCACTCCTGGCACAACCTCTGCCAAGACATTGCGGAAAACTTCTATCCGATGCGTTCCGACTTCACGCAGACGATCGACTTCGAGGATTTTTCCAGAGAACTTGCCGAATCCTCTCCAGTGCTGGCCCGTGAAACGCTGGGCAACGCCATCCATGCCATGCTGCGGCAGGGTAAGTGGTACGAGGTTCGCACGGGGATCGAGGAAATCGATGAAGAGGACAGCAACCGCATAGCGCTGGACTATGCCTCCAAGCGCTTGCGCCAACTGGTGGACGATCGCCGGTCGCGTTTCGTGCCGGCTATGATCGAGGCTGACCATGATTGGGTCGCGTTCGGCAATCCCGTCATTTCGGTCGAGGAAAGCCAGAACCGCGATCATCTGCTGTTCAAGGCGCACCATCCACGTGACGCTGCATGGCTCTACAATGCCGACCACAAGGCCGACCATATCCATCTCAAGGTGCCGATGACTGCCAAGACGCTGGCCGGCAAGCGGGGCTGGACGCTTCACCAAGAGGTCAAGGACGCAGCGGAGAAAGACCCATCGCGCAAGGTCAACGTTGAGCTCGTCGTGTGCCCGTTTGATCTGCTCTATGGCGACGATCCCAAGAAGCGGCGCGAGGCGCGGGGCATGGAGTTCCGCGTGCTCTATATCGACGTGGACCACGAAGTCACGATGTACGACGGAGCGCTGCCGGTCTTCAACTTCGTCCTGCCGCGCTGGCGCCAGATGGGTAACTTCGCGCAGGGTTTCAGCCCGGCTGCGACGATCGCGCTGCCTGACGGTCGCATGATCCAGTCAATGCGCAATGTCCTGATGGAGCAGGGCGAAAAGGCTCTTGATCCTCCGTTTGTCGCCAAGGGTGAAATCTTTCGCAATGACGTCTTCGACGTGCGGGCCGGTGGCCTGACGTATGTGGACATGGAAGAGGACAAGGATATCCGTGAAGCGCTGATGATGCTGGACAGCTCCGGCGCCGTGGGCTTCGGGCTCGACATGGTTCAGGATGTGCGCGGACTTATTGCCGAGGCGTTCCTGCTCAACAAACTGACCCTGCCCAACACGCGGGAAATGACGGCATATGAGACGCAACAGCGGATGGAAGAGTTCCGGCGCGCTGCGCTACCGTTCTTCCAGCCGATCGAGAGCGAGTATCATCTGCCGCTGCTCGATATCGCCTTCTCTCTGGCTGCTCATCGCGGGGCGATCCGCTTTGACGAGTTCCCCGACGCGCTCAAGGGCGAAGAGGTGACGTTCCAGTTCGACAGCCCGCTGAACACTGTGGACGGTCGCAAGCGTGTTGCCGCCCTGGCTGAGACGCTGCAGATCGCTGCGGCCTCGGCAGAGTTCGACAATACGGTGCCCTCGATGCTCGATGTCCGGAAGGCAACGAAAGACGCCATCATCGGCACGGGCGCAGAACCCGACTGGCTCAAGAGCGAAGAGCAGCAGGCGACGGAAGCGGAGCGCGAGCGGCAAACCCAGCAGCTCGCACAGGCAGCACAGGCTGCGCGCGAGGGGGCAGGGGTTGTCAGTGACGTCGCGGCAGCGACCAAGGCGGCGCAAGAGGCGGGCTTGGCATAATGGCAAAGCATGCACACACGCCGGCCGAATATTCTGCGGCAGATGTCGCAGCCATCCGCGCGCTGCATGAGGGTGTCGCCAATGAGGGGCAACAGCGTCGCGCAATGGAATGGATCATCCGCAACGCCTGCGGAATGTACGATCTGAGCTACCGACCCGGTGGCCAGGATGGGGATAGAGCAACGGCTTTTGCGGAAGGCAGGCGGTTTGCCGGTCTCCAGATTGCCAAGATGCTCACGCCCGAAGTGCTCAAGGCTGTGTCAAGAGGTGACGCGGCATCGAGCGACAGCAAAACGAGGCAAGAATGATGCGATTTCTCGATGCGGACGTGATCCGTTATCCCCTATTTGCGCCAGAAGACGGCGGCGCTGCTGCTGGTGATGGTGCCGAACCCGGCAAAAAAGAGCCCGCTGACGGCGGGGAAGGCGGCGCGGCGGCTGATGGTGCTGCCGGTGACGACAAGGGCGTTGACAAGAGCGCGCTGAACGCTGGCGCCGGTAAAGACGATGGGGCAGGCGACAAGCCCGGCACTTGGGGCGATGACTGGCGCGACAAGATGGCGGACGGCGATGCCGATCTGGCCAAGTTGCTGTCTCGCTATGGATCTCCGCGCGATGCGGTAAAGGCCCTGCGCGATACCCAGACCAAGCTGCGCACTGGCAAGGGCAAGACGGACGCGCCTGACGGCTCGGACCCCGAAGCGCTCAAGGCTTGGCGCAAGGATAACGGCATTCCCGACGACGCAACGGGCTACGGCATCCCCGATACGGTCAAGGACTTGGTGACCGACGACGACAAGCCATTGCTGTCGAGCTTTACCGAGTTCGCCCATGAGCGGAATTTGCCGCAAGGCGCGCTCGATACCGCGCTGGAGTGGTATTTCCAGAGCCAGGACCAAATCCTGACCGAACAGGCCGCAACCGACAAACTGGCGTCTGAGACGGCGATCGATGAGCTGCGACAGGACTATGGCCGGGAATACCGGGCCAACAGTCAGTTGGCGAAGGACTTCATTGCCAGCATTCCCGGTGTCGGTGATAGCTGGGGTGAGGCGCGCATGCCTGACGGCCGGCGCCTGGGCGATAACCCGGATTTCATTCGCTGGGCAGTCGAGCAGGGCCGTTTGACCTTCGGGGATTCGGCCTTTGCCAATGCTGACGCCGAGGCGAAACACAACAGCCGCAAGGCTGAAATCGAGCAAATCCGCAATACCGACTTCGAGCGGTACGAGAGCGAAGGGCTCGACAAAGAGATGCGGACGATCCTGGAGAAGGAGGAAAAGCGAAAGCGCTAACCTCACTCTGATCGACCACGTAGCCGCCTTCGGGCGGTTTTTTCTTGCCAGACTGACAGCCCCGAATTGCTGCGGCCTCCCCGGAAACGGCCCCGCTTGCTTTTCGGCCTCCCTCGATGTGCAGGCGCTCCCTCAAACGACATTCTGAAAGGACTGAGCAATGGCTATCGAAGCCGCTGTTACCCAGTACCGTAAGGACTTCGTGCCGGCCTTTGAGCAGAAGGCATCCATGCTGCGCATGGCGGCGACGAAGGAAAGCGTTGTCAACGGCAACCAGGCCACCTTTGTGGTGACTGGCTCCGGTGGTGACACTGCCGTGACCCGTGGAACGAACGGGCTCATCCCTTACGGCAACCCCACCAACAACCAGTACACGGCAACGCTGGTTGAGAAGCACGCACCCTATGAGCTGACCGGCTTTAACGTGTTTGCTTCGCAGGGCGACCAGATCAAGGGCATGCGTAATGCCTCGATCAACGTCATCAACCGCGACATCGATCTGACGATGCTGTCGGAATTGTCTAACGCGACGCAGGACTTCAACACGGGCACCAATGCCGTTGACGCTCTTGTGGGTGCACAGGCGATCCTCGGCAACTCTGACGTCGACGTCGAGGAAGAGGACAACATGTTTGCAATCATCAGCCCGGCATTCCGTGCCGCTCTGATGGGGCTCGATGAGTTCTCGAGCGCAGACTATGTCGACATGAAGGTTTACGCCGGTCCGGCCCGCAAGGTGCGGCGCTTCGCAGGCATGAACCTGATTACCTCCAGTCGCGTGACCGGCAAGGGAACGGCCAGCGAAGAGCTGTTCGTCTTCCATCGCTCGGCCATCGGCTACGCGATCAACGTTGGCGAGGACAAAGTTTTCGCCGGCTACGACGAAAAGCAGGACCTGTCCTGGTCCCGTGCCACGGTCTATCACGCTGCCAAAATTCTCCAGAATAGCGGCATCGTGAAAATCACCTGGAACGGCTCGGGCTACGTGGCCACGTAAGGAGATCTGATCGATGGCATATTCGACTGACAACCCTCCCGCCCTCATTGCGCAGGGCATTGGTGGTGGCGGCCGTCTGTGGTTCTACAAGTCCACCGACGCCGCGACCGCTGTCCGTGTTTCGGGCTACTTCACCAATGGCTATGACCTCGGCATGCGTGCCGGCGATCTGGTTATTGTCGTGGACACCGACGCCGCACCAATTGCGATGCAATTGATGATCGTCACTTCGGCAACATCGACTGCTGTCGACCTGTCGGATGGCGTCGCGGTCACGGCGACCGACACCGACTAAGGCCACTCCCGGCTTCGGCTGGGCAAAGTGCCTCCTTTACCCGGTCGAGGGGCGGGCCTTGAGCCTGCCCCGAACCGACCGCGCAACCTCAGAGGTGAATTTAAATGAAGACCTTGCAACCGACCGCGATGCGCGCGGCTGGCGCTGATTACGTTCGCACCTATCATCACGTCACCGTCGACAATGATGTGACGATGGACGACATTCTGCGCCCCAATTTCTGGGCCCACCACACTGGCACGCTACGCGCCGGCGATCTGGTTGACGTTCTGTCGAAAGACATGTCGCTGGACGTGCAGCTGCGCGTGATCGGTAAGGGTGTCGGCTACGTCAACCTTCGGCCTCGGATGGCCTATGTCGCCAAGGACCGCGACGAAACGATTGTCGCAGAGAACGGCGATGACCTGCCGGACATTCCGGACAATTACACGGTGACCTTCACGCCGATGACGAAATGGCGGGTCCACACCAAACAGCCGCACAACGAAATCCAGCGCGATCTGCCTTCGAAAAAGGCCGCGATCGAGGCGGCGATTGAACACAGCGCCAAGGCCAACGGCTAAGGCGAAAGCGAGGGCTGAGCATGGCAACGGATCGTCTGCGCCAGTACAATGGCGCTCTGCAAATGCTGGGGCAGACCCGCATTGCCAATCTTTCGGTCAATGAGAAATCCCGCCGCGAACTGGATGCGGCATGGGATGAGGCGAATGAATACATGCTCTCAAAGGGGCTGTGGAATTTCGCCATTCGATCGTCGGAAATGGCTTTTGACGATGATGTCGAGCCGGTCAGTGGATATCGTTACGCGATCAAAATCCCTGACGACTTCGTGCGGATTGTGACGCTCTCTGCGACCGGCTTTGCCGATCAGGAAATGGAGCGGTATCAGAACGAAAACGGCTACTGGTTTTGCGATTATAGCGAGGCATTCCTGCGCTATGTCTCATACGACGCTGAATATGGGATGGACCTCGGGAAGTGGCCCCCGGCATTTGCTCTGGCCCATCAAGCCTATCTCGCTTTCAAGTCTGGCCTGCCGGTCACTGGCGACAAGGGCACGCGCAACGACGTATGGGGGCTGCACAAGCGGCTTCTGAGCGAGGCGAAGGTGAGTGACGCCATCGAGCAGCCTGTTGCCCGCCGTCCGGCTGGGCGTTGGGCCAGAGCGCGTTACGGGCGCCACGGGAGCCAACGCTAATGGCCAAGATGGAGACCGTTAACCAGCAGTTTAATGTCGGCGTTATCGACAAGGAAAAGCTGCACCGGCAGGACTTGCTGCGGGTCCAGATCGGCGCTGAGGTGCAAACCAATCTGCTCGGGGCCGTGACAGGCGAAATGTTTATGCGGCCTGGATTTGAGTATCTGGCTCCGGTCAAGGACAACGATCGCGGACGCATCTGGGCCTACTACCGGTCGGACGAAGAACGGGCGATCCTTGAATTCACCGACGAGACGATGCGCGTCTGGGTGGAAGACGAATTGCTGACCCGCACAGCGGTCTCTGCGACGGTGACAAACGGTGATTTCAGCTCGGGAACGGGCTGGGTCACATCGGCAAGCCCATCCGTCTTGATCGGCGGTGGCATGCTGCAGATCGCCGCTGTCGGCAAGGGGCGAACCGGGTATTGCCGCCGCGAGGTTACGGGCAGCAATCCCGGTGTTGAGCACGCCCTGCGCATTGTTGTGACGCGCGGGCCGGTCACGTTCAAGGTGGGGGGTGGGGCTGGATCGTCAAATTACTTTGGGCCAACCGTTTTGGGGACTGGCGTCCACTCTGTGGCCTTTACGCCGGTTGGCTCCGGCAATTTCTGGGTGGAGTTCAGCACCGACCAGGTGCTTGACCGCGCCTTTGTCGACTCGATCCAGATCGAGGCCGCTGGCGTCGTGGAAATTCCGACCCCCTGGACCGTGGACGATTTGAGCCGCCTACGGCTTGATCCTAGCCTCGATGTCATCTTCGCGGCATGCCCCGGGCACCAGCAGAGACGCATAGAGCGGCGCGGGCAGACCTCGTGGTCCGTCACCAAGTATCAGGCGTTTGATGGCCCCTTCGCCTCTGGCAAGCCGTTTGAAGGCACTGTCACCGACTTTATGGGCACCAATGGGCTGCAGACGTCCACGGCATGGATGCAAGTGAGTGATGTCGGCGGGCTCATTCGCACATTCTCGGAGCGCAAAGAGTTTTCGCAACGCCTTGCTGCGGGTGGCGTCTATACCGATCCCATTCGGGTGACCGGCGTCAATGCGACTGACTACAACGATCGGGAATTTAGCGTCTCGATTACCGGCACATGGTCAGGCACACTCAAGACGTTTCGCAGCTTTGACGGCCCAGACTTTGGCTACCGTCCGTTCCGGCGTGAGGCGCCGGGCTCAACGATCGATATCACGGCCAATGCAAGCTTTACGAACGACGATGACGACGACAATGCCATCGTTTGGTACCGCGTCGGGTTTGAGCCGGGCGACTATACCAGCGGAGTGGCCCTTGTCGGGATGGAATATGCCGGCGACCAGGCAATCAACGTCTTTGAAATCGAGACCGTCAACCCAACCACGCAGTTGACTGCTGACGTGGCTATCCGGCGCCTCGAGGATGGCGACTACGAAACAAGCGAATGGGAGGTCTCGGACTGGCCATTCGTCTCAGGGTGGCCCACTGCGGTATCGCTCCATGAAGGGCGTCTGTTTTGGTCCGGCCGCGATAAGCTGTGGGGTTCGATTTCGGACGCGTTCGATAGCTTTGACGACAGTTTCGAGGGCGAGGCCGGGCCGATCAACCGCGCGATTGCAACCAGCGGCTCGAATGAGGCGCAGTGGATGCTCTCGCTTGAAGAGCTCGTCATTGGCACGGGCACATCGGTTGTCAGCGCCAGGGCGTCGTCTCAGGGCGAAATTCTGACCCCGGACAGTCTGACCATCAAGGTTTTGAAAGGGTCTATCGGCTGCGCCCCGATAGGGGCCGTCCAAATCGGTAATGAGGGTCTGTTTGTCGATGCGACGCGGCGCGGCATATTCCTCGTTCGCTGGACTGGCGCGGGCTACGCGGTAAACGACATCTCGAAGCTGACCAAAAGCATTTTTTCCGCGGGGATTGTTGAGCTCGCCGTACAGCGTTCGCCTGATCCGCGCGTATGGGCGGCACTGGAAGACGGCAATCTGGCCTGCGTTCTCTATGATCCCGACAATGAGGTGCTGGGCTTTTTTCTGGTCGAGACAACGGGCGCCGTGGAATCGGTCACAGTGCAGCAGAGTACTGTGCAGGATCGCGTCTATGCATCGATCCGTCGCGAGGTCGATGGAGAGACCGTTCGCTATTTTGAGAAAATGGCGCTCGACAGTGAGGTCAAGCCTTCCACGCTTTGCAAGACAATGGACAGCTTCGCTGTGTTGACGCCCACAGGGACGCTGATCAGCGGCCTTGATCATCTTGAAGGTGAAACTGTTGTCGCCTGGGCTGCAGGCGGTCCGATCGTCAACGGTGACGGATCGCGGCGCGAGTTTGTCGTGACGGGCGGGAATGTGTCTCTGCCGGCGGGCTACGAGAACACCCAGACGGTTCTGGGTCTTCCCTATCGCGGTCGGTATAAATCGGGGCGTTTGGGCAGTGGCGTTGAGGGGTATAGCCCGACCATGAAGCGCAAGCGGCTGGTCGATACGGGCCTGCTTATGACGGATTTTGTTCGCTCCGGTGTGAAGTTCGGTTCGGACTTCGACGCGCTCGATGACATGCCCTCGCTCGATGAGAGTGGCGCGGCAGCGCAGGCGATCGTGCTCAATGATGTGCGGGATGAGCAGCCGTTTCCGGTTGACGATGGCTTTGACCTGGATAGCCGCGTGTGCGTTGAGGTCAATTCGCCCTTTACGGCCAAGTTTCTGGCGATGCGCCTGGGGATCGAAACTGTCTGACATTCGCGTCGTGGCGGTGAGCCGGGCGCAGTTGGCCGAACTGACCGGCTATGACGTCGATATGCCGATCGCTGGTTATGTAGGGATCCGCGACAATCGCATGTTTGGCTGGGGCGGTCTCGCGTGGGGCGGCGGGCGCTGTTGGCTTTTCCTGTCCGTTCTCGAAGAGCCCAGCGCTATCGTCGTGTGGCGCTGGGCCAAGCGAATGCTGGTCAAAGCCGTCCAGCTTGGTGAGACCGAAATCTACACGCCGCGCGATCGGCAGCATGAAACCTCCGAACGCCTTCTGTCGCGGCTCGGGTTCACCTTCCACGGTATGGAACAAGGCGAGGAAATCTGGCTATGGCACCACTCCCAGTCATCGCAGGCATAGCCGGGGTTGCCGGTGCCGGCCTTCAAATTGTTGGCACGATGGCGCAAGCGCGTGGGCAGCGCGAAGCTGGAAAAGCTGCGGAAGAAGACGCCTATTTCGAGGCTGCGCAGCTTGAAGACAACAGCAAGGAAGAGTTTGCCGCCTCTCAGCGCGATGCACTTGAACGTCGTCGCGAGGGGCGGCTTGCAAACTCAGCCGCACAGGCCCGCGCTGCGGCGTCGGGTGGCGGCGCTGGTGCAGATGCTCCGACGATCATGCGTATCATGGGCGACATCGCCTCAAGGGCTGAATACGGGGCGCAGGCGGCGCTGTTCGGCGGGGAAAGCCGCCGTGCTGGCATGTTCACTCAAGCTGAGGCTACGCGCCGCACAGGGCGCTCTCAGCGCCGTGGTTCCGAACTGAGCGCAATGGGCACGATGTTCTCGGGCTTGAGCAGTGGTTTCTCTTCCTTGGCGGGGGCATTTTAGATGGCGCGTATTCCAACAGCGGCGGAAATCTCCGGGCCGGGCTCATTGCGGACGGGGCGTTCCATTGCGCGCCAAGACACGACGGCGGAAGGGCGCGGGCTGGCCGATTTTGGCAGCGGATTGCGTCAAGCCGGGGCGGTGGCGGTCGCATTCGGGGAGCAGGAGCGGCAGAAGGCCCTTGCGCTCGAGCTTAGCAAGGCCGATGCCCAGTACAATAGCGGCCTGATCGGCATCGAAAACGGCTTCAATCAGGATGGGAATTATTCGACCTGGGGGCAGCGAGCGCAGCAGTCGACGCAAGAGCTACTCTCAAGCTCGGCAAACCTGATTTCCGACCCGGAAGCGCGCCAGTTGTGGCTGCTGGACAAGCAGGCGCACGCCACTGGCTTTGTGGATCGCATCGGGGATCGTTCCTTTGCCCGCGTGCAAGAGCAGCAAGTGGTCGATCTCGGGCAGGCGATCGAAACGAACTACAATATCCTGACCGACCCCAGCCGGCCAGAAGAAGAGCGCGAACGCGCACGCCTCGACATCGAAGGGGCAATTGCGGTCAATGAGCAGACGGGACTACTGGCGCCCGGAACGGCTCAAGAGTGGCGCGAAACCTTCCTGCAGCAAGGCGACTATGCTCTGGGGCAGAACGCTGTCGATTCCGGGGAATTTACCGGCCCGCTGCCCCAAGGTGATACGGCGGCAATCCTGCGGTCGTTTGAAGGGTTCCAGACAAGCCCTTATTGGGACGTGAACGCCTATCGCATTGGCTATGGCTCGGACACGATTACGCGGGCCGATGGCTCTGTGGTTCGGGTGCAGCCTGGAATGATGGTGACGCGGGAAGATGCGGAGCGCGATCTGGCCCGGCGCATTCGGGAATTTGAGCAAGTCGCGGTGCGCAATGTCGGCGTGGACGCCTGGGCAGCATTGCCGCCCCAGACGCGCGCTGCGCTGACATCGGTTACCTACAACTATGGCGAAATCCCTCCCCGGATTCGGGACGCGGTGCGCGGTGGTGATCCCGTGGCGATTGCAGATGCTGTGGCCTCGCTCCAAAACGACAATGGCGGCGTCAATCGGGAACGCCGGCTAAAAGAGGCTGCGATCATTCGGGGCGAAGGCAATCCGGAATGGTATCAGCGCTTGCCGCCAACGCAGCGGATCGCCATTGACCAGATGGCCGCGTCGCGCCAGTCGCAGCAGGCGTCTGCGGCACAGGCTCGTGCGCAATCGGAATATGCGGCACACAAGGGCAGCATTGAGCTTGGCATCCGGACGCGGGACATCGTGTCCGAACAGCAGATCCTCAACGATGCGATGCTGACCGACAGCGATAAAGCAACGCTGTTGAATACGCTGCGCACTGAGGTCGGGCGCGTAAGCGATGCGCAGAATTTTCTGGCGAGCTGGCAGGCAGGGCAAAGTGCCGGGCTCAACCCCTTCAACTCGGACAACCGGCGGTTGGTTGATGATGTCTTCGATGAGTTGCAAACGGCTGTGCCGGCAGAGCAACGAGAAGCGGCCACAACCCAGCTTATCGCTGACACTGGCGTCGTGCCGTCTCAGGCCATTGCGGACGTGCGGCAGGGGCTTACGGGCACAGATACGGCTGCGGTAACGCGTGCGCTGCAGACTGCTGCGATGCTGACCGATACCGCCCCGCAAGGGCTAATGGCTGTGGAGCACGGCAGGGAAGTGCGCGACGCTGCCGACATGTACAACGCTCTAGTCAACGGTCGTGGCTTCACTGCCGAACAGGCGGCGCAGCAATACATGCGGATGAATGACCCGGCGCAGCAGCAGCGTGTCGAGGTTTTGCAGGCGCGCTGGACTGAGGATCGCAAGTCGCTTGGCCCGCAAGATATCGTGCAAGAGTTCGGGGCCGGGTTCCTCGGGTTCGGCGCTGTGTCCACAGGCGTGACGATCGAACAGCAAGAGGCAGTCTTGGCGGACTATATGTCCTTTGCCGAGGACGCCTATCTGCAGGCGAACGGTGATATCGCTGTGACCAAGCAACTGGCCATCCAGGAGATGCGGCGGACCTATGGGGTGAGCAGCGTTTCGGGCAATGCCGCACTGATGAAATTCCCCCCCGAGAATTTCTTTCCATCCGTTGCCGGCAGTCATGACTATCTGCGCGATATCGTCATGCGTGATGCGCGATCAATCGAAGCGACATCTCAGAATGCCATGCTGGTGGGAACGACAGAAACGGCGCAGGACGTCTCGGCAGGCATGGTGCCGCGATATAACCTCTACTACCAGACGCCTGACGGGGTCTGGAACATGGCGCCGCAAATGTTCACGCTGGGCGATGAGGTCCAGCAGCTCCAGACACTCCAGAGCCAGCGAAACCAGCTTGAAGGCGAACGCGCCCGGGTGATGGTTCAGTGGCGCCAAGACGTTCAGAGCGGCATGCCGTTGGAAGAGGCGCAGGCGCGGGCCGAGGCCGCTGATGCAGCGCTGGTCGAGCAGATGAATGCCCTCGGCGGGCAGGCCAGCGAAGTGCGGGGCAATGGTCCTGTCGAAGAGAGCAGCGATTATTTCATTCCCAACGATATGGCCGAAAGACTGATGCAAGAGCAGGAGAACTTTGTGCCGGGACAGCCGATTGACTGGTTTAATCAGCAGGGGCGCAACTAATGGCCCTGGTTGATCGCCCTCAAACTCGGATCAGCAATCCCAACGACATGACGGGGATTGACCTGCGGCCGCCCTCGGAAGAGGTGGACGTTGGACCGGGTGCTTTGATCGGCGCCGCGTTCCGGATGGAAAACCCTCTTGTGTCGATGTTGTCGCGGCAATCTGCGGGCGGGCCGGTCGATCCTGACTTTGATTGGTGGGGCTCGATTTCAGGCACGCCATATGAGCCATACAGTGCGCGCTTTGCAAACGTCTTCAACCGGGCGCAGGCCGATGCGCTGAAAGCCCAGATCGACAGGGAGAATGCTGACCGTCGCACGATCGATGCTGCGGGCGGATGGGGTCTTCTGGCTTCAATAGGTGCTGGCGTGTTCTCGCCCGAGATACTTCTGCCCGGTGGCAACATCTATCGCGGGGTAAGGGCTGGGCAGGCCGCGGCACGCACAGCGGTCTCTACAGCGACGTGGGCGGGCGTTGGGGCCACTACAGCGGAACTTGCGCTCCAGTCCACTCAGGAGACGCGCACGGCCACGGAAAGCGCCTTGAACATCGGCGGGTCTGTGATCCTGGGCGGCGCGCTCGGCGGTGGCATCTCTGCAGCGGTTTCGCGCATGGATTGGGCGCGGTTTTCAGCGGCGGCTGATGCTGATCTGCGCCAGCCCTTTGATGGCGTCGACCCACAGCGCGCCAATGAGGATGCGCTGCAGGGCGAATTGCAGCGACGACTGGCCAGCAACGAGACGGCCAGTGATGCTGGCGCTGCGGCGCGAACCGTCGACACACTCGAAGACCTGACCATTGCCGGGCGTGCTGCCCAGTTCACGGGGCAGGCGTTTGGCGGGCTCAATCCTGTCTTGCGGACGCTGCAAAGCCCGTCCGTTGAGGTGCGCAACATTGCCACTCGCCTGTATGAAAACCCGATCTACATGCGCAAGAACATGGAAGGGCAAGCCTCGGCACCGGGCGTCGAAACACTGGTCAAGGAATACACGCAAGGCCATGTGGCGCGTGCGATCGAGCAACACCAAAATATCTATCGCGAGTTCCGGCAGAATGGCGGGACCATGAGCCAGTCCGATTTCAATCGGGCAGTGGGCCAAGCTATGCGGCGATCTGATACCGCGGCGGATCCCCGCGTGTCCAAGGCAGCGGAAGCGTGGCGGCGCGATGTGTTCAATCCGCTGAAAGAGCAGGCGATCGAGGCGGGGCTGCTGCCGGCCGATGTGTCGGTCTCGACAGCGGAATCGTATTTCAGCCGGGTTTACAATGTGCCGATGATGATTGCGCAAGAGCAGCGCTTCAAAGGCATTGTGCGAAACTGGGCCGATGAGGTGATTTCCTCGCTGCAGTTCAAGTCGGAAGAGATCACAATCGGCAACAGGATTGTTGAGGCTGAAACGGCAGCGGATCAATTCTCGGCGGCTCGGCAGCGGTTCGAGACGTCGACGCAAAACCTTGAAGCGCGAGAAGCGCGCCGGGCCGGGATGGTTCGCAATCTTGAAGAAACAGAGCTGTCGCTTATGCAGGCTCGTGAAGAGGCCCCGCCGCCTGAGCTGCTGCGCATCCTGCGCAATGCCGGTGACACTCAGGACGCCATCACTGCCGTGCGGGAAGCGCGCCAGGCGCGGCGCTCTGGCGCCAATCGCAGCTATCGCGAACGCTTCCCCGTTCTAAGCCTGCTGCGCGACCGTGGCGGGGTTCGGGTGGGTACGCCACTTGATGCGGATCTTCGGGCGCTGGGCGTCACTCCCCAGTCGCATCCTGGGCTATTCCGCAAGGCTGGCGGACGAAGCGATGTCGATAATCTGGTCTGGGGGGAAGACGAGATTTTGACACAGAACCTCAACCCGATCGAGAACGGCTATCTCGCGCCCAATGACATCATGGAAGCAATTCGCGCCGAAATTGGCGGCACTCCGCTGCGCACGGAAGACCAACGGATGATGGATCAGAACGTTGATGCGCTGGTCGACTATGCCGATTCGTGGTTGGATCAGGTCGGGCTGGGTCGCAATGCGTCGGTCAAGGAGGTGCGGGACTATCTGCGCACCATCACCGCGGCAAATCGCCAATATGACGACATGATTGCCCGTGTCGATCGGCTTGAGGCTGAGCTTCAAAAGTTCGACACTGCGACCGATCCGCTGGTCAATGAGCGCATTGTGCGGGAAGAGGCCATGATCGAGGCCGAAACCCAGATGCAGGCGCTCAATGAGGAAATCCTGCAGTACCAGGATATCGCGCGCGCTTCGCCGAATGTCGGCATCATCCTCGACTATGCGACTGCCAAACGTGACCTGGGCAAACAGCGGATCAGGCAGAGCGCTGTGGCGCGCCGTGTCCAAGCGCTAAAGCGTGTCGAGCAGCGCGGGCGCCTCAACGATGATTTGGCCCGCGAATTGCGTCTGAAGACAGACGAGCTGACACGGTTCGATCCTGCCATCAATCGGCTGGAGGCCAAAGTTGAGAAGCTGCAGCCGATGCTGCCCAAGATGCGCCAGGAGCTTCCTGATTTCGTCTCGGATGCCGACCGGCAAGACTACGTCAACGAGATCGTCAACAACATCTATGACACGCTGTTGGGTCGCAATGCGGACGGGGAAATCCCGCGCGATATCGTGGCTGCGACGCGCGGGCCGCTGAAAGAGCGGACGTTCAACATTCCTGACCGCATGATTGAGGACTTTCTTGAGAGTGACGTGGAGAAGGTGGCCCGGCGCTATGCCCGTGTGATGGCGGCTGATGTCGAGCTGACGCGGACATTTGGCCGGGCGGATATGAAAGAGCAGATCGATGCTGTGCGGGCTGAGTACACGACGGCACGCGAACGCGTTGAGGCTGACCTTGACGATGCTGGCAATCCCAAAAATACGCCGCGCGCCCAGATCGAAAAGCGCCTCCGTGAGCTGACTAATCGGGAAAAAACGGACGTGCAGGATATCCGCGCGCTGCGCGACCTGATCCGGGGCACATACAAGCGCGAAGAGAACGCCAGCAACTACGCTCGAGTGGCGCGCGTCGCTGGCACACTCAACTATCTGCGGGCGCTGGGCGGTGTGACCATCTCGTCGCTGTCCGACGTCTCGCGCCATGTGATGGTCCACGGGCTGGGGCCGGTGATGAATGACGGGCTGGTGCCGATGATCCGAAACCTGAAGGGGTTCAAGATGTCGGTGCAAGAGGCAAAGACCGCCGGAGCTGTCACTGAACGGCTGCTCAACACAAGGCTGGCGACCTGGGCGGACATCGCTGACCCTTATTCCGCCTCGTCGCCTTTTGAGCGGTTTATGGACAATACCGCGGCAGTGTTCTCCAAACTCAACGGCCTTGTGTTCTGGAACGACTTTCAGAAGAGCTTTGCGTCGGTGCTGACCCAGAGCCGCATCCTGCGCGGTTCCACCGACTATGCCAGCCTGGGCAAGCGCGAGCGGGCTTATCTTGCCTATCTCGGGATTGATGCGGGCATGGCAGAGCGGATTGGGCGTCAATTCCAGCGCCATGGCACGACAGAGGACGGCGATATTCGTGTGGCCGGCACTGACGACTGGGATGACATCGAGGCGCGACGCATCTACCGCGCTGCAATCAACAAGGACGTCGACACAACGATTGTGACGCGCGGTGTTGGTGATGTGCCGCTATTCATGCACACGCCCACGGGGCGGCTCGTGGGGCAGTTCAAGAGCTTTGCGTTGGCCAGTAACCAGCGAATGCTGATGCGGGGCTTGCAGGAGCGGCCATCAGGATTTGTCGCCGGCACGATGATGGCCGCGACTGTCGGCATGATGATTTACTGGCTCAAGTCGGTGGAATCGAACCGCATGGATGATATATCCGACAATCCGGGCCGATGGATCGCAGAAGGGCTCGACCGATCAGGCATCTTCGCCTTGGCCTTCGAGGTCAACAATACTGTGGAAAAGGCTTTCGGCGTCGGTGCGTATGGGGCGCTCTCGGCATTGTTCCCGAGCTCGGATCAGGACGGCAAGTCGAGCCGCTACATTATGCGCTCGACGGCAGCAGGCTTCGCGGGGCCAACGGCTGATTTCATTGATACGGCGGTGCGTGCTGTGGCCGCGATCAAGGACACGACAAGCGGCGACGGGCTCACCGAAGGCGATATCAACGCCATTCGCAGGCTGGCGCCGTTTGCGTCTCTTCCTGGCATTCGATCATTCGTTGAGTATGTCGGCATTCCGGCAGTTGTCGAAGGCGTAAACTAGAGGCATAATCCTGCAAGTTAGAGGATCTGTGATGACTGACTTGCTGGCGACGCTTGTGATTTTCGGCCTGACGTTATGGGCCGTCAAACACGTATCGAACGCCTATGGCATAGCCTGGGGTGTCGCGACGTTTGTTGCCGTTCCAGTAGCGGCTGGCGCGGGGCTTGTCCTGCTGGGATAGCCCAACCACCACATCATTAATTGATCCCCCAAGGGCTGCTCTCGCGAGTGGCCCTTTTTCTTTGGAGCAAATCGCATGACGCAAATCGATCGCCTGGACGGGCTGTCGTCCTCGACCGCCATCAAGGGACCGTGCCGGGTGGCGACCTCGGCCAACATTACGCTGTCCGATTTACAGACGGTCGATGGCGTTGTGCTGGCCGGTGGCGATCGCGTGCTGGTGCGTGCGCAGACCGATGCCAAGCAAAACGGCATCTATGTCGTTGATACAGGAGAATGGCGGCGGGCTCGGGACTTCGCCAGCAATCGTGATATCCGCAAGGGGACGCGCATCGTTGTGACGTCTGGCACGACCTATGCGACCTCTGAATGGATTGCTACCACAGATGACCCCGTTGTGTTGGGCGCATCCTCTATCGGCTTCGCTCAGATATTCTTTTCCACGGGTTCGGATGTAACGATAAATTCCCCGGGGCTGGTCACTAAGCTTACCCTCCCAGACCTCAACGCGGTTACCCCGCCGGATGAAACCTTTGGCGGTGTCGTCCTCAATGATCCCGACGCCGATAACAATGGTTATTACTATCGCTCGGCCAATACGTGGGTTCGTGGGCTCGGATTTCCTAAAGCATATGGGATTGAAGAGATTGTTAGCCTCGGCGGCACGGCAAACGCTCAAACAGCCACTTTAGAGCCGGGCCTCTCTCCTGACGACGTGCGTGTGTTTTTTGCGCTGGTGGCCACTGACAACACCGGATCCATGACGCTGTCGGTCGGCGGCGAGACCCCGCGCCCTGTCCTCAACGTCGCCGGCAATCCTCTCTCTGCAGGCGAATGGACCGGTGTCGTGCTGTTCGTGCGCGACGGGAATGACTATCGGCTAATTATTGATGCGGGGGCTGCAGCCAGCGCGGCGCAGAGTGCGAGTGAGGCGGGTGATAGCGCCCTCTCCGCTGGTACCGACGCCGATCGAGCCGAAGCAGCCCGCGATGCCGCACTTGGGGCAGTGCCCAACGAGTTCACGCCCAACCGAACCACGCTCAAGGCTCTAGATACCGATACGATTACCCACGTTTACCTTACCGAACGGGGCCGTGAGGGGCAATTTATCTGGCGCACTGGCGACTACAGCGATGAGGTGGCGGCAGACACTGCCGAGGGCACTTACATTGAGGCTGACGCCGTTGCGGCAACGCACGGTGCGTGGGTGCGATCCAGGGAAACCTACACCGTCCTGATATTTGGAGCGGACCCTACTGGCGTTATGCCGTCAAATGACGCCTTCTCGATCGCGGCCAAAGTTTCACCTGCGCAGAATGAGGTGGAAGGCCCGCGCCGAAGCTTCCCTGCTGCAGATATCGCTCATGTCCGTATCCCACCAGGGGTCTACGAACTGACGGAACTGATCGATGTTGGCGGAAAGGAAATCTATTGGATTTTAGAGCCGGGCGCGCGTGTCATTGGTGCAGATTTCCTCAATGGGCATTTGATCCGCCATGATGGCACTGTCCTGAACAAAACACAGCCTTACGGCATCGTCTATGGAGCAGTTGGCACCGCTGCCAGGATCAGCGGTTCACTCGATGACAACCCTGAGATCACGGGGCTGAACGATGTAAATCTGTTGGGTGTTTATCCAACGCGAGATGCGGTCGCTATTTTTGCGCAGGCGGAGAGCCCCCCTGCGCTCGTCACGGTCGAGGCCCCCTCCTACACCGCCACCAGAATAACTCCGGTGTCTCCACTCTCCGCTGACGTTGTAAAGCGACTGCGCCGCGGCATGATCATCGATACCATCAGCAGTCCGGTTTATAGCGGCGCTATAAGCACATGGGCGGAGGACGGTTCATGGGTCGAGGTCGAAGATGGCTGGTTTGAAGTCACAGGGTCAGTCACAGAGCCCACCACACCGCCTGACGGCGCCGACGCCATATTCAATTCTTTCACCAAGATTTGGGCATTCAACGGGAATACAATCTTAAGAGAAAATAGCCCTGCAAGGGTCGCCTGCACCATGGAGCTTGGGTTCATCAACCAGACTTCCACGCCCATGACGGACGGACTCACTCCAGGGGAGCCATACGCATGGATATACGATGCGGTAGCATTGGGTGGGGCCGGCTCAAAAGCGACTGCTGGCTATATAGCCAGAGAAAACATGTTCTTCGGCTTCCAGAGCGCTGGTCCGGACATCGCGTTCTCAGCCAAACAGAACAATTCACTCGTTTTCTCGGTCAGTGGTGCAAATGGCAGCATTGAGATGGGTTCGAGGCTCGTCGCTGATCCAAGCACTATAGATTTTCACACATCCGGCACCGACAACGACTACGATACCAGGTTAATAGCTTTCGGCGGCACCTCCACTGCCGGGGAGGGCACATTGCGGCTAGACGCGGCCACCTTTGACATAAATTCTTCAGGAGGCTTGAGAGTGAACGGAACCAAGGTTTTGGGGCCGCAGCAAGGGGTTGTCAATAACTGCACCGATGACCCGGCCAATATACGAGACGTGGTGAACGACCTACTCTCAAAACTCAGAGCCCACGGATTGATAGCGACATGACCCCAGAACTAGCTAGGGCAACGTTGCAATTTTTGCAGCGTATCCAGCTGCAAGGCGCAGAAGTGCCAGCGTTTAACGCGGTTTGCGAAACGCCACCGTTACAATGCCGCACCCCGAAGACGATCAAGACGATAGAAGTGCGGCTAACCAGATGACCCGCGCCGACTAATGGAGTGGCATCGACAAATGACATTGGTCTTTGAATTTCTCTCGGTAGAAATATACTGACGCGAGTGCTGCTCTCTTCGGGTTAGCTCGGCGCGGGCCACTTGGAAAACAGCATTCGCATGTCGGGCACTGGTGGCAGGCTAGTCTCGACATGCTTGACCAGCGGAACCGGGAATCGCTCTTCAAACAAGCGGTCTATCACTCTGTCCGAAAAACAATGGCTCTGCTCCCCAGAGATAAGAGCCATTTTTACGAACGGGAAGCCGTCATCTAGCAGACGATCCCAATCCCATACCGTTGGGTTCCGCATGTGTCGATGAGCGGGGAAGATCGCGCCGCAGCTTACCCCGGCGCTGCGTAGCCGAGGGGCTAAAGTGATCTCATACTCTCGGATAACCTGGCTTTTCTCCGGGAGATTTACGATTTCACGGAAAAAGTCACGCGTCGCAGGGGACGCGAGCGCTTCGGACTTTAGTGAAAGATAGTAACTTTGCAGATGTTCAGCGTACTCAAAGTTCGAGGTTAAGCCTACTAACCCGCAGGAAGATGTTCGTATCTCCTGGGTAAGCTTGTGCAAGTTGTCTGTGCGTACTGGCCCGCAAATGCTGTCATTGGTCAGCAGGAGCTCATCGCCTTCTAACAGCCATGGAAGAGTCTTGACCACATGCGCCCAAGCAGCGAAGTCATACCCTACGTTTTCCCTTACGAAGACGTTCTTACAAGCGAACTGCAACATTGATGGGACTTCTACGTGCCGTACATCAGCCGCGACGATGAGATGCACGGCATATCCCGACTCATTCAGGGCAGTTGAGAGGCGGGTAACGTGCGGCTTGATGTTACCGTTTGCGCTGTGGGTAACGAGTAAAGCGTTTCGGTGGTATGCCTGCTGTGAAGCTATAAGTCTGTCGATCCAAGCAGATTCCACGCGCTCGCGGGGCTGCCCTGGTCGCGATCTGCTAACCCCATAGCCCTTGCCAACCCCTTCGCTTAGGTAGTGGAGGAGGGGGTTTGTAGTCCCTGTCTTGTACTGTTCAACATAGGTTTTGGAACAAAACCTCGGGGATGGGTCGAAGCCCTCATGACCATGCAGGATGAAGTGCTTAAGTGGCTCCATCCCGTTTAGGTGATCGCCATATTCGCGCAGATAAAAGTCCGTTTCAAAGTATGGGTTTGGGTGAAACCCTTTGGCGGAACCTTTATCGAGGAAATGGAACAGCGGGTTGTCCGCTCTCGCTTCTGCATACCGATCAGCATACCAATCCGTGCGGAACATGTAGCTTGCCCAGCGCCCTTCTTTGGCGCCACGGCTAAGGTAGTGCTCCTCTGGGTCAAGCCCTGCTTCCGCGATGTCGGGGTAAAAGTCTAGATAGAAGTCGGGGTCGAAGAGCTTGCTTTCCCGCAACCGTTGTAGGTCTGCGTCGGAAACCGGGATGAACTTATACGGGCGCCCCTCTTGGTGCCCGTGATTGAGCCAATGGCTCGTTGCGTCAACACCTGCGCGTGCAACGTCTGGATTGAGACGCAAATAAATCTCAGGATCGAAGTCTACCGGCAGTCTCTGCATACCCACTCCCAAATTGGCAGTCCTGTAAATAGTACAAAAGCGGGATCGTGAGAAGGACTACTTCCACACCCCACCCCGATCTAATCAACCATAGGTGACATCCATGAACAGCGCGTTTTTCGACGCGGTGCGCGCTTCCGTGTTCGGAGGGCGCATGACGCAGGCACAGGTGGACGGCACCATTGCCTTGCTGGAGGCCGGGAAACGCTATGGCGTGACCGACCGGCACCACATGGCCAATGTCCTTGCACAAGTTTTCCACGAGACAGGGCAGAACATGCTCGGGATCAAGGAAACCGTCATGCCCTCGCACAAGGACAAGAACCCGTCCGATGCGGAGGTTATCCGCCGCCTCGACCGCGCTTTCGCAGCCGGTCAGTTGCCATGGGTCAAAACCCCATATTGGCGGCAAGGGTGGTTCGGTCGCGGGCCAATCATGCTCACCCATGAGAACAACTATCGCAAGATGGGCAAGGCCATCGGCGTCGATCTGGTAGCGAACCCAAATCTGGCCATGGACCGCAACATTGGCGCATCCATCGCCGTGGTCGGCATGAGGGATGGCATGTTCACCGGGCGCAAGCTCTCGGACTATGCGTTCCCCGGCGCACTGGACGCGGCTGTTGCATCAAACCCCCGGCGCATCGTCAACGGGCAGGACGGCACAGACAAGCTCGTAGCCGACTATCACCGCAAGTTCCATGCGGCACTGACACATGCGGGCTGGAGCGTAGCAAGCCCCGCACAGCCGTCTAAGCCCAAGCCCGCCCCAGCACCCTCGCCAATCACTCCAGAGCAGCCCAACGGCTCCGCTGGCGCAGCGTTGGCCATTATCGCGGCGATCCTCGCCGCTGTCTCCTACTTCATCTTTGGTCGCTGAAAGGAAAGCACCATGTCGCCAATCCTCATCAACACCCTCATCGAGCATCTGCTTGTGCCGTTCGTCATTCTGCCATTCGTGGCGTGGATCGCTGCTCGCATCCATCAATGGACGGGCAAGGAAGTCGAGGCGCGTCACCGCGAGGCCCTGCAATCAGCGCTCCAGAACGGCGTGCTCTATGCCATCGACCTCTTCATCGAACGTGGTGGAAAGATAGACGTCACCGATCCGAACCTGATGGGTTCGCTTCTGGCCGACGCCAAGGACTATGTGTTCGACAGCGTGCCCGATGCGATCAAGCACTTCCGCCTGGACGATTTCAGCCTTGAGAAGTTGCTTCGACCGAAGCTTCCCACCTTCACCGACGCCGAGGCGCTTGCGATGAATAACGCCGCGACGGGACACAATCAGACGCACATCCCGCGCCGCTGACCCTCGCCCTGCCTGCCCACCCCTCAACGTGACGGGGGTCTTATGACACTCAAAGACGACGAGCCGTTCTCGGCCATACAACTGGCGCAGCTCAAGATGGTGGTCCGAGAGGCCGTCAAAGAGGAAATGGCCGATGCTGGGCTTCGCATTGACGACGCCAGTCACCAGGACGAAGCCAAGGAGGATTTCCGTTTCGTGCGGAGGCTCAGGAAGGCCGTTGACGGGGCGACGGGCAAGATCGGGGCGGCAGTGGTGCTCGGGTTGACCAGCGGCGTTCTATGGTTGATCTATCAGGGCATCAGGATTGCTGTGAAGTGATCCGATGCCCAAAATGCGATGCCGATGTGCCCGACTGGAACGCTCATAGGGTGTCTGGGCGGCTGCTCATCACCTTCCGGCACTGCGATCGATCTTACACCGCTGAGGCTGATTTCGTCGTTACAGAGATTCGGGAAGGGTTGAGGCTGGTGAAGCGGTAGGGTGTGGTCATCATGACCATACCTTCGACAACGCCGCCCAAAAAGGTTAGACGTTTTGCCGCTAAGTCATTGATTTGGGATGATGGGTTAGTCGTTTTGCGAAAGGCTAAGTGCTTGGAAACGCTTGCGGACTGTTGCAGTCAGAGTCCGTGGGTCTACCGTTAACCTATTCCCCAGTAATTGCGGGCTTGCCGCCGAGCACTGCATGGCCCGCCTCGGCGTCGGTGCGACGAGTGGCGCCTGTTTAGCGGCAGAAGGGGGTGATTTCAAGCCCGCAATTGCATTCTTTTTATTCCCGAGCGCAGTCGGCAAATAGAGCACCGGCTTTACGCCCAGGCGTTGGCGTCATAAGCGCAAGCGCCTTAGTGGACGACCGGCGCGCGCCAGGCGATGGCGCGGCTGGGGCTGTAGCAGCCCAGGGCAACGGAATTGGAGTAATTGCCCGAAACGATCTGCACCTGGCCATTGCCGCAATCGCCGACGACGACGCCCACATGGTTGGCCATCACCATGATCGACCCGATCTCGCCGGGCTGTGCGTTGGCGCCGTAATCGGCAAAATCACGCGCCATGTTCGATCCATGGGGTGCCAATCCGGTGCGGGCCAAAACGGTGTCGAGATAACAGGCGCACCAGCGGCCGGGGCAACCCGATGGCCGGCGTGCGCCCAATTCGTTGAGCATCACATTGATGACGGTTTGCGCATCGCGCGCTGGGGCCGGGTGGGCAAATAGAGGCAGAGACAGGAAGCCGACAAGGCAAGCAAAGACAAGACGCAACAACAATGATTGTCCTCGAGTTTTGGGCCAGTTGATCTGGCCGTGTAGAACAGGTCAAAAATATCGGGCCCGGACAGACCCGATGGTGGTGACGATGACTGGGCTGAAGACCGGCTGGACTGGACAAAACCAGACGCATTGAGGGCCCGTCTTCCGCCCCCCTCCCGGAAGCCGGCGATAAACGTGAATTTTGTGGCAAGAAATTGGCCCGGCCCGGATCGAGAGCGAGATCTGCGCAAAGATTGCGTTGCTCGCCATCATGGACTACCGTGATCGGTGAACAGCAATTGATCTGTCTCGGGCGCAAAATCCACAAGGACCGCTGACGGCACACGCCGTCGCCCTTGGCGACCGGACAGTACGGAGTATTCACGTTGACCGATCACGATCGGTCCGCCGTTGTGCCAGAAGGGCATGCGCCGTCGCGCGCGCCTGAACCTGTGCGCCAAAATCGCGACGAGCCGTCCTCGGGCGGCAAGCGACCGTCACGGTGGACGTCAGCCCCAAAGCCCAATGGCCAGCGCAAGCGGCGCCCGCAGACCTACGCGGCGCTGGATCTCGGCACCAACAATTGCCGCCTGTTGATAGCGCGCCCCACCGAATCCGGCTTTCGTGTTCTCGATGGATTTTCGCGCATCGTCAGGCTGGGCGAGGGTCTGTCCCAGACCGGCCGACTTTCGACAGCAGCCATGGACCGCACCATCGAGGCGCTTAAGATCTGCAGCACGAAACTTGCCCAGCATGATGGCGTTAAGGCGCGCATCATCGCGACGGAAGCCTGCCGGTCGGCCGATAATTCGGCTGCCTTCCTGGCGCGCGTCAAGCGTGAGATCGGTCTCGAATTTGAGGTGATCGACCGCAAGACCGAGGCCGAATTGGCGGTTACGGGCTGCGCCGATCTCATAGAAACGGACTCCCCGGGCGCAATCCTTTTCGATATCGGCGGCGGCTCATCCGAACTCGCCTGGCTCGATTTTCGCGGCGGACGCCCCCGCAATCAGGGCAAGACCGCAGCCTCCATACGCTCATGGCAGTCCCTGCCGGTCGGCGTCGTCTCCATCGCGGAAAAATTCGGCGGCGTTGATGTCACGCCAGAGATTTTCGAGGCCATGGTTGCCCATGTCGGCAGCCAGTTGCGCCACTTTCGCGGGCGCGACAAGTTGCGCGAAATGCTTGGCGCCCATCCCGTTCACTTCCTGGGCACGTCCGGCACGGTTACCACGCTTGCCGGTCTTTACCTCGGGCTGGAACGCTATGAACGCTCCAAGGTCGATGGCCTCTGGATGCAGGCGGCCGATGTCGATGCGACGATGCGCGTCCTGCTTGCCATGAGCTATGAAAAGCGCATGGCCAATCCGTGCATTGGCCGCGAACGCGCCGATCTTGTCATTCCTGGTTGCGCCATTTTCGAGGCGATCCGCCGGGAGTGGCCATGTACCCGCATTCGCGTCGCCGATCGGGGCCTGCGCGAGGGCATTTTGATTTCACTGATGTCGGATGATCGCGTCTGGATGCGCGGACGCCCGGCCCGCAAGCGCCAGGGAGGCCGCAATGCCAAATAAGCCGACAGGCAAGGGCAGTGGTCGCCGCGGCGATCGCGACCTCAAGACCCGCGTGAAGACCGCGCGCAAGCGTACGACCTCATCGACCCTGTGGCTGCAACGTCAGCTCAACGACCCCTATGTCGCGCGTGCTCGCGCCGAGGGCTGGCGCGCGCGCTCGGCCTATAAGCTGCTCGAACTTGATGAAAAATACGAGCTCTTGAAACCCGGCATGCGGGTCGTCGATCTTGGTGCGGCGCCGGGCGGCTGGTGTCAGGTTGCGGTAAAGGCTGTAAAGTCCGACCCGGAAAACCCCAGCGTCGTCGGCATCGACTATCTTGAAATGGACCCCGTGCCCGGTGCCGTCCTGCTTCAGAAGGACTTTACCGAGGACGACGCGCCCCAGGCGCTGTTCGATCTGTTGGGCGGGCACAAGGCCGATATCGTCCTCTCCGACATGGCGGCCCCGACGACCGGCCACAAGCCCACCGACCATCTGCGCATCATCGCCCTTGTCGAAATCGCCGCCGATTTCGCCCTGGATGTCCTGGCCCCCGGCGGTACGTTCATCGCCAAGGTGTTCCAGGGCGGCACCGAGCACGAGCTTTTGGGGATGCTCAAGCGCAATTTCGCATCGACCTTCCACGCCAAGCCGCCCTCCAGCCGCGCCGAATCCGCCGAGACTTATCTCGTTGCGCGCGGTTTTAAAGGTCAGCGGCAGGATTGATACGGAAGCGTCAGAACCGCGGCGAGCGCCCTTCGTAGCCCTGTTCTTCGGTCTTTTCGATCGCAGCTTTGCGTTGCTCGGCGCTCAAATGCCCCGAGACCTCGCTGCCGGCTTCCTTGGTCATCCGCAGGAAGGGCAGGGCGGCCAGCGACGAGATTGCCGCGATCACGAAAAACGCGATCTGGAAGTCGACTGTCCCCAATGGCTCGCCGCGCCAATGGCTGCTTAACTCCAGCACCGCGCCGGCCAGCGCCACGGCAAAGGCCGTCGCGATCGGTCGCATCACTGAGTGGATCGCCGTCGCTGGTCCCGCCTGCGCGTCGTCGATATCGGCAAAGGCGAGCGCATTCTGGCCGGTGAAAAACACCGAACGGACAAGCCCGGAGAAAAAGATCACGAGCATCATGATGATGATCGGCGTCTGGGCAACGAACAGACCCTTGCCCGCAAGTGAAATCGCCGAGAGAACTGCCGCCGCCGCCAGCGCCGTCCGAAACCCGATGCGCGCAAATAGCCTCTTGGCCACGAATTTCATGACCAGCGATCCGAGCGCACCCACGAAGGTGATCATCCCGGATTCGAACGGGGAATAGCCAAACCCCACCTGCAGCATGAGTGGCAACAGAAATGGCGTCGCGCCCGCCCCGATCAGAAGGATAGACGTGCCCACCACCGCAGCGCGATAGGTCGGCTCGAGCAGCAGCCTTGGATCGAGCAATGGATGCTCGATCCTCAGGGCATAGGGAACGTAGATTGCCGCTGCGATAATCCCGGCGACAGTCGAGGCGATCGCCACCCACAGCGGCAGGATGGGCATCGAAAGCAGCGAAAACCCGAACGTGATGCCTGAAAATGCGATGGCCGACAGAAAGAACCCGGGAAAATCCATCGGTCGCCTGGGCGCCGGCTCCACTTCCGGAAGGTATTTGGTGATCAGCACCAGCCCCACCAGCCCGATCGGCACGTTGACGATGAAAATCCAGTGCCAAGAGAGGAACGTGGTCAGAAACCCGCCGATCGGTGGCCCCAGCGTGGGCCCAATCAGCGCAGGGATAGTGAGCCACGCCATGGCGTTAACGAGGTCATTTTTCGGGGTCGTGCGCAACAGGATGAGGCGCGCGAGCGGCGTCATCATCGCCCCGCCCATGCCCTTGAGGAACCGGGCGAAAACGAACTCCTGCAGCGATCCTGAAAACGCACACGCGATCGACCCGACGATGAACACCGCGACCGCCGCGCGAAACACCGATTTGGCGCCGAACTTGTCGGCAAGCCACGCGCTGATCGGGATGAAGATCGCGAGCGCCACGAAATAGGCGGTAAAGGCCAGCTTGAGCGCCACCGGCGTCGTGCCGATATCCGCGGCAATCGCCGGCAGCGACGTGGCGATGACGGTAGCGTCCATGTTTTCCATGAAAAGCGCCACCGCCAGGATGAGCGGGATCAGTCGGGGCAAACGATAATAGTCCGGAAGGATTGAGTCTGTTGTGTTATGGTCATCATCTTCGCCCCATAAACGCGGGCTTGCAATCGGCTCGAGCGATTATTCGTTACGCGCGAACCTTTCCCATCCCCGTGCGTTCATACCCTTGGGTGGACTTTCAAGGACGCAACACGCCATGACTCAACGGCGCTTTCATCTCGTACTCAACGTCAATTCCGGCACGGTTCAGGCGCTCGGCGTCACCGAACCCGATCTCGAAGCGATGTTTAAGGAATACGGTCTCGAAGTCGAAATCGACGCTGATCCGGACCTGTCGCTCGATCAGCGTATCGAAAAGGCTCTTGCGAGCGATGCCGACACGGTTATCGCCGCCGGTGGCGACGGCACGGTCACTGCATTGGCAACCGCCGTCATCGATTCCGACAAGAGCCTTGCAATCCTGCCCCTCGGCACCGCCAACCTTTTGGCGCGCGATTTGGGCCTGCCTCTCGATCTCAAGGAATGCGTCGCGGCGCTGGCGGCCATGGAGCCACTTTCGATCGACGTGTCGGAAGTCAATGGCACCATCTTCTTGCACAAAGCCGTCATTGGCGTACTGCCTGAACTTGCCGCTGGCCGCGAACGCATTCGCGGGGAGGGCTGGGGCGCCAAGATCGGTTATATGCGTTACTTCTTCCGCCGCCTGTCACGCGCCCGCCGCCTCGCATTGGAAATCTCCACCGGCGATGGCCAGACGCGCATAGAGCGGGTGCAATCGATCGCCGTGGCGTGCAATGCCTATGACGAAGGCCTGGGGCGGTTTTTCCACCGCGATAAGCTCGATACAGGGCTTTTGACGATCTATGTCCTGCGCCACCTCAACGCTGGCGATATCTTCCGCCTCGCCGCCGGCATGATCGCCGGACGCTGGCGCGACGATGAAGCAATCGATATCTCTACAGCTCGTAGCGTGTCGATCCGTTCCAAGAAACCGAGACTGCAAGCCATGATTGATGGCGAGGTGCAGTCAGTGGAGGTCCCCCTGAATTTCAAGATTTACCCCCGCGCACTCACCGTTCTTGCCCCCATCAAGGCGGTGAAGGAAGAACTGGCCGAAGATCAGGCTGAAAACCGCTCCGAAGATTTGCCGCAAGCAGCGAGGCTGCCTGCCTAATGAGACTGATCCACCTTTCTGACCTGCATTTCGGTGCCCATGACGATGGTGTCGTCGCCTCGATGGAAGCTGAAATTACCACCCAAAATCCCGATCTCGTCGTCGTCTCGGGCGATTTCACCCAGATCGGCAGCGCCAAGGAATTCGCCAAGGCGCGCGAGTTCCTCGACACCCTGCCGTGTCCCTATCTCGGGGTTCCGGGCAATCACGACGTTCCAGAGCGCAATTTGATTAAGCGCTTTCTCAATCCTTACGGCCATTACCGTCGCCACATCGACGCCGAGCTCGAGCCATTCCTGCATCAGGACGGCGTGGCCATAGCCGGCCTCAAGACCTCGCGACGCGCCAATTGGCGTGGCCTCAACTGGTCGGATGGGGCCATCAACAAGGGCCAGCTTCAGCGGCTGGAGGCGCGCTTCGACGGGGTGCCAGACGATGCCGTCAAGATCGTCGTGGCGCATCACCCCTTGATGCATCCTGAAGAAGAGATGGTCCGCCACCAGAACCGCGTTCGCCGCGCCGACAAGGCGCTGGAAGTCTTCTCGCGCATTGGCGTGCGGCTGGTGCTCTCAGGACATTTCCATATGTCCTATGTGCGCCGCCACGACCAGCCGGGCTCGATCCGTGAAGCCGAGCCGGTCGGCCCCCGTGAAAGCGCCGCCGGGCACATTCTCGTCGCCCAGGCCGCGTCGACCACCTCCACCCGTTTGCGTGGAGAACCCAACGCCTACAACCTCATCGACATCGCCGAAGGAGAGATCACCATTTCCGTCCGCGAATGGCTCGGTGACGACTGGCGGACACGCGAACAGGCGCGCGAAGCTGCATGACGAAACGCGTCAGCGCGCGGACATCCTCGCCCGCCGATCGCCCCACAATGTGGAAAAAACGCCATCGTGCACTTATTGATATGAGTCTCCGGCGGACCGTGTAATAAATCTCCCCGTAAATAAGGGAGATACCCATCATGCAAAAGACTATCGTTGCGATCGCAGCGGGCCTAATGGCTACAACCACACTGATCGGCTCTGCCAATGCAGAAACGCTTCGGTGGGCCCGCTCGTTTGATTCGCTGACACTGGACCCGCACTCGCAGAATTCAGGCGTCACTCACAATTTCAACAGCCATATCTATGACAGCCTTATCGGCCGCGATATCGACGGCGAGTTCCTGCCGCTTCTCGCGACCGATTGGTACCTCAAGGAAGGCGACGACACCGTTTGGGTGTTCGAGCTACGCGAAGGCGTGACCTTCCA
The DNA here is from genome assembly GCF_900100665.1 of Pelagibacterium luteolum. Classification (GTDB taxonomy): domain Bacteria; phylum Pseudomonadota; class Alphaproteobacteria; order Rhizobiales; family Devosiaceae; genus Pelagibacterium; species Pelagibacterium luteolum. Next base: position 43,223 of record NZ_FNCS01000020.1, read on the forward strand.
CAATGGCAACGAGTTTACCGCTGACGACGTGGTGTTCTCGATCGATCGCGCCCGGTCGGAAATTTCCAACATGCGTCAGCTTCATGCCGACGTGGAATCCGTCACGGCCATCGACGACTATACTGTGGAAGTACAGATGAGCGGCCCAAGCCCGCTTTATCCCAACAACCTCACCAACACCTTCATCATGGACCGCGAATGGTCCGAAGAAAACGATGTGGTCGAAGTGCAGGATTTCGCCGCTGGTGAAGAAAACTACGCAGTGCGCAATGCCAACGGCACCGGTGCCTACGAACTCGTCTCGCGCGATCCAGACGTGCGTTCGGTCCTGACCTACAATGAAAACTATTGGGGCGAAGAACCCCAGGTCACGGAGATCGAATATGTCGTGATTTCCGACAACGCCACCCGCATGGCGGCCCTGTTGTCGGGCGAAGTCGATTTCGTTCAGGACGTGCCGTTCCAGGACGTCGAGCGTCTCGCCTCCACCGACGGTATCGTCGTGGAAAGCGGCCCTGAAAACCGCGTGTCGTTCTTCGGCTACTGGGTTGGCGAAGAGCCACTGTCCTCGTCCAACATCACCGACGCAAACCCGCTCGCCGATCCGCTGGTGCGTGAAGCGATCCACCTTGCCGTGGACCGCGATGCCATCCGTCAGGTCGTGATGCGTGGCTATTCCGTCCCGACATGTACGCTGGCGCCCCTGCGCGTGAGCGGCTGGACCGAAGAAAACGACACATGCCCCGAGGTCGATATCGACCGCGCCAATGAACTGATGGCGGAAGCCGGCTATGCCGATGGTTTCTCCATCGCGCTCGATGCGGCTAACAACACCGCAGGCAATGACGAAGCCATCGCTCAGGCTGTGGTTGGCATGCTCGGCCAGATCGGCATCGAAGTGAACCTCACCTCGCGTCCGCAGGCTCAGCATTCCCCGCTCATCACCAGCGGCGAATCCGAGTTCTACATCATGAGCTGGGGCGTCCCCACCTTTGACTCGGCCTATATCTTCAATGATCTGGTCCACACCAAGGGCGGCAATTACGGCACCTACAACCCGACCGGCTATTCCAATCCCGAACTCGACGCGATGATCGAGTCCCTGGGTACGGAAACCGACACCGCGGTGCGTGACCAGACTGTCGCAGACATCTGGGACGTGGTTCAAGAAGATCGCTTCCTGCTGCCGCTGCACAACAACCCGCTGGCCTACGCCATGCGTGAAGGCATCAACATGCCGATCCATCCTGAAAACAAGCCGCAGATGCGCGACCTGACTTTCGATTGATCGGCCAATAGCCAAAAAGAAGGGGCGGGAAAATTTCCCGCCCCTTTTTCATGTCCGATTTCAGCAGAAATCAGTGATGATGGTGCTCAGGCATTTCCTTGAGCTCATCCTTTGTCCATGTCGTTGCTGCATGGACGTCGCCATGTTCGTCGCGCATGAATTCGAGCTGGCTGAGCGGAACCGCTACCGGCTTTGCGCCGATCCCGAGAAATCCGCCGACATCGACGATCGCCTGGGCCGCAGGGCCGGTGCCATGCAGGTGCGAAATCTTGCCGACCTTGTGGTCGTCAGCGCCATAGATCGTCGCATCCTTGAGCACGGCTTCGTTGAGTTCTGTCGTGTTCAGGCGAACGTGTTGAGTGTGATCCATTGTGGTCTCCTCTTGGCTTGGGGTCAGAGTAACCCGCTCGACGCCAGGCCGTTCCATCGCAACAATTTGAGTAACCGCGTCCAGACCGTCCCAGCCCTAAGAAAGCCCTAGTAAAACAATGACTTGAGCCAGTTTTTCTTTTCCTTCACGTGTCGAACGCACTATCATTGGGCAAATTGTGCATCACCCTGTCGGAACGGCTGAACCAGGATCGTCCTGTGATCGAACACCATCGAAGGGGAAGTTGATGACCACCACGCAACTCGCGTGCAAATGCGGCAAAGTCCATCTCGACGTCCAGGGACGTCCGTTCATCACCACCGAGTGCCATTGCAATTCGTGCCGCGAGGCTGCCCAACGCCTCGGTGGCCTGCCAGGGGCACCTGCAATACTCGCCGACAATGGCGGCACGCCATTTATTCTCTATCGCAAGGATAGGGCGCACATCACCCAGGGCGCCGAACACCTCAAAGCCTTTCGGCTCACCCCCAAATCAGTCACCCGCCGCATTGTCGCTACGTGCTGCAACACGCCGATGTTTCTCGAATTCAAGGGCGGACACTGGATGAGCATCTATGCCGCGCTTTGGCCGGAGGCGGACCGCCCTGCCATGACCATCCGCACCATGACCGCCGACCGCAACGACCTTCCTGCGCTCGACGACAGCATTCCCAGCGGCGCACTGCACACGGCGGGCTTTTACGCCAAACTCTTCGGCGTCTGGGCAGCAATGGGCTTTCGCAGCCCCGAAGTCATCGTCGACGGCGAGATAAACGCATAAAAATTCGCGTCGAGATGTCGGCCCGAAGCCGTCCCACCCGTCTTAAAATCATAACGGGGACGCTGTCCCAACCAAAGAGGAACCCGAAATGCCAAAGATGATCTTCATCAATTTGCCCGTCAAAGATCTAGACGCCTCCACCCGCTTTTACGAAGCCATCGGCTGCACCAAGAACGCTGATTTCTCCAACGACGATGTGTCGTCCATGATGTGGTCCGAAGAGATAACCTTCATGCTGCTCAAGCATGCCTACTTCTCGACCTTCACCACAAAACCTATCGCCGATGCCCACGCAACGGCGGCCGCGCTGATCGCGCTGTCCATGGACAGCAAAGCGGAGGTCGACGCCATCACGGAAACCGCAGGCAAGAACGGCGGCAAATCCGATATCCGCGCCCCACAGGACCTCGGCTTCATGTACGGCCGTGCCTTCGAAGATCCCGACGGCAACATCTTCGAGCCCGTCTGGATGGATATGTCCGCCTCGGCGGAAGCCTGATCGCTCCAACACGCGGCCACGCATCCTGCGTGGCCGGTCTCACGCGTCCTCCAACTCACCCAGGATCGTCGGGATCAATTCGCTGACCGTCGGGTGAATATGCATGATCGCCTTGAGCTCCTTCGCGGTCATACGCGTCTGCACAGCATCGACCAGCACATGCACGGCCTCGTCGCCACCAACGCCAAAAATCGCCCCGCCTAAAATCCGGTCGCTGTCGGCATCAACGATCACCTTCATATACCCCTCGCTCTCGCCCTTTTCCTTGGCGCGCGACACCCTTGTCATGGCGCGCTTGCCCACGAGAATTTTGTGGCCGGCGCGCTTCGCCTCGGCGATTGTCATCCCGGCTCGCCCGAGCGGTGGATCGGTATAGAGCGCATAGGCATCGACCCGCGCCTCGACCGAGCGATGCCCACCATCCAGCGCATCGGCGATGACCTCGAAGTCATTATACGCCGTGTGCGTGAACGCACCCCGCCCGTTGCAATCGCCCATCGCCCAGATGCCCTCCACCGGCGTCCTCAGCTGCGCATCCGTGCCGATATACCCGCGCTCGTCCGTAGCAACGCCCGCTTGGTCCAGCCCCAGATCATCGGTATTGGGCCGCCGTCCCACAGCCAGCAGCACATGCGAGCACGCAATCGACGGCGCGCCCGCCGTGCAGTCGACCCGAACCTCTGGCCCATCCGCCGTCTGGCTGAAGGCGATGCAGTTGGCGTTCAGCCGAAGTTCCACCCCGTCATCACCCAGTATCTTCGCCACAGTCTCGGACGCATCCTTGTCCTCACGCTTGATCAGCCGGTCCCCGCGCTCGACCAGCGTCACCTTGCTGCCGAACCGTGCAAACATCTGCGCGAACTCGAGCCCGATATACCCACCGCCCACCACCACGAGGTGGCGTGGCGTCTCGGTCAGCTCCAGAATTGTGCTGTTGGTCAGCGGCGAAATATCCTCAACCCCGGGGTACTGCGGAATAACCGCGCGCCCACCCACATTTAGGAAAATCTGCGGCGCCGTAAGCTCCCGCTCGCCGACGCGGAGCGTCTTGGCGGACACAAACCGCGCATGCCCCTCGATGACATCGAGATTGTCAGTGCCGCCCAACCAGTCCTGCAGCCCCTTGCGCGACGCCGCTACGATCTCGTCCTTGCGCCTGATGACAGCTCCCAAGTCCACCCCGACATTGCCGCCGATCACGATCCCATAGTCACGCGCCCGCCGCGCCATATGGGCGACAGAGGCACTGGCCACCATCGCCTTGGTCGGCGTGCATCCGGTGTTGACGCAAGTGCCGCCCAACAGCTTGCGCTCGACGAGCGCCACACGCATGCCTTTGCCCGCCAGCCGCGCTGCCAGCGGAGGTCCCGCCTGTCCGGCCCCGACGACGATGGCGTCGAACCGCTCCGCCATCAGGCGAGCCACACGACGATCAGCGCCAGAATGACGGCCACTGGATCTTCGAGCAGCGCGATCGGGCGATCATTGCCCCCATTGGACGCCACCAGCCGCCTGCGCGCCTCGTAGCCGCCCAGCGTGCCGATCACCGCGCCAACCACACCGGCAACCGCCCCACCGAGCCACAGGCCCGAGGGCAGGGCGAGTATGCCGCCCGCCAGCGCACCCATCACCAGCCGCGCCCCGAACTGAACGGGCACCTTCCGGCTCGGCGTCTGCGGCAATTGGTCGGTAACGAATTCACCCAGTGCGAGAAGCGTAAGGATCCACGGCGTCACGGGGTGTCCAAGAAAGGCAAATGGGGTCGCCGACAGGTCGATCCACCCCAAAAATGCGGCCCAGCTCAGCGCGGCGGCGGGGGTCATCGCCCGCAACCCCGCAACCAGACCCAAGAGGAGACAGAACAGATAAATCATATCCAAGCCCTCCAGCCAGACCTCCAGATTAGCACCAGCGGCGAAAGACGTAATCCCTGAATCCGCGCAACCACTTCCCAAACCCCCAATCCAGTGTTAATCACCCTCGCCAACCCACAGTCGGCGTGAGTCTCTTCCCATTTCCCGCCGACCAAGCGGAAATGCGGGCGAAGAGGCGGACACACAGCCGTCGGCGCGTCCTCATAAAAACATCGTTGAATTGTCGCGTTGTCGATCCGCAAGAGGGCTCCCCCGCTTGCCGGCAGCGCTCAAATCATTTTCATCCCTGTTGGGATGAGAGCATGAAAGGGTCTGGCCTTGGCAAAAATCATTTCCTCCATCACGGGCGATGCTGCGCTCACCTTCGATGACGTCCTGCTCCAGCCGGCACGCTCGGACGTGTTGCCGACCGACGTCGACATCAAGAGCTACGTCACCAAGGATATCGTGCTCAATCTGCCGATCCTGTCCTCGGCCATGGATACCGTCACCGAATCCAACATGGCCATCGCCATGGCGCAGGCGGGCGGCATGGGCGTCATCCATCGCAATCTGACGCCCGAGCAGCAGGCCGAACAGGTCAAACAGGTCAAGCACTTCGAGAGCGGCATGGTGGTCAATCCCATTACCATCGGCCCCGACGCGACCCTGGCCGACGCCTACGCGCTCATGGATCGCTACAAGATTTCCGGCATCCCCGTCGTCGCCAATGGCGGCAGCGGTGGCCGTAACAACGGCAAGCTCGTCGGCATCCTCACCAACCGCGACGTGCGCTTCGCCAACAATCAACGCCAGAAGATTTCCGACCTGATGACCCGCGATCAGTTGATCACGGTCCGCGAAGGCGTCAGCCAGGACGAAGCCAAAAAGCTCCTTCATCAGCACCGCATCGAAAAGCTGCTGGTCGTGGACGAGCACCAGAACTGCATCGGCCTGATCACCGTCAAGGACATGGAAAAGGCCCAACTTCACCCTTCCGCTATCAAGGACGCACAGGGTCGCCTCCGCGTCGCCGCCGCGTCCACCACCGGCGATCAGGGCTTCGAGCGCTCCATGGCGCTCATCGAGGCCGGCGTCGACCTTCTGGTCATCGACACGGCACACGGTCACTCGGTTCGCGTTGCCGAAGCCGTCGAGCGCGTCAAGCGTGAGAGCAATTCCACCCGCATCGTCGCCGGCAATGTCGCGACTGCCGAAGCCACCAAGGCGCTGATCGATGCCGGGGCGGATTCGATCAAGGTCGGCATTGGCCCGGGCTCGATCTGCACCACCCGCATCGTCGCCGGCGTCGGCGTGCCCCAGCTCGCCGCCGTCATGGGCTGCGCTGAGGAAGCCGACAAGCAGGGCATCCCCGTAATCGCCGATGGCGGCATCAAATTCTCGGGGGATCTTGCCAAGGCATTGGCCGGCGGCGCGTCCGTCGCCATGGTCGGCTCACTTCTGGCCGGCACCGACGAAAGCCCCGGCGAGGTCTATCTCTATCAGGGCCGCTCCTACAAATCCTATCGCGGCATGGGCTCGGTCGGCGCCATGGCGCGCGGTTCGGCCGATCGCTATTTCCAGCAGGAAGTCAGCGATCAGATGAAGCTCGTCCCAGAGGGCATCGAGGGCGCAGTGCCCTACAAGGGCCAGGCGGGCGCGGTCCTCCACCAGCTCGCCGGTGGCCTGCGTGCCGCCATGGGGTACACCGGGTCGAAGGATCTCGAAACCTTCCGCCGCGAAGCGACGTTCGTAAAGATATCGGGCGCCGCGCTCAGCGAAAGCCACGTCCACGACGTCACCATTACGCGCGAAAGCCCCAACTACCGCGGAAAGTAGCCGATGACCTCGACCACCCTGCTGATCCTTTGCGCGCTCTGGGCGCAGGGTGTTCTCACCATGGCGCTGCTGTTCATCCTCGGACGGCGGCGCCTGCCATTGGTCGCGCAAAAAAAGATCGCGGTGCGCGACATCGCGCTCAAGCGCGACCCATGGCCGGAAGAGGTGCAGAAGGCCTCCAACGCCTTCGACAACCAGTTCCAGCTCCCCGTCCTGTTCGCCATCGGCGCCGGGATGGCGATCTATCTCGGGGCGGGCTGGATTGAGGCCGTTCTGGCCTGGATGTTCGTCGGCACGCGCATCGCGCATGCCACCATCCACGTCACGTCCAACCACGTCTATCAGCGCTTCACAGCCTATGTGCTTGGCTTTTTCACCCTCATCGCACTCTGGATCGCCATCCTCGTGCGGCTCATTTTAGCTTTCGGAGCCCTTTGATGCGCCTTCCCGGACGGATCGCTGCGGCGATTGAAATCATCGCCGATATGGACCAGCGTAAGCGTCCCGCCTCAGAAGCGCTCAAGGGCTGGGCCCTCGACCATCGCTTCGCCGGCTCCGGCGACCGCGCCGCCATTGGCAACCTTGTCTACGACGCCCTGCGCAAACGTGCTTCCCACGCCCACCGCATGGGCGAGGATACGCCCCGTGCGCTCGTCCTCTCGGTCGTCGTCAGCGAGTGGAATCAAGACATTAACGCCTTGAATCAGGACTTCAGCGCCGACAAGTTTGGCCCGGAATCAATTTCCGAAGCCGAAGCGGCAAACCTTTCTTCCGATTCAGCTTTTTCCGACGCGCCCGACCACATCAGGGCCGATATTCCGGAATGGCTCGCCCCATCGCTCGAACGCAATTTCGGCGAAGGCTGGGTCGAGCAGGGCAGGGGCATGACAGGCCGTCCCCCCCTCGACATGCGCGCCAATCGCCTCAAATCCGACCGCGTGCGCGTCGCAAAATCGCTCGCCCGTTTCACCCCGCAAGAGACCGCCATCTCCCCCGACGGTCTTCGTATCCCTTCTGGCCCCGCCGATGCCCGCACCGCCAATGTTCAGGCGGATGAGGCGTACCAAAAGGGTAAGTTCGAAATTCAGGATCAGGGCAGCCAGATCGTCTCGCTCCTGGCCGGCGCCAAGCCGGGCGAACAGGTGCTCGATCTCTGCGCCGGGGCAGGGGGCAAGTCCCTCGCCCTGGCCTCTGCCATGGCCAACACCGGCCAGATATTCGCCTTCGACACAGACCGCACCCGCCTTGCGCCCATCCACGAGCGCCTTAAGCGCAACGGCGCCCGCAACGTCCAGGTTCGCAACCCCGATCCCAACGCGCTCGACGATCTCACTGCCCGCATGGACCGCGTCGTCGTCGACGCACCCTGCACGGGCACGGGCACCTGGCGCCGCCGTCCCGATACCAAATGGAAGCTCACCCCCGCCCAGCTCGAAACCCGCATCGCCGAGCAAATCGAGGTCCTCGATCGCGCCACAACATTCGTCAAACCCGGTGGCGAGTTGATCTACATAACCTGCTCCATCCTGCCGGAAGAAAACGACGATCAGGTCGATGCCTTCCTGGCCCGCCATCCCCAATTCGAACTCGTCTCTTTGACGCAGCGCTGGGACTCCCTGTTCCCCGACGCACCAAAACCTTTGAGCCGAAACGGCAATACGGTTACCCTGACCCCAGCGGCGACCGACACTGACGGATTCTTCTGCGCCGCATTCCGACGGGGGTAGGCGATGAAGCGGCGGTGGATTGCGATCATCCTGGGCTCCGCCGTGTTTCTGGCATTGGCCATGTTGGCCGTCCTCGGGGCGCTGTTCTTCGCTGCCGACACCACCGGTGATGCCCGCCACGCCTTCACATCACCATCCGGCCAGATCGACCTCTACCTCGTTGAGACCTGCGAGCCCGGCGGATGCACCCATCAGGCGGTCATCGAAGTCCCCGGCCCCGATCTCGCCGCGCGCCAAATCCGCTGCGGCATCGACATCGAGGCCATCGAGCCTGTCTTTATCAATATCGATCTCGTCTGGACGCCCAACGAAAGCGGCGTCCTGATCAACTACCAGGACGGCGACGGCAGAACAGGCAGCCATGCCCTCGATTTCGAGCGCGATTGCAACGCCTGAACCAAACGCGATCCCGCATCGTTTAAAGCTCATCATGAGCACAATCACAGTCAACAACCTCAAAAACCCCCGCGCCCTCGCCATCCTCGCCGCCTTCATTGTGGCGGTGGTCGGCATCGGTGCACTCATCGGCACCCAGACGGCCCCCGGCCTTTGGTATGCCGGCCTCGAAAAGCCGCCCTTCAATCCGCCCAACTGGGTCTTCGGCCCCGTCTGGTTCACGCTCTACGTGATGATCGCGATTGCCGGCTGGCGCACGGTCATGACGGAGGGCTTTTCCGCCGCCATGGGCCTCTGGATCGCCCAGATGCTCCTCAACTGGGCCTGGTCACCAACCTTCTTCGGCGCCGAAAACCTCTGGCTCGCGTTGGCCGTAATCATCCCCATGCTGGCCACCATCCTCGCCTTCATCGTAAACCGCTGGCCCCGCGACCGCCTATCAGCGCTGCTGTTCATCCCCTACGCCGCCTGGGTAAGCTTCGCCACCATCCTAAATCTCTCCCTGGCTCTTCTGAACTGACGTTCCCGACAAAACGCCCCAAACACCCCGCCTGAATCCCTCTCCCTTGGGGATAGAGCCGGGTGAGGGGGTCGTCTGGGTCAGTTAGATGAACCGCGTTCCCCCCAACTTCTCCGTAAGCGCGAAGGTCACCCCGTCTGTTGCCGTCTTTCCTGGGGCGCTATTGGCACCTGAGAGTTTGTGATGGGTGTCATGTTCTATGTCTGCGACTATGCCTGGGGATAGAAGTTTCCATCTGATCGAGGCGGTGCCTGATCGGCTGGAAGGCGCACCGATGGCACGACGGCGTCGATGGTCTGATGCGTTCAAGGCAGAGGTAGTGGCGCGGAGCTTTGAACCGGGGACGAACGTTTCGGCCCTGGCGCGCGAGATCGGGATACAGGCCTCTCAGTTGTTTGGCTGGCGAGCGGAAGCCCTCAGGCGGGGTG